>JAUYBU010000271.1 GCA_030693045.1 Bryobacterales bacterium | reverse complement strand
AAGAATGTTCCAGGCGCCCTCGACCGGGGCGCCGGCCCCGGCGCCGGCTCCCGCGCCACCCCCGCCAGGCGAGTCGGGCGAGTTCACGCGTTTCTTCAAATCGCCGATGGAGCCGAAACCGCTCAGAGAGACCGGGCCCGGCATGGGCTCGGCCGCGGACCCGTTTGGGGGCCGTCCAATGCCGCCGCCTTCGGCCAAGCCGCTGGATGCGCCGGGCGAATTCACGCGGATGTTCGGAAAGGATGACATCCCGGGACGGAGATCTCCCCACGCCCCTCCCGGACCGCCGATGGCTCCGCCAGCGCCGGGGGGCAGCGTGACACAGGCGTTCGCGGCGCAGGCGCATCCGCAGCCCGGACTGCTGCCCGGCGTGCCGCCGCCGAACATGCAGGCTTCCGGGCCCAGCGAGTACACGCGGTTGTTCAAGGCGCCCACGGCCGCTCCCGAGCAGGCGCCTGCCGCGCTTCAGGCCGTCGCGGCCCCGGCGCCGCCGAAGGCCTCCAAGCTGCCGCTCATCCTGGTGATTGCCGGACTCGTGGCGGTGATCGTGGTTCTGGTGCTGTTCCTGGTGCTGAAGAAGTAAGAAGAGGCCGGCGGCGCCAGTTCTCCACCCTACCCAGGCCGACCCCATTTCCCGGAACATCGGCCGGCGGATTCTCGTATGTTTGCGTATGGCAGTCAACGGAAAGAAGCGTCGCCGATGGATTTGGGTGGTGGTGGTGCTGGTGGTGCTGACCGGGGCGGGATTCGGGCTGCGCGCCGCACTCAAACCGAACAACTCGATTGAAGCTTCGAAGCTCGCCACGGTCGAGCGCGGCGACATCGCGCGCAGCGTGGTGGCGACGGGCAAGATCCAGCCGCGCTCGAAGGTCGAAGTCAAGAGCAAGGCCAGCGGCATCGTGAAGAAGCTCCTGGTGGACTACGGCGAATGGGTCAAGCAGGGCCAGGTGCTGGCCGAACTGGACAAGGAAGAATTGCAGGCCCGCGTCCGGGAGGCGACCGCCACGCACATGGCCGCCCAGGCCGCCGAAGAGTCGGTGCAGGCCTCGCACGAGCGCAACAAAGTCGAGGCCGAAGGGCCGGACCTGCCCTTCCTGAAATCCGCCATGGAGCGCGGCCGCAAGCTGCACGCCGAGGGCCTGATCGCCAAGAACCTGCTCGAGGACGCCGAGCGCGCCTACCAGATGGCGCTCAACAGGCAAATGATGGCGATCCGCAACGTGTCGGTCACGCGCGCGGACATGGCGCGCGCCAAGGCCCAGGTGGCGCAGGCCAAGGCGGCGCTCGACCGCTCCGACGAGGACCTGCGGAACTCGACCATCGTCAGCTCGATGGACGGCCTGGTGCTGTCGCGCAACGTCGAAGTGGGCGACGCGGTCAGCTCGATCCTGGTGCTGGGTTCGCAGGCCACGCTCATCATGACGCTGGGCGACGTTGGCGACGTGTATGTGCTGGGCAAGGTGGACCAGGCCGACATCGGCAAGGTGTACATGAGCCAGCGGGCGCGCATTGTGGTGGAGTCTTTCAAGGACAAGAAGTTCGAGGGCCAGGTCACCAAGATCTCGCCCCTGGGCGTGGAAAAGGATAATGTCACGACCTTCGAGGTGCGGGTTTCCATCCGCAATCCGGGCGGCGAACTCAAGGCCAACATGAGCGCCAACGCCGAGATCATCCTGGAAGAGAAGCACAGCGTGCTGACGATTCCCGAAACCGCCGTGATCTACGACCGCGAGCGCAAGACATTCGTCGAAGTGCCCGATCCGACCCAGGAAAAGGGCCGGCGGCGGGTGGCCGTGCAGACCGGCATTTCCACCGGCGTGAAGACCGAACTGGCGGCCGGGTTGAAGCAGGGCGACAAGATCATCCTCCAATAGGTGAGCTTCCGCGACCTAGTCCGGGACACGCTTCGCACCCTGTGGTCGCACAAGGTGCGGACCTTCTTGACGATGTTCGGCATCGCCTGGGGGATCGTGTCCATCACGTTGATGGTGGCCGCGGGCGAGGGGCTGCGCGTGGGTCAGGCCAAGGTCGCCGAGGGTTTCGGGAAGAACATCCTGATCGTGTTCGCCGGCCGCACCAGCATGCAGGCGGGCGGGCTTCGCGCCGGACGCCCCCTCCGATGGACCGACACCGATCACGCCGCGATTGCGGCCGAAGCCTGGGCCTGCCAGTACGTGCTTCCGGAAATGGGACGCACGCTGGCCGTGCGCAGCCGCTTCAACAGCGGCTTCCCGCTGGTGAATGGTTCGCTGCCCGCCTTCGCCGAGGTCCGCAGCCTGGACGTCGCCGAAGGCCGGTTCTACAGCGATCGGGATCAGGCCGAGGGCCGCCGCGTGGCGTTTCTGGGCAGCGATTTGAAGCGCCAGTTGTTCGGGTCCCATCCCGCGCTGGGCGAGAGCATCCACATCGGCGACCATCCCTACGCCGTCGTCGGCGTCATGCGCGTCAAGGATCAGGATTCCAGCTACGACGGCCGCGACATCGCCAAGGTCTTCATCCCGTTCCGCGCGATGATGCGCGATTTTCCCGAAAAGCCGCCGGCTCCGGCGAACTCGATCGACCAGTTCATCGTCACCGCGCGCTCGCTCGAACACCACGACGAGTGCAAGCGCCAGGTGCGCCGCGCGCTGGGCCGCATGCACGGCTTCGACCCGCGCGACGAGGAAGCGGCCGCCATCTGGGACACGGTGGAGAACTCGCGCGCCTTCCGCAAGATGACCGACGGCATGAAGTACTTCCTGGGCGCCGTGGGCGTGGTGACGCTGCTGCTGGGCGGCATCGGGGTCATGAACGTGATGATGGTGGCGGTGCGCGAGCGCACGCGCGAGATCGGCGTGCGCAAGGCGGTGGGCGCGACGCGCGGCGCCATCGTGAGCCAGTTCTTCGCGGAAACCACGCTGGTGGTGTTCCTGAGCGGCGGGTTGGGCATGACGGTGGCATACGCGCTGTGCTGGCTGGTGAACCTGTTGCCGATGCCGGCATTCTTCGCCGGGCTGCTGCCCACCTGGCAATCGGGCCTGCTTTCGGCCGGTCTGCTGGGTGTGGTCGCCGTGTTCGCGGGCGTATATCCGGCCAGCCGCGCCGCGGCGGTCGATCCGATCGAGGCGTTGCGCTACGAGGCGGGAGGTTGAGGCGATGTTGCGCGAGATCCTGATTCAGGCCTGGGTCGCCCTGCGGCGCAATCCCACCCGCAGCATCCTGACCATGCTGGGCATCGTGTGGGGCATCGTGACGGTGACGCTGCTGATTGCCTACGGCAACGGGTTCCGCCACGCGCTGGTGCGCGCCTTCGACGCCTTCGGCCGCAGCGCCGTGGTGGCCTGGCCGGGGCAGACCAGCGAGCAGGCCGGCGGCGAGCGCGCGGGCCGGCGCGTGCGCTTCGAATTGGCCGACCTGGAAGCGATCCGGCAGGAGGCCGCGCTGGTCCGGTTGTCGAGCCTGGAGACGGTGCGGCGCCTGCCGATGGGTTACGCCGAGCGGACAGTCAACGTCGCGGTGCGCGGCGTCTATCCGGAATACGGCGTGATTCGCGCCGAGGTTCCGGGCGAAGGCCGCTGGATCTCGCCCGACGACTTCCAGGAGCGCCGCCGGGTGGTGTTCATCGGCGACCGGTTGCGGCGCAAGCTGTTCGGCGGCCGCCCGGCGGTGGGCGAGACGGTCACCATCAGCGGCGTGCGCTTCGCCGTCGTTGGCGTGCTGGATTTGAAACTGCAAATCAGCAACTACTTCTCGCCGGACGATGAATGCGCCTGGATTCCCTACACCACGGCGGGCGACCTGTGGGACACGCAGTACGCCTCGACGATGGTCTTCATGGCCATCGCGCCGCGGTTCGAGAAGGCGGCCATCGAGCAGGTGCGGGCCGCGCTGGCCAAGCGGCAGCGCTTTTCGCCCACCGACAAGCGCGCCATACAGGCCTTCGGCCGCGAGGAGTTCCGCCCCGTCATCGACGGCATCACCATCGGCTTGCAGGTGCTGCTCGCTTTTATCGGCTCGCTCACGCTGGGCATCGGCGGCGTCGGAGTCATGAATATCATGCTGGTGTCGGTGGACGAGCGGGTGCGGGAGATCGGGCTGCGCATGGCGCTGGGCGCGCGACGCCGCCACATCCGCACGCAGTTTCTGGCCGAGGCGCTGGCGCTGACGCTGGCCGGCGGCATCATCGGCATCGCGCTGGCCTACGCGCTTTCGGCCGCCGTCGGCACGCTGCCCGTGCTGGGACCGCTGTTCGAGGACGACTCGGGCAAGGGCGACCTGCGGCTGATCGTCTCGCCGATGACGGCGCTGGCGGCGGGCGGCATTCTGCTGCTGGTGGGCGTCGTGAGCGGCGTGATACCGGCCGTGCGGGCCGCGCGCCTGGACCCCACCGAGGCGCTGCGGTATGAGTGACTGCCGCGCGAGGTTCGGATTTCAGAGTGATTCCGTGAGGGACTCGATGGTGACGGATCTCACCTGAGCAACCTCGGAGAGGATGCCATGAAGAGTGCCGGTCTTCAGCGGGTTGTGCAGGGGGACGGTGATCGTGTGGACTGGAGGTCCCTGGTGCCGCAGCCCGACGTGGCTGCCCTTTTGACGGATCACCACGTAGCCGAGGCGTTCCAACGCGTGAATTACACGGTCCGCGGATACGGCGCGCGGTAACTTCATGCCGCTTCGACCGGGATCAACTCGTCCTTTACATAGTGCAGTTGCACGAGGCGGGGATGCGCCGCGCCATCTTCGAAGTGAAGCGATGTTGCCTCAAGAACGTTGGCGCGAAGTTCATTCCAAGTCTCCGCTTCCGTGAAGATGGCGTGGCCCAATGCGCGCGCGCAGTAGCCACCTTCCTCGCCGTCGCGAACTTCGAAGATTAGCTCCATGTTCATAGAATACCTGAGGCCAGGAGGGATGGCATCTCGCAGCCGCCACTCTAGTCTCCCGGCTCGATTCCGATTCGATCATTCACGGCGCTCCGAAAGCGCGGCTTGCACTCTCACCGCCAGCCGCATGGTGTCCCAGTTCTCCCTTGCCGCTTGCTGCGCACAATCCTTGACGACGCGCCAGGCGACCACCTTCCCGGTCATGCCGTCACCCCACGCCTTCTGGCGAGCGGCGTGATACCGGCAATGCGGGCCGCGCGCCTGGACCCCACCGAGGCGCTGCGGTATGAGTGACTGCCGCGCGAGGTTCGGATTGCCGTCATCGCGGCCGTGGCGATTTCCCGGAGTCGGGCCCCGGAGGAACTACTGGAGGAATGGGTCATGGCGACCCCATCGTCGATGAAGTCCGGCGCCTTCGCCAGCGTGACGGCCGCGGCAATGGGAACTGCGGATTTCGACTCCGTCCACGGCGGCGATCCGCCCTGTGGACCAGTCCGAAAGCAGCGCGCCGTTCCTGTTCAGCCGCCTGGCCACGGTGCGGCCGAGATCGAAGGTCGGCCCGCTTCGATGCGTTGGACGGGGCCAAACCGGCAGGCCGATCCCCAAGAGACAGCGTCAAAGACTTTCGGCCAGGTGTGCGGGGGGCTTCCTGCCCTGGTGCAACGCCGCGGCCAAGCCGCCCCAATCCGGTGTCAGGCAGCGCTCCAACGGAAGGTGGCCCATGATCAGTTGCGAACCAGCCGATCGTATTCGGCGTGGGCGCCGATCCAGATCCATGCGACGACGCCGGGTTCCAAGAGGCCGAGCGCCCGGTAATGGTCTCCGATCCGCACCGTCACCAGGTCTTCGCGGCCTTCGAGCCGCCGGTGTCGCAGTGAAGGATGGTTCGGATCGCCTTGCCACAGTCGGAAGGTCTTGACGGCGAGTCGCTGGACGTCCGCCGGCAGGCCATGGAATAGTCGCCAGAACCGGGGAGTCGCGTGGGACCTCATTACGGAGTTGGCCAATCCATGAGCCGACCGTGTTTGCGATCCTCTTGTGCTTCCGCAATCAGGAAATCCAGTTTTCCGTTTCTGGCATCCCGATCCAGTTCGGCCTCCCAGCGCTCCTGCTCCAGGGCGTGCACCCGCTCAGCGATCCGGGCAAACTCATCCTCGCTCAGGGCCTGAATAGCTTGCTCGATCTCTTCCACACTCATATAGCTTTATTGTACAAACTCCAGCCAACGGGCTCATGCGCAGCCAAGCGAACGGGGTTGAGCGGGCGATTGATTAGCGACGAGGAATCTCGCGGTACTTTCCTTCTTCGATCGTGATCCGGTTGAGGCGCCGGATATCCCTCGCCAATTCCCTCGAGGATATGGTGGGCCCGACAGAACTCGAATCTGTGACCTCTACCGTGTCAAGGTAGCGCTCTAACCAACTGAGCTACGGGCCCGGCGGGGGATCGCTTTCCAGCATAGCACAGGGGGGCGGATCGACACCGGCCTTCGCCGCTGCCGGGGTGAGCTTGGCCCACACTCCGGCGTCCAGCGCGATGCCTTCGCGCCGGCGCTCGGCCTCCAGGCGCCACTCGGGGTCGCCCGCCACCAGAATCTCGTCGTAGCCG
>JAUYBU010000068.1 GCA_030693045.1 Bryobacterales bacterium | reverse complement strand
TGGTGATTCGCACACGATGGGCCGGCAATTCGTCGCTTTGGCACTCATAGTCGCCCGGCGAGCAGCCCATGGTGAACTCGCCTGGCTGAATCTGCACGAACTCCATTCCAAAGGGCACTGCGGTCGTCCGTCCGCGAACTGGTATGTACACTATCCTGCTCGAGTACTCGGTCTGACCGCCTAAGCGCCGGTCCAGCATGGTCAGCGCCACGAAGGGTTCCCCGCTGCCAATCGCCGGGATAGTGCAGTTAATCTGGTACAACCCGACTGAGCCCGGCGTGAGCCCGGCGAAATGAACTGCTGTTGCTACTGTGCCCCACCCGCCGATGTTGACAATGGGGGTGTAGGTCGTCCTGGCGAATTCCGTCAACGACGCCGGCTGGCCAGACTGCTGGGCGCGGTCGACCGCGCCGAGACCGGTCGCGTAGAACACCACCACTTCACCTGGCTCGGCGGGATTGGACACGGTCACAAGTTGGTTGGTGGCTCCGTGTACGACGATGGCGCTCCTACCGTCAAGCGTGAACAGGCCCGGGTGCGCGGCGGATACGACGTAGCCCTGGGGTTCGTACGGCCCACCGCTGCGCCCATTCCCGTTAACCACGACCACAGTGACCGTATTCGCGCCCGCCACCTCCCAGGGAACTTGAAAGTTGATCTGCTCCTGCCGGTTGACGTTGGCCACGGCGAAAAGCGGTGCTGGAATGTTGTTCACCAGCACTTGGGTCCCGCCCAGCATGGTGGGCAAGGGCACGGCCGCCGCGCTCACGATGCCGGACGCGGAGACAATGTTCATGCCGAACAGCGTCATAATCCCGCCGGGAACTACCCCGCGCGCCTCGTAGCTGGCGGCGTTGACGATAGAAGTGATGGCCGGCTGTTGCGCCTGGAGCAGCGCGGAGACCAGTAGCACAAGAACCAACGGAAGATGCCGAACGGCGTGCCGGGGCCAGGATTCGCCCACAATCGACGGAATGCCCGAGCGGCCCTGTGAAAAGGAACCTGAATCTCGCATTGCCACCTCCTGTTGTCATACTACTAACATTCTTCGAGTGGGGCCCTCTAACCGAGCACAAATGGGTCTTTCTTCGTGAGCGCCGAGGAAACCTGATTCTGGCTCCCAACTCTGGGAGATCGCAATCCCTGTGAAACACGAACGCCTGGCGATAACCGCCCCATTGCCCGAGCTATTCAGGTCGTCCGACCAACGTGCGTTATTTTAACGCCTATGCCCCAGCCTGCCGAGTAAAGTTTTGAGCCGGAGCGGCCGATCTGATTGGTATGAGGGAAACCAACCCGGAACTGGCAGCCAGCCTGGCGCTTCAGATGGACCTTTTGAGGCTGATCTCGGGCACCGACGAGGGGCAGCCGGAGCGCGTCCTAACGGACCGGGACACGCGGACCCTCGAGAAATTCGTTCGGGTGGTCAGGCGCGAAGCCGCGTAAGCAGCTCGATCGCCATGCCGACATCGGCCCGCCACTGCTCGGGGGCCGTCCCTTCCCGCTCGACGTTCAATGTTCCTCGGTAGCCGATCTGTTTGAGCTTCGCGACGAAGCGATCCATTCCGACCGCGCCCTGCCCCAATGGCCGTTCCGTGCCCAGCGCGCCGGCTACGCCCTCGGGCGGCCAGTCGCCGTCCTTGGCGTGCACCGACACGACGTGCTTGCCGAGCACGTCCAGCGCCTCGATCGGGTCGCCGCTGCCATAAAGAATCATGTTTGCGGGGTCGAAATTGATCCGCAGGTTGGGGCGATTCACGTCTTCGAAGAACTTCAGCAGCACCTCGGCCGGTTCCTGCCCGGTTTCGAGCGCGAAGGTCTGGCCGTGGCTTGCCGCGTGGTCGCAAACCCGCCGGACCATCTCGCGAACCGCCACGTAATTCGGATCGGAGGTATCTTCCGGCACGAAACCGGCGTGCAGGGCGATGCTGGGGGCGCCGAGCGCCGCCGCAAAGTCGCTGATGGCCCAGGTGCGCGCCTCGCGTTCGGCGCGCGTGGCCGGAGGGATGAAGCCGACGGTCCGCTCGACGGTCGGGATGTCGGCGTAATCCTCGCCGGCGAACGCGGCGAAAACGGTCACCAGGGGAAACTGTTCGGCCTCCAGCGCGTCTTTCCACCCGGCGGCCGCGCCCGCCAGTTTGAAGTCGCCCGGAATCCCCAGTTGTCCACAGCCGGCGCCGAGGCTTTTCAGCTCGCGGATGGTCTCCAGCGGGTCGCGACCCGCCCAAAACATCACGCCGATTTCCAGGTCTGTTAGAGCTTGCATGCGATTCTCTCTCCCTCTTTCTCTCTGGCTTCAAGAATTAACCGCGCCAATTTTACCGCCGTCGCCGACTCTTCGGGCGGGCAGACTGCCGGCTTAACTCCGCTGCGGCAGCACTCGATAAAGTACTCGATCTCGGCCTGATAGCCGTCCTTCTCCGATTGCGGCAACTCCTCGACCGAGCCGTCGGCCCGGTACAGCGCTGGCGGACGGCCAGCCGAACTGAATTCCACCGTGCCCTGGTCGCCCGACACCGTGTATTCCATCGAGAACGGGTACGACTTCAGGTGATGCCAGCCTCCGGTGACGGCGACCGTGCCGATGCCGGGATAGTGCAGTTGGGCGAGCACGAAATCGATACCGCGCTTCAAGTCTTCGTATCCGGACGCCGACACGGCCTCGGGCCGCCCGAACAGGTGTAGACAGATGTCGATGTCGTGGATCAACAGGTCGAATACGCCCCCGCCGCTCAAGGAGGCGTCGCCCAGCCAGGCGCTCCAGGCCGGCGCGGCGCAACGCCGCCGGAACAAGGCCGAACGCACCGGGCCGAGTTGGCCCGTTTTGACCAGGCCGGCCAGGGTGACATAGGACGGCCAGAAACGCAGCACCTGGGCCACCATCAGGAGCCGCCCTGCCTTGTCCGCCTCTTCCAGCATCCGGTCGGCTTCGGCGGCGGTCAGGGCCATGGGCTTTTCCACCAGCACGTGCTTGCCGGCGCGAAGGGCTTCGATCACCACCGCGGCGTGCAGGTTCGTTGGCAGGCAGACGTCGACGGCTTCCGTCTCGGGATCGCGCGCGGCGGCGAAGGCGTCGCCGTACTTGCGCAGGTTCGAAAAGTCCAGCTTTTCGCCCGGTCCGCCGATGTTGCCCTGGATGTGGCTGAGGTCGCCCGACAGCGCCCGCGGGTCGTCGCTCGAAACCGCCACCACTTCGACGCCCGCGATCTTTTGGAGGGCCTTCAGATGGGTGCTGCCCATGAAGCCCAATCCAATCAGTCCAATCTTCATCCGCCCGCGATTGTAACACGCGGAAATGGGGACAGTAACAAATAACCCCTTTTAATTCCAGACCCACCGTCACGGCATTCAGCGTTTTCAAGCACTTGGAGACTTTCGGCCTGGCCGCCGGGCCAAGAATACCCTGCTTTCCGGAAAAGGGGTTATTTGTTACTGTCCCCATTTCTGGTACCTTGGCAGCCATGGGAAGCAATCGTCGTGAGTTCGTGATGGCCGCCGCGGCGGCGGCCGGGAACGTGGCGGGGCGCGCCGAAGAGCGCCGGATCAAGATCGGGCTGATCGGTTGCGGCTGGTACGGCATGGTCGACCTGAATGCCGCCTTCAAAGCGGGCGGCGTCGACTGCATTGCCCTGTGCGATATCGACACCGAGCATTTGAGCGCCGCCGTGGCGGAGGTCGAGAAGGCCCAAGGATCGCGCCCGAAAACCTTCAAGGACTACCGGGAGTTGCTCGACACCCCGGGCCTGGAAGCGGTGATCATTGCCACGCCGCCCCACTGGCACGCGCTTCCCGTCCTGGCCGCCTGCCGCAAAGGTCTGGACATTTACTGCGAAAAGCCGCTGGCCTACGACATTCGCGAGGGCCAGGCGATGGTGGCCGCCGCCGAAAAGAGCGGGCGCGTCATCCAGATCGGCTTCCAGCGCCGGCAGAGCGACGCCGTCCGCCAGGCGGCCGAGCACATCCGCTCGGGAGCGGCCGGCCGGATCGTGCAGGCCGACGTTCAGATCCACTACCAGGCGGCGATGCTCGATGCGCGCGCGCAGGCCCCGCCGCCCTCGCTGGACTGGGAACTCTGGTGCGGCCCCGGACCCAAGCTCGCCTACAGCCCCAATCGCGGGCACAAGACCTGGCGGCTGGAGGCCGCGGTGGGCAACGGCCACATGGTGGATTGGGGCATCCACCTGATCGACGCCACGCGCGTGATCCTGGGTGAGTCGATGCCGCACACCATCCAGGCCATGGGCGGCCTGTACCAGCTCAAGGGCCAGATCACGACGCCCGACACGCTCACCGCGCACTTCGAGTTCGACACCTGCCCGGTGGTCTGGCGTCACCGGCTGTGGGGCGCGGCCGAGTACAGTCCGGAGGTCTCCAACGGCATTTTCTTCTACGGCAAGAAGCAAACGGTCTTCGTCACCGACAACAAGTGGATCGTCATTCCCGCCGGCAAGGATCCGCAACGCAAGCTGGTCGAGCTGAAGACGGCCGGCGAGTCGGGCCTGCGGCACATGCGGAATTTCCTCGACGGGGTTCGCACGCGCAAGCCGCCCATCTGCGCCATCCGCGACGCGTTTCAATCCACCGCCACCGTGCAGCTCGGCATGATCGCCTACAACACCGGAGCGCGCATTCGTTGGGACCGCCAGAAGCTCGACATCGCCGGCAACCCCGACGCGCGGAAACTGCTCCAGCGCGACTACCGCCCCCCCTACCAACACCCCTAAACCAGGGGCGCCGTACGTGCCATCATGAAAGAGATGCCGCCCATGCCCGCCGTGCCGCTGACGCTGGAAGGCGCCGCCGTTCTGCACCAGATGTTCCGCCTGCGGCACGCCGAGTGGCGCAAGGAGACCGGGAAAGACCAACTGCTGACCGCCGCGGCCACCACGCTGGCCGAGATGGAAGAGGCCGGCAGCGGCGTATTTTCCATGCTCGGGCACAAGAGCGATCTCATGCTGGTGCACCATCGCCGAAGCTTCATCGATCTGAACGCGGTGGAACTGCGGCTGGCATCCCTGGAACTGTTCGACTATCTGGAACCCACCACGTCCTACGTGTCGGTGGTCGAACTCGGTCTCTACGAATCCTCCTTTCGCCTTTACAACCAGCTTGCCGGGCGCGGCCTCGAGCCGTTCACGCCCGAGTGGGACAGGGAGATCGAAGAGGCCCTCGAGACCCAGCGCAAGGCCATGGCGCCGCGCCTGTGGCCGGCCATTCCCAATCACCGCTACATCTGTTTCTACCCGATGAACCGCACTCGCGGCGAACGGAAAAACTGGTACATGCTGTCGATAGCGGAACGGCGCCGCCAGATGCACGAGCACGGCCTGATCGGGCGGCGTTACGCCGGCCAGGTGCAACAGATCATCTCCGGCTCGATCGGCTTCGACGACTGGGAGTGGGGCGTCGACCTCTACGCCGAGGACCCGCTGGTGTTTAAGAAGCTGATCTACGAGATGCGCTTCGACGAAGCCAGCGCGGTGTACGCCGAGTTCGGTCCCTTCTACACCGGCTTGCGCGTCTCGGCGTCCGTCCTCGGCGATCTTTTCGCCGGTCATCCTCCGGCCGGCTGAAAGCTGCGCTACTGCGCGGCCACAACCGCTTGCTGACGCGCGCGGCTCAGTAGAAGTTTCCGAGCCGCGACCGTCAGGGAGCGGATGGAGCGCTGTGGCACCTCACGGCTTGAGATACTTGGCGTACCAGGCGAGGTAGCGCTCCAGGCGGTCCTGGATGTAAGTCGGCTTGCGGAGGCCGTGGTTCTCGCCTGGGTAAACGATGAGCTGCGAATCGACGCCGTTGGCTCTGAGTGCCTGGTACATTTGCTCGCTGCCGATGACCGGCACGTTGAAGTCGTTCTGGCCGCCCATGAACAGCGTGGGCGTGCGGATCTTATCCGCCTCGAAGAACGGATACGACAGCTTCAGCCAGAGGTCCCTGGCTTTCCAAGGGAATCCGATCTCGAGATCGTACTGCTCGACGTATTGGTCGGAGCCGTACACCGACAGTTGCAGGCTGGACCCGGCGCCGCTGGTGGCCGCCTTGAATCGTCCGTCGCGCGCGATGGTGTAGTTGGTGAGGATGGCGCCATAGCTCCAGCCGCCGATGCCCAGGCGCGCGGGATCGGCGATGTCGGCCGCGACCACGTGATCGACGCCCGCCAACAGGTCGACGACTTCCCGGTTGCCCCAGTCCGCGAAGATCGCGGTCTGAAACGCCTCGTCGCGCCCGGCGCTGCCGCGGTAGTTCACCTGCAAAACCGCGTAGCCGTTGGCCGCGAACAGTTGCCGCTCGAACTGGAAAGTGTGCGCATCCTGCCCGTTGGGCCCGCCGTGGATGCGCAGCAATGTGGGGACCTTCCGGCCCGCCTCGTAGCCCGGAGGCAGGGTCAGCAGACCGTGTACCTGGGCACCGTCCCCGGTCTGGAAGCGAACCTCGCGCGTCTCTCCCAAACGGATGTCCTTGAGCCAAGCCTGGTTGTGCCGGGTGAGCGGACGCAGTTTGCCGTTTTCGAGCGCGCAGATCTCGCCCGGAGATTCGTCGGTCGAAACCGTGACCGCCATATGCCCGCCCGCCGCCGACTGCGATCCGATGACCGCCTTCCCCTCCACCAGGCGCTTGACCCGGCCGGCGGCGTCGACCGACACCGGATACTCGCTCATGTCGTCGGTGACCAGGACGCTCAGTTCTCTTTCCGAGAGAGCGATGGGCGAGCCCACCGAGCGATCCAGCGCCCGCGTGAGCAGTTTCGCCGCGCCGCCGGTGGCCGGCATCACCGCCAGGGTCATGCGGTCATAGGCGCGGAATTTCCGTTCGCGTCCGGCCAGGAAGAACAGCGACGCGCCGTCGGCGGACCAAACCGCGCGCCCTCCGCGGCCGGAGCCGGAGAAATTCATCTCTTTCGTCGTGAGCTGCAGCACCGGTGAACCCGGCTTGGACGCCGCCACGCACAACTGGCGGTCGGCGTACATGCCGGCGTCGCCCGCGCGATTGCTGACGAAGGCTATCCGGCCGCCGTCGGGCGACCAGGCCGGCGCCGACTCGTCGAAGCTCTCGGTGGTGAGCAGTTCGGCTTTCTTCGCATCGATGTCGAACAGCCAGACGCGGTTCGGCTTTTTGGTCCGATACCCTTCCGTGTCCTGCTTGAAGTGGTAGCGGTCGATCACGATGGGTTTCGGGGTCTTGGGCTTTTCGCCTTCCTTCTTGGGTTCCTCGTCCCTCTCGGCGACCACCAGCGCCAGCCGCTTGGAATCGGGCGACCACACGCAGTCGGAGACGCTGCCCTTCACCGTGGTCAATTGCACGGCTTCGCCGCCCGCGCGCGGCAGCAGCCAAACCTGCGCGCCTTCCTCGCGATTGGCCCGCGCCGAGAGAAACGCCAGCCATTTTCCGTCGGGACTCCAGCGCGGCGCCGATTCGCTCTCCTTGCTGGTGGTCAGCCGCTGCTGGCCGCCGCCGTCCCACTTCACCATCCACACGTCGCTGTCGGACTTCTCGGCCACTTTGTCGATGGTCGAGACCGTGTAGGCCACCCAGGCGCCGTCGGGCGAAACCTGCGGGTCGCGCACCTCCAGCATCCTGTGCGCATCGTCCACCTTCAATAGGCGCGGCGGGGCGGGTTGAGCGGCGGCCAGCGCGCAAGAAACGAGGAAAACGATAAGTCTGCCAGTCATGACGAGAAACCAGGATACACCAGACCGCCTTCGGCCGGGCTGGGGACATTCGAGTGGGACAGGGGGGTGCCCTATGTATCCCAATCGTCCCGGCACACTGTCGATGTCGGCGACCTCGGGAAAGGCCGCTGATCGTTAGTTTGGCACTGCTAATCACAGTCACAACTGTCATGGGTGTCCGCGGCGCCCCAGGCTAGATCGGAGCTTCCCGCCTTTCAATGGTCAGTTTGTCGCCGCTGGAGATGACCGACGTCTGCCGCCTGCACTTTCGGGTTCCCCAAGGCGTCGCATCAGGAATGGCAAGCCTTCAGGTGAAGGCCGCCTGGATTGCCGGCTCGGAGGTGAAGATCCCGGTGCCGTGTTCGCGGGGACGGTGCTCAGCGCGCCAGAGTGAGCAGCCAGATGTCCGCTTCGATGACCGCCTGGCTGAAGTAGATCCGGCGATCGTCGGGCGAGATTGCGAAATACGATTCGATTTGGTGCGGAGCCGCCGAGAGGATCTCGCGTACCCTCGCGGATCCGGTGTCCGCCAGACAGATCTTGCCCTGATGGTTAAACAGCAGCCTCCGGCTGTCGCGTAGCCACCGCGGTGCATACCCGGATTCCGTCAGCAGCCGGTACTCACCCGAGGCGAGCGAGTAAATGACGATCCCGGAAAAGAGGCCATCGGTCGTCAGAAGGAAACCGGCCAGCTTCCGCCCGTCCCGAGACCAGGAACTGGCCACAAACGCTCCTCCCAGCGCCGACGCGGGAAGAATCTCGACGCTTCCCTCACTCCAGGGTCTCCCCACTTCCGCGATGAAGGTCCGAGCGCCGCCGTCCACACTGGCTGCCAGGCGCGAACCATCGGGCGACCAGACCGGTTGGTAGATGTTATTGCCTCGGGTTTGACTAAACTGGCGCAGCTCGTTGCCCTCTGGGCGGATGGTCCAGATTTCCCACTGGCCGCTCCGGTTGGATTGAAAGGCGATGTGCTTCCCATCGGGCGCCCAACGCGCGCCCCGGTCCTTATGCACGTCCCGGGTCAGTTGCCGCAGCCCCGTGCCGTCCGTCCTGGCAACAAACACGTCCTCCTGGCCCCACGTGTTAAAGGCCAGCCAGCGGCCATCGGGAGACAGATCCGGACGCACCGCCTCCCTCAAACCCTGCGTGATCGGAACTGGCGGTCCGACGATTCGTCCGGCGATGGGATCGAAGCCAGCCGCGTGGATATTGGATGTCCCCACCTGGTGCACGTAAAGGATTCGACGTCCATCCCGCGAGAGGCTGAACGGTCCGGCGTAGGGCGATGGCGTCGTCAGCGGCTCAGGCTGCCCCAACCCCCTTCCGGATTTTTCGTCGATGCGGATCCGCCAAAGGTTCATACTGCCGCCCCGGTCGCTGGAGAAATAGAGGAACTTTCCATCGGGTGACCAGACGGGATTCCAGTCCACATAGACATCGTTAGTCAGCGGAACCGCCCCACCGCCCCTGGCCGAGATGCTCCAAACGTCCCGCTGGCCCCGCGTCAGACTCCAATAGGCTATTCGGAGGCCGTTCGGGGACCAACTCGGCTGCACGGCGTCTTCTATGCCGGCGGTGAGCAGCCGCTTCTCGCCCGTCGAGACGTTGATCGAGAAGAGCTGGCTGTGAGGTTGCCAGCGGGAATCCGGGCGCAGAAAGCTCACGGTAGCGCAAACGATCTCGCTGCCGTCTGGCGACCAGGCCGGATGGTGCCCGAAATCGGCCAACCGCCGGACTGACTCGCCGGTGGCGCCCATGACAAAGATGCCCCCGCCATCGCGCTCTGAGCGGAATGCGATCTGGTCGCCATGCGGCGAAAACGCCGGTTGGGTATCATCCGCCGGGGAGTCCTGGGTGAGATTCATGGCATTTCTTCCACCGACCCGTTGGAAGTAAATGACCCAGTTGCCCGCGGCACGGCCGGCGTAGACGAACGATTGGCCGTCCGGCCCGAGGTTAGGAAAGATCTCCTGGCCTGGCTGGTCGGTGAGCTGGGTAAAAGTGCCGGTCTTCGGAGACCTGTCTTCGGCGCGTGGCAGGAGCAGATAGCCCGCCAGCGCCGCCAGAATCGCTCCCGCCAGAACTACCGCGGCCGTCGCCGCCCGCGGCCAGCGGCGCACGCTTGGATGCGGCAGCGATACCAACCGCGGAGCCGCGACGATGGCGGAATCCTCGGCACGGCCTTCCTCCCAACCTACGCTCACCCGCCCAACGAACTGGTAACCGAGCTTGCGCAGCGTCTCAATGTAGGGCCGCCCGCCCGGCCCCTCCCCCAGCGTCTTGCGTAGCACCGAGACATTGTGGGCGAGGTTTTCCTCCTCGACGAACGTGTCCGGCCAGATGGCTCGAAGCAACGCGTTCTTCTCTACCGGCCGGCCGGCGTTCTCCACCAGCACCACCAGGGTCTCGAAGACCTTCGGGTTCAGCGGCACCACCTGCCCCTCTCTCAACAGCAAGCGGGCGCCCGGATCCAGCGAGAAAGGACCGAACTGGTAGATGCGCCGGGCTGGCTGTGGAGGATGCACTTTCAAGTTAATTCAAGATAATTCAATTTGCGCCCAAGACCACCCACACCGGCTTCGGCTAACTTTTAAGGGCAGGTGAGCGAAGTCCGGCAGGCAAGCCCGCAATCAAGGCAATTGTACTCCCCGGCTCCGCTCCCGGCAAGGAGACAGATCATGAGACTCAAGATGTTTTGCTTGTTTGCGGCGTGTACGGCCGTGCTTCTGGCTCAGACGCCGCGAGTCGCTTTCCTCGAAATTGAGATAGAGAATCAGGTGTACTACTGGTTCGACGTTCCGGACGCCACGAAGCTCGCAGCCTCGGCCGGCCCAGTGGCGAATATTCCGATCCGCGGCTTCCTGGGATTTGTCAGTATCGCCGATATCGTCTCCGTTAACGGCAAGCCCGCGAAGGGCCTGTGGGAGAACCGGGGCGAGAGGTTGAGCCCCTCTGCGAGTCCTGCCCCGACCATGGCGGCTGCTAATGTCACCTCGGGGAACCATGTCTATTGCGCGGCTGACCTTTTCACGGCCGACGGCACATGGGTTGGCAAACTGACCGACGGCGGGCTCGTCGGATCGTTAGGTCCGACCCACCCCATTCTCGGCGGCGCCGGTGCGTTTCTCGGAGTGGTCGGCGAACATGGTTGGGTACAGACCATCACGGCCGCGCGGAACGCTTCGGCGGCTGAGGACCCCTCGCAACGGCAGATTCTCGGGGGCGGCCGGCTGCGGATTCGTTACTACCTGGTCCCTAAGCAGTGGCCCCAGGTGGAAGAGACGGCCGACGGCCCCTCCGTCTTCCATGGGGCGGACTGGTCACTGGTTACGGCGGTCAAGCCGGCGCGTGCGGGCGAGGTGCTGGTAGTGCGCGCCAAAGGCTTGGGACCCACGCGTCCGGACTTGCTGCCAGCCGGTTTTCGGCCATTTCCGGACAACCCCGTGGAGGTCGTGAACTCGCCCGTCGAAGTCAACATTGGGGGACGAGAGGCTGAGGTGGTAAACAAGGTCGGCTGGCCCGGCAGCTATGATCTGTACCGCGTGGACTTCCGCGTTCCTCCGAGTGTCACACCTGGCATGGCGACTCTGCGGCTCACCGCTGCTTGGATCTCCGGGCCGGAGGTGAAGATCCCGGTGCAGTGAGCGGCGTCGGTTGGAACGTCGTCATCAGCCAAAGGTACCTCCACGTGTGCGAGAAATGATACCGCGCTCAAAAGTGTATCGCCAAGGCAGCGTGAACACGATGAGCAGTCCTGTTCAACCGTGGGCCACCTCTGGCCTGCGGGCGCTCCGGCCGGATGACGGCGTTTACCGGGAGTTGTCCCGGCAATTCTGGTCCATCGGGCCCGACAGTTAGAAGCATTTGCCCCACGCGGACCGCATCTGGCATACTCTCGCCGGAAGCGGAGACCCGACGATGCGCGCGCCGGAATAGCGATTCAGAATCGTCCTGGCCAGCAGGATTCTTTTAACGCCTATGTCCGGGCCCGGCCTGCCCTCTTCTGAATGTTGGAATGACAGGCCGGGCGCCCCCCGGTCCCACTTTAGTGACAAAGCGGCCGCGCTGTTGCACACTGAAATGGTAACCACCAGCTTCCTGGCCGGAGTCATTCTTACATGTGGCTTGTTCGACTCGCACTGCGACGCCCGTATACGTTCGTGGCGCTGGCGCTGCTCATAACCATCCTGGGCGGCGCGGCGATCGTGTCGATGCCCGCCGACATCTTCCCCAATATCGACATCCCCGTGGTGAGCGTGGTCTGGAGTTTCACGGGCATGACGCCGGAGGAGATGGAAAAGCGCATCGTCACCGTGGCCGAGCGCTCGATGACCACCACGGTGAACGATATCGAGCACATCGAGTCGCAGTCCTACAATGGCGTGGCGGTGATCCGCGTCTTCTTCCAGCCCAACGTCAAGATCGACCTCGCCCTGGCCCAGATCACGTCCATCAATCAGAGCATCATACGCATCATGCCGCCCGGCACATTCCCGCCAAGCGTCATCAAGTACGACGCCTCCAGCGTTCCCATTCTGCAACTGGGCCTGAGCAGCAAGACGATGAGCGAGCAGGAACTGTTCGACTACGGGCTGAACTTCATCCGCACCCAGCTTGCCACCGTGCAGGGCGCCTCGGTGCCGCTGCCGTTCGGCGGCAAGTATCGCCAGATCATGGTCGATCTGGACCCGCAGGCGCTGTTCGGCAGGCAGCTTTCCCCGCTCGACGTTTCCAACGCCATCAACCTGCAAAACCTGATCCTGCCCACCGGCGCAGTGCGCGTCCAGGGGCGCGAATACCAGGTGCGGCTCAACTCCAGCCCGGAAGCCGTCGAGCAGCTCAACGATCTTCCCATTCGGACCGTCAACGGCGCCACCGTCTACATCAAGGATGTCGCCCACGTCCGGGACGGCGCGGCGGTTCAGCAGTGCGTAGTGCGCGCCAACGGGCGGCGCGGCGCGCTGCTCACAATCCTCAAGAATGGACAGGTCTCCACTCTCGACATCGTCGAAAACGTCAAGAAGGCGATGCCCAGGATCATGGCCGGTCTCCCGGCGGCGCTCGAGGTCCGGGAGATGTTCGACCAGTCGATCTTCGTCCGCGCGGCGGTCGAGGGCGTGGCCAAGGAGGCCTTGATCGCGGCTTTGCTGACCGGCCTGATGATTCTGCTGTTCCTGGGCAGTTGGCGCAGCACGATCATCGTCTGCATCTCGATTCCGCTCTCCATCCTCAGCTCGCTGATCGTTCTCAAGCTGCTGGGCGAGACCATCAACGTGATGACCTTGGGCGGACTGGCGCTGGCGGTCGGCATCCTGGTGGATCACGCGATCGTGACCATCGAGAATACCCACCGCAACATGGCCATGAAGAAGCCGCTCACTCGCGCCGTGCTCGACGCCGCGATGCAGATCGCGGCGCCTACTTTCGTCTCCTCGCTTGCCATCTGCATCGTCTTCGTTCCGGTTCTGCTGCTGACTGGCGCGGCCAAGTTCCTGTTTACGCCGCTGGCGATCGCCGTTGTCTCCGCGATGATGGCCTCCTACCTGCTTTCGCGCACCCTGGTGCCGGCCATGATCCACCACATGCTGGGACAGGAAGCGCGCCTGTACCAGGAAGGCCGCCACCAGGACATTTCGGCCAATGCCGGTTTCTTCCGGCGCGTTCACTTCCTCTTCAACCGGAGTTTCGACAAGATGCGGCGCGCCTACACCGGGCTGCTGGACTGGACGCTGGACCACCGCGCGCTGGCGCTGGCCGGCTTCGCGCTTTTCACCGCCGGCTCGCTGGTCATGGCGCCGCTGGTGGGCCGCGATTTCTTCCCCACGGTCGATTCCGGCCAGATGAAACTGCACGCGCGCGCGCCCGCCGGCACGCGCCTGGAAGAGACCGAACAACTGTTCGGCCGCATCGAGGACGTCATCCGGCAGGTCATCCCAGCCGATGAAATCGATATCATCATCGACAACATCGGCCTGCCGATGGGAGGCACCAACCTCGCCTTTGGCGACGTCGCCACCATCAGCGTCAGCGACGGCGATATCCTGATCTCGCTCAAACCCGAACGGCGCGGCCGCACCGAGGACTACCAGCGGCAACTTCGCAAGCGCCTCAACGACGAGTTCCCCGGCGTCACGTTCTATTTCCTGGCGGCCAACATCACCAACCAGATTTTGAACTTCGGCCTGCCCGCTCCCATCGACGTCCAGGTGCAGACGCGGAATGCCACGCTGGGATACGAGACCGCGCTCAAGCTGGCCGACGAGATAGAGCGCATTCCGGGCGCGGTCGACGTGCGCGTCCACCAGGTGGTCAACGCGCCCGCCGTGCGAGTCAACGTGGATCGCACCAAGGCCAGCCTGGTTGGATTGACGCAGCGCGACGTTGCCAATAGCCTGCTCATCTCGCTCGCCTCGAGCGGGCAGGTGGCGCCTAACCAGTGGCTCAATCTGGCGAACGGCGTGAACTACATGGTGTCCGTGCAAACGCCCATCTACCGGTTCCAGAGCCTGGACGACCTGCTTCGCACGCCGGTGGCGGCGGTGAGCGCGAACACGAACCTGACCACGCCCGACGCGCTGGCCGGCGCGGCCGACCCCTCGGCCAGCGCCACCGGCCTGGGCCCGAGCAAGGCCGACCTGGCCTACGGCAACCCGGGCGCGCGGCCGGCCCGCGTGCAATTGCTCTCCAACCTGGCCGGCATTGAGCGGGACCGGGCCACGCTCAACGTCAACCACTACAACGTGCAGCCGGTCTTCGACGTGTATGCCAATGTCGACCGGCGCGACCTGGGCAGCGTCGCCGCCGACGTCCGGAAGATTCTCGACCGCACCCAGCCGAAGCTGCCCCAGGGCACGTTCCTCAGCATGCGGGGACAGGCGCTGACCATGCAGAACTCCTTCTTCCGGCTGGGGCTCGGCATCCTGGGCGCCATCGTTTTGGTTTACCTGCTGATGGTGGTCAACTTCCAGAGCTGGCTCGATCCGTTCATTATTCTGATGGCCCTGCCCGGCGCGCTGGCGGGCATCGTGTGGAGCCTGTTTCTGACCCAAACCACGTTCAACGTGCCGTCGCTGATGGGCGCCATCATGTGCATCGGCGTGGCCACCGCCAACAGCATCCTGATGGTGGTCTTCGCCAACGACGAGCAACTGGCCGGGCTCGACGCGCGCCAAGCCGCGCTGTCGGCCGGCTACACGCGCATCCGGCCGGTGATCATGACCGCCCTGGCGATGGTGATCGGCATGATCCCGATGGCGCTGGGCCTGGGCGAGGGCGGCGAACAGAATTCTCCGCTGGCCCGCTCGGTGATTGGCGGCCTGGCGGTGGCGACGGTAACCACGTTGTTCGTCGTGCCCATCGTCTACAGCCTTCTGCGCAAGAGGAAACCGGTCGACTACGACCAGCAGATCTTCTTCGAAGAGCACGAAGGAGAGATCCCCGAAGCCCCCGCTTCCTGAGCAGGATGAAACAGAAATGACAGATTCCGGTAAAGATCCCCAACCCGCCGACCACCCCGCGCTGGACCATGACCGGGAAACCGTGCTGCGCGCCGAGGCCGCCCTGCTCAAGGAAAAACTCGAGCGGACCATCGGTCACGGCGACGATCGTATGCCGCCGCCCCGGCGTCCGGCCGCGCGCACGATCGGACTCATTTTGGTGGGGATTGTACTGATCCTGATCGTCGGTTTCGGCGTGGGCTGGCTGCCGCGCCAGCGCCGCGAAAAAGCCGTGGTTGCCGACGCCGGCGCCGTGGCCGCCGCGGCCCCGGTGGTCAATACGACCCGCGCCCGGTTGTCGGACCCGGTCAACGTCATCGATCTCCCGGGTTCCATCCAACCCGTGACGGAAGCTCCCGTGCTGGCGCGCGCCGACGGCTATCTGAAGCGCCGCCTGGCCGACATCGGCGACCGCGTCGCGGCCGGCGCGGCGCTGGCCGAGATTGAAGCGCCCGAACTCGACCAGCAGGTTCAGCAGGCGCGCGCGGCCGTGCTGCAAGCTCGCGCCGCCGTCGAACAGACCCGCGCCAGTGTCGAACAGGGCCGCGCCAACCAGGCGCTCGCGAAAATCACCGCCGGGCGATGGGCCAACTTGCTCGCCCGCGGCGCCGTTTCCCGGCAGGAGAACGACACCTACCAGGCCCAGCTCAACGCCCAGACCGCCAATGTGCGCGCGCTCGAGAAAACGGTGCTGGCCTCCGAGAGCAATGTGGCCGCCGTGGAAGCGAATCTCGCCCGCCTCGAGCAAATGCAAAGCTACAAGACGGTCCGCGCTCCTTTTGCCGGCGTCATCACGCTTCGCAATGTCGACGCCGGCGCGCTGATCGGCGCGGGCCAGACGCTCCTGTTCCGAATTGCGCGGACCGACGTTCTTCGCGCCTTCATCAACGTCCCGCAGTCTTATTCGGACCTGGTGCGGCCCGGCGCAAAGGCCGAAGTGACGGTGAGCCAGCATCCCGGGCGCGTTTTCCCGGGGCGGGTTGCCCGAACTTCGAACGCCCTGGACGCGGCCAGCCGCACGCTGCTCGCCGAATTGCAAATTCCGAATCCGGGCGGCGTCCTGATGCCGGGGATGTACGCGCAGGTGCGTCTGACAATGGCCCGCGCCGCGCGCCCGGTGCTGGCCTCCGGCGACACGGTGGTGATCCGCCCGGACGGCCCGCAGGTGGCCGTCCTGCGCGACGGCGTGGTTCACTTCCAGAAGATTCGCATCGGGCGCGATTTCGGGCGCGAGGTCGAGGCCCTGTCGGGTCTGGCCGACGGGGACCTGCTGGTGGTCAACCCGGGCGACGATGTCCGCGAGGGCGTCCGCGTCGAGACGCGCGAGGTAGCCCCGCGTCCGGCCGAGGGCAAGCGGCGGCGCTGAGGAAGAGGAGCGTTCACGATGCGACAGATCACCGCCTGGATTGTCATCCTCTTCTCATGTCTGGCGTCAGCCGGAGCGGCCGACACGGGCAACCTCGGCAACTCGCCGCGAGTCGAAAAACTGCTGCGCGCCGGCAAACTCTACCTGTCCCTGGAAGAGGCCATCGCGCTGGGCATCGAGAATAATCTGGATGTCGAGTTCCAGCGCCTCAATCTCGGCGTCGCCGCGACCGAACGGCTGCGCGCCCAGGCGGGCGGCGTCACGCGCGGCCTCAACTACACGCTGGCCGAGGCGCCCGCCGGCGTGGGCGGCCCCTCGTCGGCACTGCTCATTTCGAGCGCGGCGCAACGGGCGCTGCCCGGCGCCACGGTTTCCACCAACCCGCTCGAAACCGGCGCGCTGGGACAGATTCAGTCCAACCTGAGCCTCTTGGGAAACGTGCCGCTTTCGAGCGGCGCCGCGCTGCCCAACCTGGATCCGTATGTGAGCGCGCGCACGCTGCTCCAGCACGCTAGCGCGCCGCAGACCAGCAGTAACCTTGCCGGCACGCCGAACCTGGTGACTCAGAACTTCACCGCCGGCGGCGGCTTCCGTCAGTCGTTCGCCTCTGGCGCGCAGGTGGGACTCAACTTCGATAATTTTCGCCAGGTGACTAACTCGGTTCGCAGCGCCTACAGCCCTTACACGACATCCGCGCTCTCACTGACTCTCACGCAACCCTTGCTGCGCGGTTTCGGGCTGCGCGTCAATCGCCGCTACCAGCGCATCGCCGAAAACGAACGTCAGATCGTGGACCTGCTGTTCCGCCAGCAACTCATCAACACGGTCTACGGCGTGACGCGCCTGTACTATGACTTCGTGGCGTTGCTGGAAGACCTCAAGGTGAAGCAACAGACCCTCCAGCTTTCCGAGAAGCTGTTCACCGACACGCGGGCCTTCGTCGAGGAGGGCACGCTGGCCAGCGTCGAACTGGCGCGCGCCAATGCGCAGGTGTTTTCGGCCCGGCTCGATCTGGAGCGCTCGCGAGCGCTGTTCGAGGAGCAGCAGGCCGTGCTCAAGAACGTGCTCACGCGCTCGGGTTCGGCCGACCCGAGCGTGCGCTCCGCCGAAGTCATTCCGACCACGCCGCTCGATCCGGGCGAACTCCCGACGCCGAAGCTGGAGGAACTCTTCGATATCGCGCTCGCCAATCGAGCCGACATTTCGCAGGCCGCGCTCCAGCTTTTGAACGGCGAGATCAGCCTGGAGGGCGCGCGCAACGCGGTCAAGCCGCAACTCGACCTGGTCGCGTCGGCGCAGAACAACGCTCTGGCGGGCCAGGCGAATCCGGTGGCCGCCAGTCTCGACCCGACGTATCTGGGCGGTTATGGTTCGGCGCTGGCGCAGATTTTCCGCCGCAACTATCCCACTTACGCCGCCGACATTCAGTTCGACCTGCCGCTGCGCAATCGCCTGGCCCAGGCCGATCTGGCGCGCGACGAAATCCAGGTGCGCCAAACCGGCATCCGGCTGCAGCAGTTGCGCAACCAGGCGCGCCTGGAAGTCGAGGACGCCTTCATCGCCCTCAGCCGCGCCCGTAGCGCTTACGGCGCGGCGGTCGAGGCCCGGCGGTTTCAGGAGGAATCGCTCCAGGTCGAGCAGGCCAAGTTCGAAGTCGGCGCATCGACCAGCTATCTGCTGGTGCAATTCCAGAGCCAGGTGGCCCAGGCCCGCTCGGCCGAAGTCGCCACGCGCAGCGCCGTGGCAAAAGCGCGCGCCGCCCTGGCCCGCGCCACCGGCACGATCCTGGAACAGAACCGGATTTCGATCGAAGCCGCGCGCCAGGGAACGCTGTAGAGTGGCGCCCGCAGTCACTGCGGTCACCGGTAGTGCGTTATCTGCGTGTGCCCGGCATCAGTAATCGCCATGCGCAAGACGCGGGGTGGTGGCAGGCCGCGAAAGCAATCAGGACAACCATAATCAACGCTTCCAATGGGACATTGATTCTTACCGATGGAACTACTGCGTGAATTACGATTTTCTACTTGACAGATTATTGTTGGACCTGTATACTTGATCTGTCGAGGTTCGATAACGATGGCATTTGAAATCTTCAGCCGCAAGGTTAGACGCCTAGCGTCACCGCAAGTCACACTGACAACACTTGGCCGCATCGCACTCAACAAGGCGGCCACAGTGATACTTGAAAAACAGGCAGTCGAGAATGTGATTCTACTGTGGGACATTGAAACCAAAAGATTTGCGATCCGTCCGATTTCCAAGAAGGACTCCCGCGCATATCGAGTGCACTATGGGAAGAAGGGAAATGGGGCCGGGTTTTCGGCCGTAACATTTCTGGATCATATTGGATACAACGGCAGGAACGAAAGTCGCTCATTCTCCGCTGATTGGAACGAAGAGGAAGGCATGTTCTTGGTTAGCATGGCTGATGAGGTGCTGGGCCAGAAACAACTTCCGCTTACAGCTGTAGATGGCGGAAAGAAAGGGAAAACGGCATAAAATGAAACAAGGCACCGGAGCTTGAGACCCATCGGTGCCCTGTAAGCCTTTGTTTCCAGTCGATTGTCGAGGTCGAAAGGATGTTTGTGCAAGCAGGCTACAACTGCATTATACGAAATCGCGGACCACCAGTCCAGAGAAAAATCCAGCATTCCGCTGGAGCCGCTAGGGGGAGGGCCACTCCCCCTAGCACCTTGGAATGGTCGGGGAGCTAATCCCGAACAGTTAGGGACAGGAGCCTGCAACTCCTGAGCAATGGGTGCGATTCCCACCCCGACCTCCCAAAGATCAAACCGTAGTACGCTCCGCCTTCGCCTTTGCCCAGCGAGTGTTGACTGCATTGCGGGCGCTCTCGCTTCGCTGTTCCGGTGTCATTCTGGCCGCCCTAGCTGGGCCGCCCTTCTTGCCGCCTTTGCGGCCGAGCTCTACTGCCGCCGGGTCCTTCTTTCTCAGCACGCTCATAGTATACCTGAGCGGTCACGAAAAAGTCAACACTTTTCTCCTGACATTACGTGAGTGGTCACGTATAGTTTAATCATGAAGAACAAAGCCCCAGTCGAAGTTGGCGCTTCCACTGGGGCTCGAATCCGCACAGCCGAAGCCGAACGGACCCCGCAACTCCCTTATCCGGCTTCTGGCTGTGGATCTCAAGAGGAGATTCACAATGACCTGCCACTCATGCCGGATCGAATGTCGGCGTTTCGGAAAGCATCGGAACGGCATTCAGCGCTACCGCTGCCATCAATGCCGCAAGACCTTTACGGAACCGCACGAGCGATTGTTTGACGGGATGTACTTGGCTGAAGAGAAAGCCGAATTGGCCCTACGGCTCCTGTTCGAAGGGAATAGCGTGCGGAGCACGGAGCGGATCACGGGCGTTCACCGCGATACGATTCTCCGCTTGCTCGTCCTGGCCGGCGAAAAGTGCGGAAAGCTCCTGGGCCGCTTGATTGTCAATGTGCCCGTCCGAGACGTGTAGACCGACGAGTCGAGCGCCAGAACCTCACCATGCGGATGCAAATTCGGCGGCTCACGCGTTTGACGAACGGCTTCTCAAAGAAGTGGGAGAGTCTTTGGGCCGCGCTCTGCCTGCACTTCGCCTACTACAACTTCTGCCGGATTCACCGCACGATCCGGGTCACGCCCGCGATGGAAGCGGGGATCACGGATAGGGTGTGGAGGCTGGGAGAATTTCTAATCGATTGAAACAAAAAACTTTAAAGAGCAGAACCAGACGCTAATGGACCATTGACAATCCCCGAAACGGTGATATTCTAGTAATGCGACTGGTTGAGTTTCCTCTGTGAGGAACCCATACGTACCTCAATTGGTGCGGCCCGTCGCCTTTCTTTTAGCGTGTATCTCCTTTACCTCGACGAATCTGGAAACGAGTCTGATCCCACCGATAGATTCTTCGTACTCGCAGGGGCGGCCGTATTCGAACGCGTGACATTCTTCCTGTCCCGCGAACTGGAGAGCGTCCAGACAAAGCACTTTCCAGGACTTCCTCCGATTGAGTTTCACGCCTCTGCCATCAGGGCCGGTAGGGGCTTCTGGCGAAACGTTCCAGAACAGAAGCGCCGCGAAATCATGGAGGATCTTGCAGACGCGATTGCCAGGGCAAACGATCCAGGCATGATCCTGTTCGCGGCCGCAGTCGAAAAGAGCGCTTCGCTTTACGGAGAAGACGCTGTCTCTCATGCGACGGAGCAGATCCTGTCCAGATTCGACAGATTCCTGTCACGGCGTAACGATCAGAATGATCCCCAGCGGGGCCTCTTAGTGTTCGCAGAAGGCAGATTCGACAAGCGGGCGAAGATATGGGTGCGAGAATTTAGGCAACTGGGCACCCGTTGGGGCGTCCTCCGAAATCTGAGCGACATCCCGTACTTCGCCAGCGTGAAGGAGACCCGCCTTCTTCAGCTTGCTGACTTCGTGGCACACTCCGTTTTCTTGCTGTACGAACGGAGAGATCCGACCTTCATTGCCAAGTTCATTCATCGCTTCGACCAGCGGGATGGGACTATTCATGGCCTCAGGCATTTTCGCACTGAAACTGCGGTCGGCCTGTGCGAATGCCCAGCCTGCTACAACTGGAATCACCCTGGCCGCTACGGACCATGGCTGGGCCTTGCGGCGACTGGTCAGGATTAGCCCCAACGCACGTTTAGGACAATACCGGCAAACCCCGCCCCTACAGTCCGCGCGATACAATAGTAATTTCTCCCGTATCGGACCGCTGGGACGGCCGGTTGGGGGAGTGATCCCTTTATGCGCAAAGTTCCCGTCGCTGAATCGCTTCGCATCATCGGCCGCGGTACGGCCAATTGGTTCGCCGAGCGGCCGCTGGTGGTCTCGTTTGAAGTGACCGACGGCTGCACCTGCTACTGCAAGCATTGCGATCACGGCGGGCCCAAGGACGATTCGCGCAATCTGAAACCGGCCGACTACCGGCGCTACATGGACGCGCTGAAGCCTTGCGTGGTGCAGATCTCGGGGGGCGAGCCCTTGCTGCGCAAGGACGTGGTCGAGATCGTCCGCAATATCAAATCCGATTCGGGGCTGCCCTACACCATTCTGGTTTCCAACTGGTCCGAGATGACCGAGGAGCGGTATCTGGAACTCATCGCGGCGGGCATCGGCCAGTTCTCCGTCAGCCTCGATTTCCCCGACAGCCGTCACGACGTCTTCCGCGGCTATCCCGGCCTGTACGATCACATTAGCGGTATCATCCCGAAACTGGCGAAGCTCGGCTACGACAACATCGTGTTGAATAGCTGCATCACCTCCGAGAACGTGGGCGAGATCGATGCGATGGCCGACAAGGCGCACGAGTGGGGCGTGAACATGTGCTACAGCGCCTATTCGTCGCGCCGCACCGGTTGCCGCGACTACTTCCTGAACACGCCCGAGCAACTGAAGACGCTCAACGACCAACTCGACCGCGTCGAGGCGCGCCGCGACCAGTCCAACTGGCTGGTAAACGCCCCGGCCACCATCGAGGCCACCCGCCGCTATTTCGAAAACAGCGGCATCCCCGGCTGCACGGCCGGAATGCGATTCCTGGTAGTGACCGCCGACGGCATGTTGCAGCCTTGCTCGATGCAATTCAAACGCTATCGGCTGGAAGAGCGCGAGCGCATGATCGAGGAGTTCACGCGCACCAATCAGTGCGACGAGTGCTACGTTTCGATTCGCTCGTACCTGGACAAATCGCTCCCGCAGTTGTTCCGCGAGTACATTCCGGGGTTCTTCTCCTTCAAGACCCAGTACAAACCAGCCTCTCGCGAATAGCGCCGCCTACACCGCCAGGAAGCGGACGCACACCGGGGCACCGACCTCGAAGGTCTGGCCGGTCGGCTTCAGCATGCCGGTCGCGCCGTCGATCTGGAACACCGCCAGCGAGTCGGAGTTCTGGTGGGCCACGATGAGATAGGACCCGGTCGGATCGATACAGAAGTTGCGCGGAACCTTGCCCCCGGCCGGCGCGTGGCCCATCGGCGTCAGCATGCCCGTTTTCGCATCAACCGAAAACATCGCCAGGCTGTCGTGGCCGCGGTTGGAGCCATACAGGTATCGGCCCGAAGGATGCACGGCGACCTCGGCGGTGGAGCTGTCGCCCTTGAAATCGGGCGGCAGCGTCGAGACGGTTTCGATTTCGCGCAGCCTGCCCGGCTGCCAGGCGAACGACGTCACCGTGGATGCCATCTCGTTGATGACGAACGCCAGCTTGCCGTTCGGGTGGAAGGCGAAATGGCGCGGGCCGGAACCGGGCTTGACGGTGGCAAACGGCGGATCGCCGGGGGTGAGAATTCCCTTTTCCGGGAATACCTTGTACATGAACACCTTGTCCAGACCCAGGTCGCACACGATGGCGAACCGGTTGTCTGGCGAGAAGTTCACCGAGTGCGCGTGCGGGCCGGCCTGCCGCTTGGGGTTCACGCTCGAGCCCGAATGCTGGAAGAACGACGCGGCCTCGCGCAGCTTGCCATCGGCGTCCAGAGGCAGCGACGCCACGCTTCCGGTGCCGTAGTTGACCACCACCAGCATGCGCCCGGTCTTGTCCACGTTCAGATGGCACGGCCCGCCGCCGCGCGAAGACTGCTGATTCAGCAAGGTCAGCTTGCCGGCCGCTTTGTCGATGGAGAACGCGCTGACGGCGCCTTCTTTGCCGCCGCTACCGCCCATTTCGCTCACCGAGTACAGGAACTTACCCGAAGGGTGAATGGCGACAAACGAGGGGTTCGCCACTTCCACCGCCAACTCCGGCGTCGTCATCTTGCCGGAGCCCGCGTCGAAGCGGGAGACATAGATGCCCTTGCTCTTGTTGCGCGTGTATGGGCCGATATAAACCAGGAACTCCCGCCCGGCCGCGGCCGCAGCCAGGGGCGAGAGGGAAAGCGAAACCGGAAGCATCGAGAATCTACGCCGCGAAATGTCCATGGGTTCATCAAACCGCATCCGGCGCCGCGACGCAAGCGCGCCTCAGCGGCCGATCGTGATCCCGTACCAGACCGTGGCCGGTTTTCCGATGCGGATTTCCCATCCGGCGGCCGTCTTTCGCGCCGCGACAGGCGAACCCAGCGGGCGGCCCCCGCCGTCCAGCGCTCGAACCGAGACGCGCCGGGCGCGCTGCAACCCGGTCAGCGTGATCGTGCCCGTGACCGCTTCGATCACCGTCGGCTCCCGGCCCCAATCGGTGATCGATGTCCGCTTCTCGTTCCACTTCATGTCGGTGTTGGCGACGCGCGCGCCGGTGGTCAGCAGCAGCCGTGACGCCGCCGCCACGGGCTTGCCGTCGAGCGAGCCCAGGGTGATGGCGCAGAAGTCATTGTCGACGGCGGCGGCCAGGTTCCGCGTCGCGGGCCGGCGCGCCCTGACGAATCCGATGAGCGCCTGCGATCGCGGGGTGTCGATGGTCACCACGCCGGTGTTGCCGCCGTGATGCCATTTCAATTCGCCGGTGTCGGAGACAATCGGCGTCGCATCGCTTCCGGCAAGCTGGGGAACCACGTCGCGCTCGAAGGATTGGATGCGCGTCGAGTGCGCCAGCGGCGTCCACAGCGGAAAGCCCGGCGTGAAGTACGGCCGTTCGCGCCGGTCCATGCGGATGCTTTCGCGCACCTGCTCCATCGAGTACGACCGGGTCACGGTGGTGGCCGCCGCGCGCACGTCCGCGCGCAGAAACAGCAGCGCGCCGGAGGCGATTTCCGACATCTTCACCGGGTCCGGACGGATCTCGAAAAACCGCGGCTGCACGGCGCGCCACTCGGCCGGGGTCTTGTGCTCGAAGGTGTACCAGAAAATTCCGTCCCAATCGTGCAGCGCCGCGTAGGCGGCCAAAATCGGAATGCCCTCGGCGGCGTACTCGGCCGGAAACGGGTGGTTCACTTCGGACACCGTGTAGGGCTTCCCCGCGACGGCGGAGCGCGAAAGTTCGACCACGCTCGAGTGCAGCGGGTCGTTCACCATCGGCGAGTTGGGGATCTCGAAGCCGGTCTGGCGGCCCGTGGCCGGGTCGGTGGAGTAGCGCGGATGCTGCCAGTAGACGTGGCCGTCGACGATGTCGAGCTGCGATGTGGAGCTAAGCAAAGGGTATCCCGACGCCCCGTGGTTGTGATCGCTGGTGCCCGCGATGAGCGATTTCACACCCACGTCCTTCCGTAGAAACTCGCCCATCTCGCGGAAGTAGCGGCGTTCCAGATCGATGTAAAAACTCGCCTCCAATTGAAAGCGCTCGCGCGAAGCCGAAGCGAACTCCTTCGGCTTGAGCCGCTCGACGAAGCCGGACCCGGGCCGCGTTCCCAGCCAGGTGTTGTAGAGCTGCGTCAGGTCGCGCTCGTATCTTTTCGGAATGTCGGTCCAGGTGCCGGGGTTAAAGCGCCTGGCCTCACCCAACAGGCGGCCGGAAAACCAGGATTCGACGATCGAATTCTCGTTGACCAACTCGACGATCAGCACGGCCGGTTCGTTGCGGTACTCCGAGTTCGTGTATGGATTGCGGTGCGTAAGCAGCGCTCGCGCGTACTCGCGCTGTAACTCGATTAGTCGCGAGTCAAAGTAAGTAAGCGCCTTGGCAAAGCCGAGCAGCTCGGGATCTTTTACGCCGTCGCCGGTCTTGTAGGTGCGGCCCACGTTCAGGTTGATGTTGGTGTAAATGCCGCGTTTCCTGAGTTCGGCGACGAAGAAGTCGAAGCGGTCCAGTTGCGCGGCGTCGAAAGCCTGTGTGTCGTTGCGGCTGGCGTCGATGAGTCCCCGCGGCGCCGGGTTATCCAGGAAATGAAATCGCACGCAGTTGACGCCGAACCGCGCCAGGTGCGCGGCCACCCGCGGCGCGTCCTCCCGGGCGGGCGTGGTGGCGGCGCCGGTGAAGTTCACTCCCCAGACGCGGAACCTGGCCCCGTCCGGGAGCGCCAGATGGCCGTCGCGCGATTGGATGAAGCCCTGCTTGCCCGCCGGGGCATCCAGCAGGAACGAAACGTCGGCCGGGGAGGGCGAGGCCGCGCGCCAATCCATCGGGAAAGGCGCCACAGCCTGGCCCAACGCCGAAAAAGCGAAGAGCGCGAACAGCGCGATCCGTTGCATGGCGGTCATGGTTTTCGGTCCAGGTAGTTGAGCACGGCGGCGGTCATGGCTTTCACGCCCACCGCAAGGCTGGCTTCGTCAACGTCGTATTCGGGCGTGTGCAGCGCCCCGGTGATCCCTTTCGCCCGGTTGCCGACACCCAGCCAGAACATCGCGCCCGGCACGGCGCGCTCGAAGTACGCGAAATCCTCGGCGCCCATCACCGGCGGGACTTGAATGACGTTCGGCTCGCCGAGCATCGCCCGCCAGGCGGGCAGCGTCGCTTCCACCAGCGGCGTGTTGTTCTTCGTCGCCGGGTTGGAGCGCGCCGACCAACGGATTTCGGCCGTGGCGCCGTGCGAGGCGGCGATGCCGTTCACGATCTCTTTAATCAGCGACATCACTCGTTCGCGCACCGCCTCGTCGTGGGTCCGCAGCGTGCCTTCCATGCGAACTTCGTCGGCGATGATGTTGTGTCGGTTGCCGCCGTGAATCGAGCCCAGGGTCAAAACCATCGGCTCGACCGGGTCGATGCGGCGGCTGCGAATGGTTTGCAGCGCGCTGATGATTTCGGCCGAAACCACGATCGGGTCGATGCCCTGGTGCGGCCAGGCGGCATGCACCTTCTTGCCGCCAATCCGAAGGAAAAGAGTGTCGGAGGAGGCCAGCATGGCTCCGAGGACATAGCCGATCTTGCCGGCTTCCAGATCCGGCTTCGTGTGCAGCGCAAAAATGGCCGACACGCGCGGATTGTCGAGCGCGCCCTCGCGGATCATGCGATCGGCGCCCGAGTCCTCGCCCTCCGGCGGGCCTTCTTCGGCGGGCTGGAAAATGAACTTCACATTGCCAGCCAATTCCGAGCGCATCCGGCTGAGCACTTCCGCCGTGCCCAGCGCGACGCTCATGTGGACGTCGTGCCCGCAGGCGTGCTTGACGCCCTTGTTTTGCGACTTGTAGGGCACATCCATCGTCTCCTCGATCGGCAGCGCGTCCATGTCGGCGCGAATCGCCACCACCGGGCCGGGCCTGCCGCCTTTGAGCAGCGCCACGATTCCATGCTTGCTGACGCCGGTGCGGATGTCGTCGAACCCTAACTCTTTCAATCGCGCGGCAATCACCCGGCTGGTTCGTTCCTCGCGGTTGGAGAGTTCGGGGTGCATGTGGAAATCGCGCCGCGTGGCGACAAGTTGCGCCTCGATCGCCGCGGCGGCTTTGGCGATGCGGTCCTCGCGGGGTCCGGCGGCGAACGCAACGCCGAACACCGACACAACCAGCAACACGGTCGGAACAGGATGTCTCATCTTGCCGCTTAGCTTAGCAGAGCGGTGAATCCGGCCGCCGGGGCGCGGCGACGGCCGTTCAACCTTCGCTATGATTCCATTTGGACCCCGAACCGGCAACGCCCGATCCGACGAGGGAGAACGCGCGGTTGCGAGAGGCGCTCCTGCGCGCCGAACTCTCTCGCCGGGAGACGCTGGAAGCTCTCCAGGAGTTCAACTCCCAACTCGAGACGCTGCTCGCCACCCATCGGAGCCAGCGCGCCTGGAAGGTCATGCTCTGGCTGCGAAAGGCCTACACGCTGCTCTTCCGCAAGAGCAAAACCGCGTTCCTGCGCTTCCTGGCGGCAACCCCGTTCACCGGAGGAGGGCCGCTGGAAACATACGAACCGGAGTTTCCGGCTCTTAACTCGTATTTGCCACGGGATTTCCGCGACCCGTTCACCGCCACGCCGCTGAGTACGGAGATCCTGGACCAGGCGCGGCTTCGCCGCCGTGCCGGAGCCGTGCCATTGGCGACCCGGTATGACATCCTGCTGTTGCCCGTCTTCCCCTTCGACTTCCGGCTTCATCGCCCGCAACAGTTGGCCGCGCACTTTGCCCGCGCCGGCCACCGCGTCTTCTGGATCTGTCCCAGTGTCCACCTCGAGCCGGACTCCGCGGCGTCCTATAAGCTGCTGGAGCGCGAGAACAACCTGTGGGAGGTGAACATCCGCGGCCGGCGGCTCGATCTCCAGGCCCAGCCGGCCGATCCGGAAACGGCCGCGATCATGCTCGGGTCTCTCGATAAGCTCTACGCCGAATGCGGAATTGCCGAGAACTGCGTCATCGTTCAATGGCCCGCGTGGCATCCGGTGGCGGAGACCCTTCGCGACCGCTTCGGCGCGCGGCTCCTCTACGACTGCCTGGAAGCCGGCCAGCCGAACGTGCAGGAGGAACGGCGGCTGATCGAAAGCTCGGATGTCTTCACCGTTGCGGCGCTCGCGCTCCAGGCCAGGTTTGCCTCGCTCGGAAAACCGCCGATCGTGGTCCGCAACGCCGCCGACTTCGATTTCTTCCAGCAGGGCGCCCAAACCGAAGTTCTCTCCGGCGTCCCCAGGCCCGTGGTGGGATACTTCGGATCGATTGCTGACTGGACCGATCCGGACCTGGTTCTGGAAGCCGCGCGGCGCAGGCCGCAGTACACCTTTGTTCTGCTCGGCCGGAACCACGATCAGGACCTCGCGCAACTGGCGGCCCTGGAAAACGTGAGAATCCTCGGGCAGCGCCCGTACCGGGAAATGCCGGCGTATCTGCGGGAATTCGACGTCTGCCTGATTCCGTTGCGGCCGGGCGGTGTCACCGCCGACCCGGTCAAGCTGTATGAATATTTCAGCCTCGGCAAGCCGGTGGTCGCAACCGCCACGCGTGAGCTGTCCTGGTTCGGCGATCTGCTGTACCTGGCCGGCGGCCCGGAGGATTTCATTCGGCGCATCGACGAGGCCGTGGCGGAGCGCGATCCCCAGCTTCGGCAGCGGCGCATCGATTTCGCCCGCGCCAACACCTGGGCGGCCCGCGTGGCGAGTCTGGACGCCGAAATCCGCAAGACCTTTCCGCTGGTTTCCATTCTGGTTGTCACGCACAACAGCCGGGCGTTCGTGAAGCCCTGTTTCGACTCGCTGCTTCGAAACACGCTCTGGCCCAACTACGAGGTGGTGGCGGTCGACAACGCCTCGGGCGACAGCACGGCGGAGCTTCTTCAGTCCTATGCCGACACCCACCCGCGAGTTCGCGTCTGGGCGCTGGAAGCCAACCGGGGGTTCGCCGGCGGCAACAACTTCGCCGCCAGCCAGGCCCGGGGCGAGCATTTGATTCTGCTCAACGCCGACACCATGGTCACCCCAGGCTGGATCGAGCGGCTGATCCGGCCCGCGCGAAGCGACCACAAGGTGGGCGTTGTCGTCGCCGTAACTAACTTCTCCGACACCGAGGCGAAGATCAACGCCGAATACCGCAACCAGGCGGAAATGGAGGCGCTGGCCGGCCAGATCGCGCGCGAGCGCGCCGGCCGGTCGATCGAGCTCCGCGTCGCGCCCCTGTTCTGCGCGCTGATCCCGCGGCCCGTCTGGCAGGCGCTGGGCGAACTCGACGAGAACTTCACGGTCGGCATGTTCGAGGACGACGACTACTCAATGCGCGCGCATCGCGCCGGCTATCGCGCGGTCACCGCCGAAGACTGCTTCGTCCACCATTTCGGCCGGGGATCGTTCTCCCAGCTCGACCCGCAAGAATCCGAGCGCATCTTCGAGACCAATCGCGAGCGCTTCGAGAAGAAGTGGGGCCAACCCTGGCAACCGCATCGCTATCGGCCGGACGTCCGGCCGGCGCACCGCGAGCGCAGGTTTTCGCCCGCCGAGTTCTGCGCGCCGCCCGTGAAAACCGCTCAGTAGCCCTGCCGCTTGTCGACGATGTTCTCCAGCGGCTGGCCGGCCAGGTAGCGCTGGAAGTTGTCGATGAAGAACTGCATGGCCATCTCCAGCCAGCCCGCCGTATGATCGGCGCAATGCGGCGACAGCAGCACGTTGTCCAGCGAGTAGAAGGGGTGGCCCGCCGGAAGCGGCTCGACCTCGAACACGTCCAGCGCCGCGCCCCGGATCCGGCGCTCCGACAGCGCCTCGACCAGCGCGGCTTCCTCCACCACCGGGCCGCGGCCGACGTTGATCAGCACGGCGCTGGGCTTCATGGCGGCGATCTCGGCGGCGCCGATCAGGCCGCGCGTTTGCGGCGTCAGGGCGGCCGCGATCACCAGGTAGTCGCAACGCGAGATCATTTCCAGCCGGCGCTCGGGGGCGAAAGCTTCGGCCACTGGCCCCGCGGCGTCGCACAATTCCGGACGCCGCCGCAGGGCCAGCACTTGCATGCCCAAGGCGTGCGCCCGCTCCGCCGCCGCATGGCCGATCTCCCCGTAGCCGACAATGCCCATGGTCCGTCCGTGGAGTTCTTCGATGTCGAACGGGTCCCATTCGCCGGCCTGCTGGCTGCGGACCATCCGCCGCAGATCCTTCGCGAAGAACATCGCCGCCGCGATGACGAACTCCGCCAGCGAACGCCGGAACACGCCGCGGGCGTTGGTCAGAATCACCGGGCTCTCGACAAGCTCGGGAAACAGAATGCCCTCGACCCCGGCGGCCAGCGAATGGACCCAGCGAAGGCTGGCCGCGCGCGGCCACAACTCCTGCAACAGCGGACCCGCGCCAAGCCCGGCGAAGACGACTTCGGCCCCGGCCACCGACGTCTCGAGGAATCCGGCGTCCTGGCCGGCGACGATGCGGACCTGGTCCGGCAATTGCTCGAGCAGCGCCAGACACGGCGCCGCGGGGTCGTTCAAAACCAGTAGGGTCGGCTCAGACATGAATATCGCAATTTAACACACACGCCCCGGCTTGCGCGTTGTCGCGCGCGTGCGGGACACTGGGAATGTGCCTGAGTTCTGCACCTGCCGCGCGCAGTTGCCGCCCGACGCCCGCTTCTGTCACAGGTGCGGCAAGCCGCAACGCGACGAACCGGTGGAAGAAGAAGCGCCGGTAGCGGTGATCGCGGCGGTCGCCGCGGCGCCTGTCAAGCCTCCGCTTCCCCCCGAGATCAGCTTCCGCAATTCGGTCGCGGTGCGCGTGGGTTTCCTTGCCGCTGGAATCGCATCGCTGCTCATCTCGATGCCGATCCCGGTGTACCTGGCGGTGTTCTGGATGCTGCTGGCGCTGTTCTGCGCCGGATTCCTGGCCGTGTTCCTGTACCGGCGCCGCACCGGCGCCATGGTCGGACTGCGCGGCGGCGCGCGCATGGGCTGGATCACCGGCGTCTTTTGTTTCGTCATCGCCACCGTGTTCTTCACCATCAGCGTGTTCTCGATCGCCAGCAAGGGCGGGCTAGCCGAGTTCTACCGCCAGCAGCTTGCCGTCAAGGGCGCGCCAGACGAGACCGTGCGGCAGTTCTTCCAGGTGCTCGAAAACCCCTCCGGACTGGCCACGATTCTGATCCTGTCGATCTTCTTTCTGTTCATCCTCTTCACGCTTCTGCCAACCCTCGGCGGCCTGCTGGGCTCCAAAGTCCTCGACCGCGAATAATCCGGAACGAAAACGCCCGGCGCGTGCGAGTGAGGCGCTTGGTTCCGGGCCTCACTCTTTGCTTTCGCGGTAGCCGGCCGGGAGCGCGAAAAGCTCCGGTTTCGGTTCGCCCCATTCCACCGAGATGGCTTTGGTGGTGCTGATGGAAGTCGGAAGAATTCCAAACCTCCGATGGACCGTGTGGGTCTTCAGCGGCCGGCAATCCAGCGAGGGCGCCAGGCACACTTCCGTGTACCCTCCGCCGGGATTCGCGCCCGACCACCGGATCACCGGCACCCCGGCCACCGTGTCCGTGCCGCGCAAAAAGAAATGTGCGCCCCAGCGCCGAATGCCGCTCAAGCAGGTTCGGTCGCCCGGAGTCGAGTATCGATACGGGCGGTCGTTCCAGAGCAGCGGCGCGCGGCGGCTGATGGACTTCCGCTGGTGGTCGACACGCACCACCACGTCGTCCGGTGCAAGATACATCGAAGCCGATCCGGCCGTGCCGGCCTCGCGCTTGAACCACCGGCTCATCTCCTGCCGGTCGGCAATTTCGACGAAGGACCCGTCGCTCCGGACAGCCGAGATCGTCACGCCGGTGTAGTGCGAGAGATCGAGCCCGCCTTCCCGGGTGAACTGCCACTGGGTTGTTTCGAAGCGGATGGTGGAACAGGGGATGCCCAGCGGCGTGCGGCAGTCGGCTCCCCAAGCCGCCAGGGCGATTGCGCCGGCGAGCAGCAGCCTGGCCATGTGCGGCCTCCTTGCGCCGCGGCCGGATCAGTGGTCCACGATCCAGCCGTCGGCGAGCTTGACGATGCGGTTCCCGTACGCGGCGTTCACCTCCGAGTGCGTCACCTGAACGATGGTCGTGCCCTCGGAGTTCAGCTTCTTGAACAGCTCCATGATCTCGCGGCCCTGGCCCGAGTGCAGGTTTCCGGTCGGCTCGTCGGCCAGAAGCAGCGTCGGGTTGGCGATCACCGCCCGCGCCACGCCCACCAATTGCTGCTGCCCGCCGGAAAGCTGGTTGGGGAACAGGTCCTTCTTCCCGACGATCTGAAACCGGTCCAGCGTGTCGCAGACAATCGCCTGGCGCTCCGACTTTTTCACGTTGCGGTAGGAGAGCGGAATGTCGAGATTCTCGTAAACCGTCAGCGAATCGATCAGGTGGTAGCTCTGAAAGACGAAGCCGATGTTCTGCTTGTAGATCTCGCCGCGGCGCTTCTTGTCGAGCTTGTGTACCGGCTGATCGAGGAAGAAATACTCGCCCGCCCAGGCCATGTCGTGCATGCCGAGAATGTGCAGCAGCGTGCTCTTGCCGGCGCCGGAAGGGCCCATGATCGAGATGAACTCGCCCGGCCGGATCTCCAGATTGATGCGCCGCAACACAAACGTCTGGCTGGGGCCGTGCTGATAGAACTTCTCGACGCCTCGCAGTGAAATCATACGCCGTTATCCTCTGCCATTATAGCGGCGCTCCTTCCGCGCTAGGGGAGCTGAACGGCTGTTGTTCCCGATGACGGCTGGAATATGACCAATTCTGCAAACGTCCCAGGGACCCGGAAGAAATGAACCGTCCATTATTCGCAAGATCCCACGCGGGCCTGACGCTGCTGGCCCTGCTAGCCACATCCGCGACAGCGCAGGTGGATGGGCAATGCCTGCCGCCCCCGCGAGCGTTGGTGGGGCTCGACACGCTGGACTACATCTCGGAGCCGGACATCAACGGGGTCCGTCTGCTGGTGGGGCATCCGTCAACCAGAAGTTCTGCGGTGTGCTGAACATTGCGCCGGGAGTGAAGGCGGAAGTGTAAGTGCCGACGGCGAACGAGCGGATGGCGGATTACAGCGCTTCCGGACCGGTCTTATTGGACCCGGCGACGCGGCACACGCTGGGAGACGGGACGGAGGTGATGTTTCCGTTCCCGAACTCGATGGTGCCACAGTCGCGGCTGCAACCGGACGGTCTGTTCTCGTGGCGGCTGGCGTCGCCGTGGCCGTCGGCGCCTGGGGTGCTGCCGCCGAGTCCGGGTGCCGGGAATACGGCCACGCAGACGTTTACGTTCCAGTTCACCGCGGCCAGCCGGTATCAGGATCTGGGGGTGGTGAACATTCTGGTGAACTTCTGTACAGCCGGTCAGCCAATACTCTGTATCTGGGCAACGACGCCGGCGACGGATACGCGGGGTCGATGCCGCTGAATGGGACCGGCCTGCTGGCCAACAGCCAATGCCTGATAAACGGCGTGGGATCTTCGGCCTCCGGCATCGGGAACACGCTGACGCTGGCGTTGAATATGACCTTCCCGACCTTGTTTGCAGGTACCCGGATTGTGTATGTAGCCGCCCGGGACGCGCTGGAGAACAACTCGGGCTGGCAGCGGATGGGTGTGTGGAAGGTGCCCGGAGCGACGCAGACCACCACCACGGCGGTAGCGGGCATGAACCCGGCGCGAGGCGCCGGTATCGCCAAGGCGTTTACATTCACCTTCACGGACACGAAAGGCGCCAACGACCTGGGCGTGATGAACATCCTGGTGAACGACTGGCTGGACGGCCGTCACGCGTGTTATCTGGCTTACGCAAGGGGCAGCAACACGCTGTACCTGGTGAACGATAATGGCGACGCGCTGCTGCCCGGACTGGCGCTGAACGGCTCGGGCAGTTTGAGCAACAGCCAATGCGCGGTGAACGGCGTGGGATCGTCGGCGTCCCCCAGCGGGAACACCCTGACCCTGACGCTGAACATGGCGTTCGGCGCGGGGTTTGCGGGCAACCGCGTGTTTTACCTGGGGGCCCGCGATGTCAACGAGCTGAACAACACGGGCTGGCAGGCCATGGGGTCCTGGACCGTGCAGTAACGATGCATATCCGGTGGCCTGGGAAGGTGGCGGCGCGCAATCCCCGTCACACGGCCCGATCCTACTCCTCGTCGTGCTGGGCCGCCAGGCGCGTGACGACGCCCATGTCCTCGAGCGTGGTGACGTCGCCCGAGACCGAGTGCGTGGTTACGATTTCCCGCAGCAGGCGGCGCATGATCTTGCCGCTGCGCGTCTTCGGCAGCGCATCGGAGAAGCGGATCTCCTGGGGCCGGGCGAAGCCGCCGATCTCGTGCGCCACCCACTGCCGCAGTTCTTTCGCCAGTGTCGCGTGATCCGCATTCCCGGACTTGAGCGTGACGAAGGCGCAGATCGCCTGTCCGGTGATTTCGTCCGGCTTGCCCACCACCGCCGCCTCGGCCACCGCCGGGTGCCGCACCAGCGCCGACTCGACTTCCATGGTGCTCAGCCGGTGCCCGCTGACGTTCATGACGTCGTCGACGCGGCCCAGCACCCAGATGTAGCCGTCCGCGTCGCGGCGCGCGGCGTCGCCGGTGAAATACAGACCCGGCAAGCGGTTCCAATACTGATCCTTGTAGCGTTGCCCGTCGCCCCAGATGGTGCGCAGCATGGCTGGCCAAGGCCGGCGGATAACCAGGAACCCTTCCTGGTCCGCACCCACCGGGTTGCCCGCGAAATCCACCACATCGGCATCCACGCCGGGCAAGGGCAGCGTGCCGGAGCCGGGCTTCAACGCCACCGCGCCGGGCATGGGGGCGATCATGATGGCGCCGGTCTCGGTCTGCCACCAGGTGTCGACGATCGGACATTTCTCCTTGCCGATAACGCGGTAGTACCATTCCCAGGCGGCCGGATTGATCGGTTCCCCCACCGAGCCCAGCAGCCGGAGGCTGGACAGGTCGTGCGCCGCGGGCCATTTTTCGCCCTGGCGGAGCAGCGCGCGGATGGCGGTCGGCGAGGTGTAGAAAATGTTGACGCGGTACTTTTCGACGATGCGCCACCAGCGGTCGAAGGCGGGCGTGTCGGGCGCGCCTTCGTACATCAGCGTGGTCGCGCCGGCCGAAAGCGGTCCGTAAACGATGTAGCTGTGGCCGGTGACCCAGCCGATGTCGGCGGTGCACCAGAAGGTGTCTTCCTCGTGCAGGTCGAAGACCCACTTGACGGTCATGGTGGCTTGCAGCAAGTAGCCGCCGGTGGTGTGAAGGATGCCCTTGGGCTGGCCGGTGGTGCCGGAGGTGTAGAGCACGTAGAGCGGATGCTCGGAGTCGAGCGGCTCGGCGGGACAGTCCTCCGAGGCGTTCTCGTCAAGCTCATGCCACCAGTGATCGCGGCCGGCGGCCATGCCGGTTTCCGAGCCGGTTCGGCGGCAGACGATGACATCCCTGACCGAGGGGCACTCGGGGAGCGCTTCGTCAACCACCGACTTGAGCTTGACCTCTTTCCCGCGGCGCCATCCGCCGTCGGCGGTGATGACGATCACGGCGCCCAGGTCCAGGATGCGCGCCTTCAGCGCCTCGGCCGAGAAGCCGCCGAAAACCACGCTGTGGGTGATGCCCAGCCGCGCGCAGGCGAGCATGGCGATCGCCGCCTCGGGGATCATCGGCATGTAAATGATGGCCCGGTCGCCGGCCTGGTAGCCGCGCGATTTCAGAACGCTCGAGAAGCGCGATACCAGCCGGTGCAGTTCCTGGTAGGTGATGACGCGCTGATCGCCCGGCTCGCCTTCCCAGATGATGGCGGCTTTGTTCTTGCGCGGAGTGGACAGGTGGCGGTCGACGCAGTTATAGCAGACATTGGTCTTGCCGCCGACGAACCACTTGGCGAAGGGCGGGTTCCACTCGAACACGTGAGACCATTTCTGGAACCAGAAGAGTTCCTTTTCGGCCAGCTCGCCCCAGAATTCCTCGGGCCGCTCTCCGGCTCGGCGGTACAGTTCGCGGTAGGCCTCCAGGCCTTGTACATTGGCCTTCGACACGAATTCGGGCGAAGGCGGGTAGACAGGGGTCTCGCTCATTGACTCAGCATCTCCTCTGGGATCGACTGTTTCAATGATAACCAAAAAATGCGTCAGCCTGGTATGGCCCCTTTTCTCGAACCCGGGGACACTCCGGGCTGACCTTACGGAAACTATCGCTTAGCCTTGGGACACAGGCGTGTCCCCCGCACACACCTGTCTGTCCCGAAATAAATGGACCATACCAGGCTGACGCATTTATTTGAGTTGCGCGAGGTCGCGGATGTCGAACTCCCGGTACAGGTCGCGGCAGAACAAATCCGGCGCGGCCTGGTATTCGACGGGCGCATCCAGCAGATGCTGGAAGGACGTCATGCCGTCGATTATCACAACCGTGTCGAACGCGGCCGGTTCCAGCGCCTTGGCCGTGAGCGCCACCACCTGGCTGCGAATCCCCCGGCTCACCAGGCGGACCGAGGGGGCGCGCCGGGTCTGACGGAGCCATCTGGCGGCGGCGATGAGTTGCGCGGCCTGGATCCCCAGCGGCCGCTCGCCCAGCGCCGAAAACATCTGCGCGTAATGGCTGGAGCCGGGTTTCAGTGGCGCGGCATCGCCGTTGAAGATCGCGTCGAGGGCCAGCACCTGCTCGCCGCGATTGACGCGTTCGGAAACTTCGACCGAAGCGGCGCGCTTGCCCTGGTCGTCGATCACCAACGTCGCCGGCGGCGCATCGGCCGCCGAAAGCGACTTGAGCCACAGCGCCGTCGCCGCCAGCCCGTCTGAGAACTCGAGCTTATAGGCCAGCGTTTCGAGGCCCTTCTGATTCGAGTTCGTCACCGGCCAGGCGTGTTTCACCGAGACCGGCTGGAACCGGACCACCTGGCGCAGGCGTTCCTGCGTGGGCGCCTGGCGCTGGATGCGTTTCGCGAATTCCCGGGCCAGCCCCAGCACGGTCAGGTTGCCCGCGGGCAGCCCCACGTTCAGCTCTTCGGGCGTTTTGATCTCGGCATCGGACGGGATTTCTCCGTCCACCGGCGGCATGCCGAACTGCTTCGCGGCGAACTTGTAGAACTGGATGCGGTTGTCGAGCTGATAGTTGTGGTCCGACGGGTCGGTGTTCTGGTGAAAGCCGAAGCGATCTTCGGCCCCGTACAGGCGGAAGAACGGGCGCACGTCGTCATAGACGCCGGGCTTGACCAGGGGCGCGCGGAAGCAGCAGTCGTCCTCGGCGTTGAAGATCAGCAGCGTGGGACGCGGCGCGCGCATGGCCGTCAAATGCGAGTAGTCTCCGACCCGCATCATGTCGGCCGGATTCTGTTCGATGTCGCCGGTGTCGGCGGTGCGCTCGATGCGCGCTTCGAGCGTCGAGTAGCCCGCCACCGGCACCGAGAGCGTTACGCGCTCATCCAATGCGCTCAGCGTGATGGTCTGCCATCCGCCGCCGGAGAGTCCGGTGACGCCGATGCGCGCGCGGTCCGCGTTGGGGTGATCGTAAAGGTAATCGACGCCCTTGCGCATGGCCAGGTAAAACAGGCCCACGCCGCTTGCGCCGGCAAGGTCCAGGTGCGCCTGGAACCAGTGCGCGTTCTCCTTGTGCGTCAGTTCGCCGAAATTGATCCACTCCAGGTTCAGCGCCAGGATGCCGCGCTTGGCCTGGTTGATGCAGCGCTTCTGTTTGTACTCGAGCGCCTTGCCCGGCTGCCCGTGACCGTTCACGTTGACCACGGCCGGGAGCTTGCCGTTCATGCGCTCAGGTTCGTAGAGGATGGCCGCGGACCAGAAGCCGGGCACGATCTCGTAACGCAGCTTGCGCATCCGGTAGCCCGGCCCGGTCGCGAAGACGCCCAGGTCTTCCACCTTGAGCGGCGCGGCGACCCACTCCTTCGGCCATCCGTGGAAGACCACCTCGTCGAGCATTCGGCGGCGAAGCTCCCCGGCGCGGCGGGTCCAATCGGCGGCCGAGGAAACCTGTGGCAGGCGCGGTGCGCGAGTCATCAGGTATTGGCGGATCTCGGCCGCAACGACGTCGGGCGTTGTCAGCGGGGTATCGAGGAATCGCTGAACCTGGCGCGGATTGGTCTGCGCCAGCGCGGGAAACAGAACCAGCAACAGTGTGAGCAGCGTGCGTGCGGGCATGAGGGCCTCCACGGGACGAGGATACTCCTTAGCCGCCGCGCGGCGCTACTTCGCGGCGACGCCAGTCCCGGCTCGCCGGCCCCGTGTGGTATCTTCAAAAATCGGGTTTGGGTGCGACTCGCCCGAGGTGAGGTCACTCGATGTCGAAAGAACAAGAACACGCCACGTCCGAGCCGGCTCCGGTCATCGCCGACGGGATGACGTTGGGGGTCGTCGGGGCCGGTGTCATGGGTCGAACTTTGATCCGGGGCCTGATGAACAGTGGCTTGATCGACCGCCAGCGGATCTGGGCGGGAGACAAGAACGGCGCCACCTGCGAGAGCGTGGGCCAGGAACTCGAGATCCCGGTCGAGGTCGATTTCCAGCACCGTGTGCCCACCGCGGACCTGATCCTGGTCTGTGTCAAACCGGCCGATGCCCCGGTGGTGCTGGCCACCATCAGAAACGCCGGATTGCGGCGGGAGACGCTGCTGATCTCGATCCTGGCCGGCGTAGCGACCGACCGGCTCGAGTCGCTGCTGGGCTCCGAGAACCCGGTGGTGCGCGCCATGCCCAACACGCCCTGCGTCGTGGGCGAAGGCATGACCGTCGTCTGCCGGGGCCGATACGCCGCCAAGTCCGACCTGGAGCGGGCCACCCAGATCTTCGAGGCGGTGGGCAAGTGCATCCCGGTCGACGAGATCCACTTCAACGCCGTCACCGCCCTCAGCGGCAGCGGCCCGGCTTATCAGTTCCTGATCATGGAATCCTTCGCCGACGCGGGAGTGCGGGTCGGCCTGCCGCGCCAACTGGCGCTCACGCTGGTGGCGCAGACGGCACTGGGCGCGGCCCGGATGGTCCTGGCGACCGGACGCCACCCCGCCGCGTTGCGCGACGACGTCACCACGCCCGCCGGTTGCACCATCGCCGGTTTGCTCATGTTGGAGGATGGAAGGATCCGTTCCGTCCTGGCGCGGGCGGTCGAGGAAGCCGCGAAGATCGCGGCCCACCTGGGAGTCGCTCCCACGAAGATCTCGGAGACCGCCGCCGGGCAGCGCGCGGGCCGCTAAGAGACCCGCTCCATGTCCGACGCCGAATCCCGCGCTCTCGCGGACGAACTCATCGACATCGAAGACCGCTGGGGGGCGCACAACTACCGCCCTCTGGATGTGGTCGTCGCCAGCGCCTCCGGGGTCTGGGTGTACGGCGTCGACGGACAGCGCTACCTGGATTGCCTGAGCGCCTACTCCGCGCTGAACCAGGGTCATTGCCATCCGCGGATCATTCAGGCCCTGCGGGAGCAGGCCGCGCGGGTCACCCTGACCTCGCGCGCCTTTCGCAACGACCAACTGCCGAGGTTCGTCGCCGAACTGGCTCAACTGTGCGGGATGGAAATGGTCCTGCCAATGAACACCGGCGCCGAAGCGGTCGAGACTGCCATCAAGGCCGCGCGCCGCTGGGGCTACACTCACAAGAGCATCCCCCCGGGCGAGGCCGAGATCATCGTCTGCGAAAACAACTTCCACGGGCGCACCACCACCATCACCGGGTTCTCGTCCGAGCCTCTGTACCGCGACGGATTCGGCCCCTTCACGCCCGGCTTTGTGAGCGTGCCCTTCGGCGACGCCGAAGCGCTGGAGCAGGCCATCACTCCCAACACCTGCGCCTTTCTGTTCGAGCCGATCCAGTGCGAGGCCGGCATCCTCATCCCGCCCGCGGGTTACCTGGCGGACGCCGCCCAGATCTGCCTCCGCGAGCGGGTCCTGACGGTGGCCGACGAAATCCAGACCGGACTGGGGAGAACCGGGCGCCTGCTGGCCTGCCAGAACGAAGAAGTTCAGCCGGACGTCCTCATTCTCGGCAAGGCCCTCTCCGGGGGCGTGTACCCGGTATCGGCGGTCGTGTCGAGCGAAGAGATCCTGGGCGTCTTTCGTCCCGGCAGTCATGGAAGCACTTACGGCGGAAACCCGCTGGCCTGCGCCGTGGCCAGGGCGGCGCTGCGCGTGATCCAGGAGGAACGGCTCTCGGACCGCTCGGCGGAACTGGGCGCATGGCTGCTCTACGAGTTGCGAAAGATCCGCCATCCCCACATCCGGGACATTCGCGGCCGCGGCCTGCTGGTGGGCATCGAACTCATGGTCCCGGCGCGCTCCTACTGCGAGCGGCTCAAGGACCTGGGCCTGCTGTGCAAGGAGACCCACGACTACGTGATCCGCCTGGCGCCCCCGTTGATCATCTCCGAGGAGGACCTGGCCTGGGCTGTCGGCCAGGTGCGCAAAGCGTTCGAGGTGACCGGGGACACTCCGGGCTAATCTCACGCAGCCCATCGCCCGGCCGCGGACACAACCACACCCGGGGACACTCCGGGCTAATCTTACGGAAACCATCGCCTGGCCACGGACACAGGCGTGTCCCTCAATCGACCACACCCGGGGACACTCCGGGCTAATCTTACGCAACCCATCGCCTGGCCACGGGACACAGGCGTGTCCCCCCGCGACGACAGAATCCCCCCGCCCCCGAGGACACTCCGGGCTAATCTTGCGGAACCATCGCTTGGCCACGGGACACAGGCGTGTCCCCCCGCGACGACAGAATCCGGGAACACTCCGGGCGAATTCTGCGGAACCATCGCTTGGCCTCGGGGCGCAGCGCGGCATCGCCGCGGCCAAAACGCGAAATCGTCGCGCCGCGCAAAGAAACAAAGATTTAGTGGCACAGCGCGGCTTCCCCGCAAATGAGGCAATGAACAGGGCCGGACTGCCGAACGGTTTGGCCGGGCAGTTGAATCCGGTCACAAAAGCATCTTCGAAACGTAGCCGCCACACGGAGGCCGTAGAGTGACAGCAAGTGTCAAGCCAGGCGTTGGTCCGCGCACACCTGCCGGATGGCGTCGAGCTTGGCGTCGCCCAGGTAGCCGTAGCGGTTGACCCACACCCGGCCGCCGGAAGCCTGCCAGGCCGTGCGCAGGCGCTCGCGGAAATCCTCCAGCGGGCCGTAGCCGTGAGCCAGCGCATTGACCGGCGCGCCGGCGGCGCTGGCCCGCGCCTGGCGGATCTTGCGCGCCTGGGCCGCGGCGCCGGCCGGGTGCGGTTCCTCGGGCTCGGGGTAGCGGTAGTCCGTCAGGCGGTCGCTGGGATTGTCGGCCACGTCCATCAGCCGGGCCAGGGTTCCCACCACCAGGCGTTCGGAAAGCCCCGGGTTGGCCCCCAGCAGCGTTTCGGCGTGGAAGCGAACGATCATCGGCCAGTGCATGGTGTACAGCTTGACGCTCAGCGAGGTCGAGTGCCGGGCGGCGCGGCCGAACTCGGCGCCCGAGACCAGCGAGAACGGAGGCGGAAACAGGTTGGGCACGAGTTCTTTCGACTCGCCGCCCGCCTCCGTCAGCGCCTTGCGAAAGCCGGCCAGCAATTCTTCCGCCAGCGCGGCTTTGAACCGGAACAGTTCGGCCAGCCCCGGCCGGCGCGCCATCGCCTCGGCCAGCGCGAACCGTCCGCCGTCGGCCTCCATCCAGCTTTCCAGGTGCCGGTTGGTCAGACCCCCGTGAAGCAATCGGTACGCTTCGAGCGCGTCGCGCCGCATCCGCTCGAACGGGAAACTCATTCGTTCGGCGGCCTGTTGCGCCGGGCGGCTGAAATCCAGAAACGTGCCGTCCAGGAAATACGGCGGATACTCCGGCCAATCGACGCGGATGCCGTCCAGTTCCGGCCAGGCGCGGCAGAGGTCGCGAATCAGCGCCTCGGTATAGCGCCGGACGTCGGGGCTGGCAAGGCTCGCGTTGTTATCGACGCGCCGCGGCGGAATCCGGCCGTCGGGAAGCCGCGGCCGGTCTTCGTCCGCCGGTCCGCCGAACTGCACCCGGTAGCCGGGCGGACTGGCCGCCTGAATCTGAAAGTAGACCCGCAACCCCGCCTTGCGCGCCGCCCGAAGAAACTCGCCGATCCGCGCGCCGTCGCGCCGCGTCAGATCCTCCGGCGGAGGCGGCTGATAGCGCAGCCCGCGATACAGCGCCAGGTCCGGCGCGAACGCCGGCGCGGTACGAACGAACAACTCGCGCCGGCCCCACAGCGGCCGGTCGAGCAATCGCACTTTCCCCGCGCCCGCGTCGATGGGCGGCTCGCGCGATCCGGTCTTCTCATCCGCCGGCGCCATCACGTACGGCGACGTACACACCGCCGTCGCGCCGGCACGCTGGCGGATGTTTTCGATCACCCGATCAACGCCCTCCGCCTGGATGTACTCCGGCATGACGGTAATGCCGACGAACCGCTCCTGGGGTGGCACGCCCGCGCCGGTAGCGGCGCACGCCATGCTTGCGATCCATTCACGCCTGCGCATACGCTACTGCGTCCCACACCGCCGCGGTGATCGCCTCCACCGCGCCGCGGCCGTCGATGACGCGAAACCGCTTCGGCTCGCTCGCGGCCATGTACAGATAGGCCTCCCGCACGCGCTGGTGAAAATCGGCCGCCTGCTCGTCCATGCGGTCCGAACTCGATTTCTCGCGATTGCGCGCGCGGGCGCGTTCCAGGCTGGTCCCCAGGTCGATGTCGATCACCACCGTGAGGTCCGGCTTCAGCCCCCGGCAGGCGACCGCGTCCAGCGCGTTCACCACTTCCTCGCCCAGGCCGCGGCCCAGGCCCTGGTAGGCCATGGTCGAGTCGGTGAACCGGTCGCTGAGCACGATCCGGCCCAGCTTCAACGCGGGCATGATGATCTCATCGACGTTCTGTGCTCGCGCCGCGAAGTACAGCAGCATCTCGGCGGTAGGGAACATTTCCTGGTTCGACGGATCCAGTAGGATGGCGCGGATCTGGTTGCCGATGCGCGTGCCGCCCGGCTCGACAGTCTCGACGACTTCGCGCCCCTGGTCCCGCAGCCGCCGCGCCAGCAATCGCATTTGCGTGGTCTTGCCGCAGCCGTCCATGCCTTCGAAGTTGATGAACCAGCCGCGGCGAATCTCAGTCATACACGTAGTGAAGGACCTTCTTCAGATCTTCCCACGCTTCACGCTTGGCGTCCTGGTTATAGGGGCGCAAAAGGTACGACGGATGGTAGGTGACCATCACCGGAATGTCGCGCCAGCGGTGCCACTGCCCGCGCAGCCGCGTCACGCCGTCCGTGCGTTGGAGCAGCGCGCGCACCGCGGTCCCGCCCAGGACGCAGATGGCCTTCGGGCTAATCGCGGCGAGCTGGCGGAACAAAAACTGGCCGCAGATCTCCATCTCGCCGGGCTCGGGGGTGCGGTTTTCCGGCGGGCGGCACTTGACCACGTTGCAGATGTAGACATCCCGGCGCAGCAGCGGAATGCCTTCCTTCTTGGCCGTGTTCTCGATCATCTGCGTTAGAAGCTGGCCGGCGCGCCCGACAAACGGAATACCCTGCGCGTCTTCGTCGGCGCCGGGACCTTCTCCGACGAAGACCAGTTTTGCCTGCTCGTTGCCGACCCCAAACACAATCTTGTTGCGGCCCTGGTGCAGGGGGCAGCGGGTGCAATCGCCGATGTCGGCGCGGATCTTTTCGAGCGTGTCGGTGGCACAGGCTTCAGCTTGTGCCTCTGGCTCGGCGGCGTGTGCCACAGGTGTGGCACACGCCCTCCGGTACACGGTCTTGACACCCAGATCCTGGTGGAACTCCAAACGCCGGCGCAATTGTTCTCGAGTCATTGGGCGAGGGCCAGCCGCAAGCGCAGCGCGTGGTCGAAAATGCGGCCGGCGATCTCGCGCTTGGAGGCCGCCGGAAGCGGCACCATCTCTCCGGTCTTCAGAACCAGCACCACTTCGTTGCGGTCCGATTCGAAGCCCGTCCCTTCCTGGCCCACCAGGTTGGCGACCACCATGTCGCAGTTCTTCGATTCCAGCTTGCGGCGCGCCTCCTGGACCAGGTTTTCGGTTTCGGCGGCGAAGCCGATCAGCAGCCGGCTGCCTTTCTTCCGGCCCACTTCGGCCAGGATGTCGGGCGTGGGATCCAATTCCAGCGAGATGCGCGCCGCGGTTTTCTTGATCTTCATCGCCGGCACGCTGGCCAGGTGGTAGTCGGCCACGGCGGCGGCTTTGACGATGATGCCGGCCTGCTCGAAATGCTCCATCACCGCCGCGCGCATCTGGCTGGCCGTGCGCACGCGGACCAGGGTAACGCCAGGCGGCGCCGCCAGGCGCACGGGTCCGGAGATCAGGATGACGCGCGCGCCGCGCGCCGCTGCGGCTTCGGCCAGGGCATAGCCCATCTTTCCGCTGGAGCGGTTGGAGATGAAGCGCACCGGGTCCAGCGGCTCCTGGGTCGGCCCGGCGGTCACCAGCACGGTTTCCCCTTCCATATCCCGCCGCCGTTCGGCCAGCGCCTGAATGAAGGTGGCGATGCGCAGCGGGTCGGCCAGGCGGCCCGGGCCGGTCATGCCGCAGGCCAGAGGGCCGTCCTCGGGGTCCAATATATGATGGCCGCGGGCGCGTAGCGTTTCCAGGTTCGCCTGGGTGGCCGGGTGCAGCCACATATTGCTGTTCATGGCCGGGGCAAGCGCCACCGGTCCGGTGAAGGCCAGGTAGAGAGTGGAGAGAAAATCGTCGGCCAGGCCGTGCGCGAACTTGGCCAGCAGGTTGGCGGTGGCGGGCGCCACTACCAGCACATCCGATTCCTGCGCCAGGCGGATGTGCTCGATGGCGCCGTCGGGGTCGAACATGCCGGTGATCACCTTCCGGCCGGTCAGCGCGGCGAAGGTCAGCGGGCGCACAAATTCCCGCGCCGCGCGCGTCATGACCACCTGGACGGTCATCTCGCGTTCCACCAGCGCCCGCGCCAGTTCCGCGGCCTTGTACGCCGCGATGCCCCCGCCGATGCCCAGGATCACCTTCATGGGTGGCTCCCGAAAGGGGTTATTCCGGCAGTGCCTGCTTTAGGGGCGGCATCGCGCGCAGCGGATCGTCGTACTTCACCAGGCCGCGGCGGGTCTCTTCGATCGCCATGACGGTCGGCTTTTTGGATGTGGTGGGAAGCACGCTGCGCGCGCCGGCTTGAAGCTGGCGGGCGCGCTTGGCGGCCACGATGATAAAGCGATAGGTGCTGGCTTCCGGATCGTCCGGAATCGCGCTGTTTGCGTTGTTTCGAAGTATGTCGGTCATGGCTCCTCTTAGAGCTCGAATGTTTTCAGAATCGGAAGGATCTGCTCCTCGATCCGGCTCCGCCGCGCGCGCTCGGCCCGGATGATGGACTTGAGCGTCTCGACGGAAGTCTCGATCTGGTCGTTCACGATCACGTAATCGTAGAGCCGATAGTCCCGAATCTCCTCGGCCGCCTCGCTCAGCCGCCGCGCGATGACCGCTTCCAAGTCCTCCGAGCGGGCGCGGAGCCGTTGCTCCAGTTCCTTCTGGGATGGGGCCAGGACGAAGATCGTGACAGCGTCCCTAATCCTATTCTTTAATTGTCTCGCACCCTGGACGTCGATGTCGAGCAGCAGGTCGCAGCCGGCCGCCCGGGCCTCCTCCAGCACGCCCCGGTGGGTGCCGTAATAGTAGCCGAAAACCTGGGCGGATTCCAGGAACTCGTCCCGCTCGATTCGCGCCAGGAACTCCGCTTCCGTGAGGTAGTGGTAGCTTTCGCCGGGCCGTTCCTGGCCGCGCGGGGGGCGGGTGGTGTAAGAGATGGAAAAGCGGATGCTGGGGTCCCACTCGCGCACCGCCTTCACCAGCGTGGACTTGCCCGAGCCCGAGGGCGCCGAGATGATGAATACCGTGGTCATTCGACGTTCAGCGACTGCTCCCGTATCTTTTCGATGTCGCTCTTGACGGCCAGGGCCAACTCCGTCATGCCCAGGCCCAGCTCGCCGATCCCGGTGGTCTTGGACAGCACGGTGTTGGCTTCGCGGTTCATCTCCTGCAACAGAAAATCCATCTTCTTGCCGATCTCGCCGCCCGCCTCGATCAGCTTGTCGAGCTGGGCGGCGTGGATCCTCAGCCGCGCGATTTCCTCGCCGATGTCGCTGCGGTCGGCCAGCACGGCGGCTTCCTGGGCCAGCCGCTGGGGATCCATGGCGAATCCCTTCATCAGCTCGCCCAGCCGGCCGGCGAGCCGCTCGTGGAAGGCCGGCAGGGCCAGCGCGCGGATCTCCTCCATCTTGCCGGCGGCGGCCACGACGGCCGCGTCGCGTTCCCGCATCAGCGCGGCCAGTTCGCCCCCCTCGCGCTCCCGGAACTGGTTCAGCGTGTCGAGAGTTTCGCCCAGGGCCTTGGCGAGAATGCCCTCCAGCGCCGGGTTCAGCTCCCGCCCCAGATCGTCCGCCAGCATTCCGGGAACCTGGAAGGCGGCGTTCAGGTCGGCTTCGGCGTGCACCCCGTAGATGGCCGACGCCTGCTTCAGTCCCAGGACGTAGGCTTCCATCAGCGGGCGGTTCCAGGTGACGCTGGCCGCGCTTCGCGAGCGGTTGAAGGCGATCCGCACCTCGACGTGGCCGCGCAGGACGTGCTGCTTGACTACGGCGCGCAACGAGTTCTCGAACGGGTCCAGGTCGGCGCTCATGTGGAAACGGATGTCGAGCCCCCGATGATTCACGCTTTTGACGGTCAGAGTGAACTCGCCTTCGTCCACGTTGATGCGGACGCGCGCGAATCCGGTCATGCTGCGGACGGGTTTTCGATTCATGGGTTCACCACCGGATCGGCCTCCAGAAACTGTAATTCGTGCAGGCGCTGATAGATTCCACCGCCGGAAACCAGTTCCTCGTGCGAGCCGATCTCGACGATCCCGCCGGCCGACAGCACCACGATCTTGTCGGCGCGGCGGATGGTCGACAGCCGGTGCGCGATCACCACCACCGTGCGGCCCGACATTAGGTTGCCCAGCGCCCGCTGCACCAGCGCCTCGGATTCCGAGTCCAGATGCGACGTAGCTTCATCCAGAATCAGAATCGGGGCGTTCTTCAGCAGCGCCCGCGCAATGGAGATGCGCTGGCGCTGCCCGCCGCTCTACTTCAGCCCGCGCTCCCCGATGACCGTGTCGTATCCCTTCGGCAGCCGCAGGATGAACTCCTCGGCCAGGGCGTTGCGGGCCGCTTCGCGAACCGACTCGTCCGCCGCCCGCGGATTGCCGTACCGGATGTTATTGGACACCGTGTCGTTGAACAGGAACGTGTCCTGCGCCACGATGCCGATCCGCGCGCGCAGCGAATCCAGTTGCAGATCGCGGATGTCCCGCCCGTCGATCCGGATGGCCCCGCCGGTCACGTCGTAGAAACGCGGCACCAGGTTGGCCAGCGTGGTCTTGCCCGCGCCGCTGGGACCCACCAGCGCCATGATCTCGCCCGCGTTCACTTCCAGCGGAACCGAGTGCAGCAGGAAGCCGTCGGGCGAGTTCGGGTAACGGAAACTTACATTGTCGAAAACGATTGAGCGATCGAAACGCTCCAGCTTCACCGCGCCCGGCCGGTCCCGAATCATAAGCTCGTGGTCCAGGTATTCGAAGACCCGCTGCGAGGCGCCCAGCGCCTGCTGGAAGATGTTGTGGATTCCGGTGAGCCGTTTCACCGGCTCGTAAAGCATCAGCAGGGCGATGACGAAACTGGTGAATTGGCCGGTGGTCATGTGACCGGCCTTGATCTGAAGACGCGCGTAGGTCAGCAGTCCGACGATGGTCAGCGCGCCGAAGAACTCGATCAGCGGCGAGGCGATCGCCTGCTGCGCCACGTAGCGCAGGCTGGACGAGCGCAGCCGCCGCGCCACCATCCGGAAACGGTCCGACTCGAGATTTTCGGCGCAAAAGGCCTTGACCACCTGCTGGCCGCTCAGCGCCTCCTGGAGCACCTGGTTCATCTCGGCGGCGGCGTCCTGCGCCCGGCGCGTGGTGCGGCGGATGCGCCTTCCGATGCGCAGCGTCGGCGCCAGCACGAACGGCAGCACGCTCAGGCTCACCAGCGCCAGTCTCCAGTCCCTCTGGATCACCACCGCCAGCAGCCCGACGACCGTGAACGACTGCCGGAGCCAATCGGCCAGCATGTGCGAAGTGGCCACCTGGATCTTCTCGATGTCGTTCATGATGGACGACATCAGTTTGCCGGTCGACTGCATCTCGAAGAACTGTGCGTCCTGTCTCAGCAGGCGGTCGAAAACCTTCTGGCGCATGTCGGTGATGGCCGAGAAGCCGACGTAGTTCACCAGGTACGAGCCGCCGTACTCGCAAACCCCCTTGATCAGGAACACGGCCACAATGGCCACCGCGACGCTGGTCCAGACGTTGTGAATCCACGCCGGGACCAGGTCCTGTAGCAGGACCTGCCGGCCGAGGAAGGGCACCGTGAAAAGCACCACCGGGCTCTCGGCGGAAGCCGGGTTCAGCACGCGATCGAATACCGGACCCACCAGCAGCGCGATCATCGCGTGCATCGCGCCGACCAGGGCCATCAGCACGACCGAGCCCGCCAGCGCCGCCCGGTACGGCCGCACGAAGCGCAGCAGGCGGCGGAGCTCCTTCATGCCGGGGCCTCGAGGCGAACCGCGCCTACTCCTCGATCCGCGCCTCGTCGATCAACATCACCGGTATGTCGTCGCGGATCGGGTAGACCCGCTTGCACTGGACGCACTTCAACCCGTTCTCGTCCTGCTTGAGCTCGACCGGCGCCTTGCAGAGCGGACAAACCAAAATTTCGAGCAGTTCCTTGCTGATAGCCATAGTCGGCTCCAGTTTATCAGGATTAGCTCTGCTTCATTTCCGCCCGCGCCCGGGCGATCGCTTCCAGATACTGTTTGGCGCGCTCGACGAACACCTCGTACTTGCCTTCCTTGATGGTCTTGGCGTCCACCAGTTCGCCTCCGACGGCGACGGCGCAGGCACCGGCCTTCAGAAACTCGCCGGCCGTCTCCAGGTTCACGCCGCCGGTGGGGATCATCTCGATCTGCGGGAACGGGCCTTTCAGCGCCTTGATGTACTTCGGCCCGCCGACGTTTCCGCACGGGAAGATCTTGACGATGTCGGCGCCGTGCTCCCACGCCGTGAGCACTTCGGTCGGCGTCAGCGCGCCCGGGCAGATCACCTTCGAGTAGCGCTTGCACATCTCCAGCGTGGCCAGCTTCAGCGCCGGCGTGACGAAGAATTCCGCCCCGGCCAGCATGCAGGCGCGCGCCGTCTCCGGGTCCAGCACCGTCCCGGCGCCCAGCACGATCTTGTCGCCGAACTGATCGGCGACTTTCTCCAGGGCCTTGATCGCCCCCGGCACAGTCATCGTGATTTCCGCCGCGCGGATGCCGCCGGCGTAAATCGCCTCGATCGACCGGATGGCGCCTTCGGCGGTCGCCGTCCGCACCACCGGCACGATCCCGACATCCCGAATAAAAGAGAGCACTGTCTGCTTGTTCATATCCATCCGATTCTACCGCAGATGGTAATGCCTCAGTCTCGGGCGTGCCACCGTTGAAATCGTCGATTATCATTAGAGGTGATATGACTGGAAGAGCGAAGCTGCGGGAGCCGATTCATCCGGGCGAGATTCTGCTCGAGGAGTTCATCAAGCCTCTCGGGATCAGCATGAATCGACTGGCGCGTGATTTGGATGTGCCGCCCAATCGTATCGGCATGATCGTCAACGGCGCGCGCGCCATCACCGCCGACACGGCGCTCAGGCTCGGCCTGCACTTTAGCGTCTCGCCGGAACTTTGGCTCACCTTGCAGGTGGACTACGATCTCCGCGTGGCGCGCCGCGAGCGCCGCCTGAAGAACCGCGCGAAGTTGCCGCCCGATGCGCTCCGAGTTTCGGGATTTCGTAGCCTGTCCCCGAAATAGGGGCGTGAGCGCGCGGGCATGATACGATCATGGCATGCCGGAGCTAATTCGGGGACAGGCTACGTAACCTCGAAACTCCGGCTCGACGAAGTCGCCGCCCGATGCGTTCCGAGTTCCGAGGTTACGTAGCCTGTCCCCGGAATAGGAGAGAAGCCATGAAACATTTGCTGATCGTTGTGTTTGTCTCGGGGCTGGCGGGAGCGCCGCTGCGGCTGCACGAATCCGCCTTCGTGGCCGGGCCGGACGGCAAGCCCGCCGGTTGGACCACCTGGAGCGCGCGCGCCGAGACCGCGCCGCGCTGCTTCGTCGACCGGCTGCGTTTCCGCAACCAGGCCGGGTCGCTGGCAATCTCGGGAAACAGCAACCTGGCCGAGCACGGCGGCTGGGAACGCCTGGTGCCTGGCATCGAGGCGGGCGCCTGGTACCGGTTCACGGCGCATTACCGGACCGAAGCCGTGGCCCACGAATCGCTTCAGGTACTGGCCCGGCTGGACTGGCGCGATGCGCGCAACCGCCGGGCCGGTGAACCGGATTACGTCTACAAGGCCCGGCGCGAAGGCGCCTGGACCAGAGTCGCCATCGACACGCAGTCGCCGGAGAAGGCCGCCGCGGTGACCCTGCAACTTTATCTGTCCAACGCGCCGCTGGGCACGGTGTGGTGGGACGACATAACGCTCGAGCAGATTCCCGCGCCCGCGCCCCGCAAGGTCACCATCGCGTCCATCAATCTCAGACCGCAGGGAACCAAGTCGGCGGCGGAAAGCGTGCGGCGTTTTGTCGAGACCGTCGAGAGCGCGGTGAAAGAGAAGACCGACATCATCCTGCTGCCGGAGGGAATCACCGTGGTGGGCACCGGCAAAACCTACGCGGACGTCTCCGAGACAATCCCGGGCCCGACCACCGCCACCCTGGCCGAACTGGCGAAGAAGCGGAACTCCTACGTAGCGGCGGGCATTTACGAGCGCGAAGGCCAGGTGCTCTACAACACCGCGGTGCTCATCGACCGCGCCGGGAATCTCATTGGCAAGTACCGCAAGGTTTACGTGCCGCGCGGCGAAATCGAGGGCGGTCTTACTCCGGGCCACGACTTTCCGGTCTTCCAGACCGACTTCTGCGTCCTGGGGCTGATGATCTGCTACGACTTCTTTTTTCCGGACCCGGCGCAAGCACTGGCCTCCAAAGGCGCGGAGATCATCCTGATGCCCATCTGGGGCGGCAACGAAACGCTGGCCAAGGCGCGCGCCATCGAGAACAAAGTCTACCTGGTGGCCTCCGGCTACGACCACCCCACTTACATCATGGACCCCGACGGAGAGCGGCTCGCCTCTGCGCCGGCCAACGGCACGGCCGCGGTGGCCACCATCGATCTGACCAGGCGCTTTCTCGCCCAATACCTTGGAGACATGCACGGGCGGCGCATGAAGGAACTGCGGCTGGACCTGAAGCCGCCGCTGCCGGGATTCGAGTGATATTGGATGACAAGCCAAGGAGGCCTGTCCCGCTCTACTCGAGCGGGATGCGGCTCCCGTTTTGGGCCAGCCAGCCGTCGAAGGTTTGTAGCGCGGGATTCAAAGCCCGGGAGACAGCCAGGTTGCGCGCGCCGCAGAAGTACTCCTCGAAGTCGCGTTTGAACTGGAACATGTTGCCGAGATCTTCCGCGCCCGGGAATCCGAAACCGCGGTACACCTCCGGCGGCACATCGTTGTAGCGCACCTCCTGGCCCAGCGCCCGGGTGAGAGAGGCGGCCATCTGCGCGCCGGTCAAGTGCTCGCCGGCGACGCCGACGGTCTTGCCGATGAACTCGCGGCCCTTCTTGAAGATGCCGTAGGCGCACCGCCCGATGTCCTGGGCCACGATGCCCGGCAGTTTCTTATCGCCCATGGGCAGAGTGATGGCAAGTTTTCCGTCCGGGCCTTTCCGGGGGCCCATGCCAAAAGCGATCAGGTTGTCCCAGTAGAACGAGGTCAGCAGGAACGTCGTCGGGACGCCGAATCCGGTGAACAGGTAGTTGGCCTCGCCCTTGGCGTCGAAGTGCGGCACCTTGTACTTGCCCATGAGGGTGGGCATGCGGTTGTCGTCGACAGGCACCCACCGGCGCGTGTCCTCGAGGGTGGACCAGATGACGTGTTCGACGCCGGCGCGTTTGGCGGCCCGGGCCATGGCCGCGGCTTCGGCGACCTCCTTCTCGGGCGAAAAGTGAGCCCAGAAAAACGTGACGCAATAAGCCCCGTATGCGCCCGTGAACGCCCTCTT
>JAUYBU010000059.1 GCA_030693045.1 Bryobacterales bacterium | reverse complement strand
GGCCTCGGCGGGACGCGAGGTCAACTCATGGCCTCGGGCGGCCAACAGCCCCATCATGACCTCGGTATCGACAAGGTTTTTGGGACAACCCAGACTGACGAAACCGACTTTCAAGGTGAGAATCCAGGGAAAACGGGAGTGAAATCTAAGGATAGCAGAAGGGGGGAAAGGGGCGCGCGAGCGCGGGTGGAGGGGGAGGGGCCCCAGGCGGTGGGTTTTTCTTGGGTTTCGGTGGGTTTTTCTTGGGTTTCCGTGGGTTTTTCTTGGGTTTTCTTGGGTTTTTCTTGGGTTTTTCCTGTGGTGGTGGAGGCGGAGGTTGAGGGACGCACAGGCTGAATTCCGTGGGGCGAAGATGCGTGGCCGAAGGCGCATGGATAAAGGCTCCGGCGCACATCGCGGGCCGCCGGCCGGCCCAGCGGACGGCCGGCCCGAGGTGTGCCTCGCGGGGGTGTTTTGGGCGAAACTTTTTTTTGTTGGGTTGACCGGAGCGCGGCGGGCCGGGATCTGGCATGCGAGGTTGTCGAGGGAAGACTGGGCGGCGAGTTCGAGGTGGCGTGCGCCGTTGGCGCGGGAGGCGGCTTGTTGAGCGGGAGTTCGCATGAGGTATGTCCCCGACCATATTGTAGCGGCCGTATGAGCCGGGATTCGGTCAACTGCTGGCTACGGTGTTGATAAAAAACGAAAGAAATAGACGCGGCCGGAGTGAACCGCTTACCGGCCAATGTGGGAAATGGCAGTCCGGGAGGTGGGAGTGTTTCTTTTCCAGGCGGATCTGATATAAGGAGCGAAGGTTCCGGGCCGTGCAAACCTTGGCGGGAGCCTCGACCCGGGCCTTCGCGCCTGCACGATTGTAGTTATCCCACGAACGTGGCCGCTGAGCAAGGGCGAGGTGGCCGAGGGTGGAGGTGAGCCTTGATGCCTCGATGTCGTGTGCGAAATCGTCGTCCATAACCGCTATCGAGCCTGGCGCGTTCAGGTCGGCGAGGACTTCAGAGATGATCCGGCCCGCGGTTTTCGGAGGCTTGATGACGGCGATGGGGCGCTGATTCTGTTCGATGACGACCTCGACGCCCTCCTGGACCTTGACCAGGACGGCGTGGATATCGAGGGCGAGTTCGGCTTCTGTCACACGGACCGTGCTCATATCTCGGATCGTAGCGGTTATTTCTCCCGGTTGTGCTGGCCAGCTTCGGCATCGAGCCTAGTGAGCGGCTTGGAGGCATCCTGGCGGCTGGGGTTCAGCGGGGGTTTCCGCTTGGGAAAATTGGCCCGGATGGGTGGCCGGCTGGATGTACGAAGTCAGTTTTTGGCTTATCGGCCCGACCCGCATCGGGAGTACACTGGATCTTCGGATGAAGACGACCGATTTCCATGCGAAGTACTATGCCCACGCAATTCTGCGTCAAAGTTCATCCAGCAGCGTCGACAAACTGAGCCGCTCGATCCTCGATGCGACGGTTGACCTGAATCCGCATCAAATCGAGGCTGCGCTATTCGCGTTTCGTTCGCCACTTTCACGCGGCGCGATTCTAGCCGACGAGGTCGGTCTGGGGAAGACCATTGAGGCCGGCCTTATCATCAGTCAGCTCTGGGCGGAACGTCGCAGGAAGATCCTCATCATCACTCCGCCGACGCTGTGCAAGCAGTGGTCACAGGAGTTAGCGGACAAGTTCTTCCTGCCCTCCGAGATCTTCGACTCCCGCGTGGCCGCGGCCCGGCAAAAGGCCGGGCAAATCAATCCGTTCGACGGCTGCGGCCAAATCATCATCTGCTCCTACTACTTCGCAAGAGCAAACGAGCACTCCGTTCGCTCCACGGCTTGGGATCTGGTGGTGATCGACGAAGCCCACCGCCTACGCAACGTCATCAGGAGCGGCAACAAGATCGCCAAGGCTATTCATGCCGCCATCCATGGTTTCCCAAAACTACTGCTCACGGCGACACCGCTCCAAAACAGCCTTTTGGAACTCTATGGATTGGTCAGCTTTCTGGACGATCACGTCTTCGGCGACGTCGCCTCATTCAAGAACCAGTATCTTCGTGGCGCTCTGACGGATCGTCAATTCGAGGACCTCAAGCGCCGGCTTCGGCCCGTCTGCCAGCGCACGCTCCGCCGTCAGGTAACAGAGTACATCCGGTTCACGAATCGGATCTCAGTGACCCAGGACTTCACGCCCACCAACGAAGAAGACCGTCTCTACCACGAGGTGAGCGAATACCTGCGTCGCGATGAACTTCTTGCGCTCCCGCCCGGCCAGCGCAAGTTGATGACGCTGGTTCTCAGAAAGCTCCTCGCCTCTTCGTCATTCGCCATCGCCGGAACACTCAAGTCCCTCATCGGGCGATTGCAGCAGATGCGCGCGCAGGGGGATTCCCCGGCACAGCCGGAGTTGGCCGACTTCGAAGCGTTGGAGGAATTGAAGGAAGAGTGGGAGGGGGACGACGGAGAGGCTCCGGAACCTCGCGCGGCCGCCAAAGCTTCGGCGGTGAAAATCGAAGCGGAAATCGCAGACCTCCAGTCGTTTCACGACCTCGCCACTTCGATCACGACCAACGCAAAAGGTCACGCTCTACTCAAAGCCCTCAGCCTGGGATTTCGGAAGCTGGAATCCCTTGGGGCGAACCGAAAGGCGATCATTTTCACGGAGTCCCGGCGGACGCAGGAGTATCTGCTGTCTCTGCTCGAATCGAACGGATACGCCGGACAGGTAATGCTGTTCAACGGTACAAACACCGACGTCCGATCCGCCGGGATTTATCAGGAGTGGCGCGTCCGCCACGCCGGCGAAGACGTCGTGACGAATTCGAAGAACATCGACTTGCGCGGGGCTCTTGTCGAGCATTTCCGCGAGTACGCCCCCATCATGATCGCCACCGAGGCCGCCTCGGAAGGGGTCAACCTCCAGTTCTGCTCGCTCGTAATCAACTACGACCTGCCGTGGAATCCGCAACGGATTGAGCAACGGATTGGCCGCTGCCACCGCTACGGCCAGCGGCACGATGTGGTGGTGATCAACTTCCTGAACCGGCGCAACGCGGCGGACCAGCGGGTATTTCAGCTCTTGTCGGAGAAGTTTCGGCTTTTCAACGGTGTTTTTGGGGCCTCCGACGAGGTTCTGGGCGCACTCGAATCCGGGGTCGATTTTGAGAAACGAATCGCGGAGATCTATCAGAATTGCCGGACGCCGTCCGAGATTGACGCGGCGTTCAACCAACTCCAGAGCGAACTCGAGGAGCAGATAGCGGCGCGCATGAGCGCTACGCGGGCTTCCTTGCTGGAGAACTTCGACGAAGAAGTGCACGCCAGGCTTCGCATCCACCACCAGGACGCCGCGGCGCGTGTTGACCGGTGGAGCAAGTGGCTCTGGAGCGCGACTCGCCACGAGCTCGCCGCGAATGCCGCCTTCGACGAAGACGGATACCAGTTCACGCTGAAGACCATCCCGCTTGGCTGTCAGCCAGTCCCGTCGGGCCGATACCAACTCATCGCGAGGACCGGCGCCCAGGACGGCTGCCACGCCTACCGGACCGGACACCCCCTCGCGGAATTCCTCCTCAGGCGCGCCGCGAATCGAGCGGTCGAGCCGGCCTGTGTCAGCTTCGAATACTCCGCGCATCTCGGGAAGATCTCCGTCGTGGAGCAACTTGCGGGCAAAGCGGGCTGGCTTACACTGAAGCGGTTGGTTGTCCGAGCACTCGAAAGTGAAGATCATCTCCTCTTCGCTGCTGTTGATGACAATGGGGTTCTTCTGGATCAGGAGACTTGCGAGAAACTCTTCGACGTGGAAGGTTCGGCGACCAAATCACCCGCGCCACCACCATCGGTGACACAGACACTAGAGGAACGCTTCCAGGCCGAGCGCGCCGCCGTACTGGCCGAGATCAGTGAGCGCAACAGCCACTTCTTTGAGGATGAGATCGACAAGCTCGAACATTGGGCAGAAGACTTGAAGGATGGCCTGGAACAGGAACTGAAGGAACTGGACACCGGGATTAAGACGCTGAAGAAACAGGCCAAAATGCAGCCGGACCTCGAAGCCAAGTTGGCCTTGCACCGGCAAGCCAAGGATCTCGAAGCCCAGCGCTCTCAGAAGCGCCGCGCGCTCTACGACGCCCAGGATGATGTGGACCGCCGCAAAGAGTCGCTCATCAGCGAAGTGGAGGCGCGTCTACAGCAAAGCGTCCAAGAGGAGGCTTTGCTCACGATTCGTTGGCAGGTACGCTGAACAGATCGGAATAGCCATGAGCGAACAGACGCACAAATCTCCCGACCAAGAGTTGGCCGCGGCAATCACCAAAGCATTCGTGGAGGCGCAACTCCTCGATGCGGGCAAGGCCGCAAAGCAGGAAGATCGAATTGCCTCGGGCGTCATGCGGGAGGGGGACTGGCGCCTGCTCTTCGAGACTCAGCGCCCGCTGAAGAATGCAGGAGCGGACGGTGGCTAAGAAACTCAACAGTCTTCGGATCAAGGGCTTCCGCGGCGCGACCTCACAGGTTGATTTTTCGTTCGACTCGGAGAAGCCAGTGATTCTGATCTTTGGAGAAAACGGCACGGGGAAGTCGACGATTGTTGACGCACTCGACTTCGTCTGCAACCAGAGGGCGGGATCCTTGGTGGGGCGGCAGGAGACGAATCCAAGAAAGCACCTGCCGTCGCTTGACGCCCCCGCTGCCGATCTTTCCGTAGTATTGGAGTGTGGCGGATCTAAGTGGTCTGCCTCTCTCGATTCGGCCAAGCCCGTCGTCAGAGGTTCAAGTGTCTGCCCGGACGCCGCCATTCTCCGCCGGTCGAAGCTGCTGGATTTTATTGACGTGCCGCCGGCCGATCGGTACAAAGCTCTGGCTGCCTTCATCGACGTTTCGAAGGTCGAGAAGTCCGAACAGAGCCTGCGCGAGGCGCGGAAAAACATTACGAACGAGATCGACAGCGCTACCCAATCCAAGGCGGACGCCGTCAGGAACCTGGAGCTTGTTTGGAAAGCGGAAGGCTGTCCGGCACCGAGCGCGGTTCAGTGGGCGGAGGCCAAGGCCGGCGAAGACCTGGGCACTCTCCTCAAGACCCAGAATGAAATCGGCGCTGTCCTAACCGCCTTTGGCCAGGCCCGAGACGCCGAAGTCGGCCGGAGCACGTGGGAGGCCGAATGGACTGCCGCGGAGGCTGCCCTTGAATGCGCTCGCCAGGAACTGAACACCGCCGAGAGCGAATCCGCGGCGGCCGAAAGTCAGCTTCTGGATCTCTTGGGACAAGCGCAGAGGTACCTCGAAGCCCATCCGGATCTCGCCCTGTGCCCGGTCTGTGAGCAGCCCATAGACCCAGCCGAACTCAGTACCCGCATAATCGCCCGCCGGAAGATGGCTCGCGCCGTCGAGGAGGCTTCGGTGAAGGTTCGGCAAACGCAGAAGATTGCAGGCGAACGCAGGACAGCCCTTGACAGCCGCGAAGAGCACGTCATTCGGGAGGGGCGCAGACTTGCCGAATTGGTGCGAGCAAGCGAAGCAGCCGTACCGCAAGGTCAACCGGTCATCTGGTCGGCCTATCCGCTGCTGTTCGGAGAGGCCGACGGAAACCTCCGGAAGCCGGCAGCGGACGAAGTCGGACTGATGTTAGAGAGACTCGGACCGATAGAGCCGTCCTTTGAGGGGGCGCTCGATTCAGTCGGCAATGACATCGCCAATCTGAGAAACATCCAGACTCTGTCCAGGAATCTCGCCCAGCAATCCAAGCGACTCGAAGATCTGCAACCGCTGCGCCAACGACTGGACCGTGCCCTTCAGATCATGGAGAGCAAGCGGCGGGGATACGTCGAGGGTGTTCTGGACTCGGTGACAGACCGCGTCGAAGCCCTCTACTCTCGCCTGCATCCGGATGAGAATGTGGGAAACATCAAGTTTCTTCTCGATCCGGATAAGCGGGGATCTCTGAGCATCCGCGGCAGCTTTGAGACGCAGGATGACATCCCGCCTCAAGCCTATTACAGTGAGTCGCACCTGGACACCCTGGGCATCTGCATTTTCCTCGCCCTTGCCGAACGCTACGCGTCAGGAGACAGAATCATCGTCCTGGACGACGTGCTGACTTCGACCGACCAGGGGCATTTGGACCGCTTCATCGAGTTGATTCATGACGAGTGCGCCGTCCAACGGCAGGTGGTCTTGACCACCCACTACCGGCCTCTGCGGGACCGATACCGGTACGCGCATGGCCCCCTGGCAAACGTGCAGTTGATCGAACTCCTTCCATGGACTCGCGCGCGGGGGGTGAGACATACAAACACCAAACCAGAGATCGACGACCTGCGGCGTCTTCTGACGGACGAACCACTTGACCGGCAGGCTCTCGCCAGCAAGGCGGGGGTTCTTCTGGAGGCCACGCTCGACAAGATCACTCTCCTTTACGGGTGCCGCGTCCGCAGAAAGCCAAGCGGCGATTACACGCTAGGTGAACTGTTGGACGGTCTGGAAAGCAAACTGAGGAAACGGCTTCAGACCGGAGCGGAGCCCCTGCAAGGCCCTGTCAATCTGGCTGAAGCGCTGGACGGGTTAGCGTCGCTCACCTGGATCAGGAACCAGGTCGGGGCGCATTTCAACTACAAAGGCATGGAAATTTCCGACAAGAAAATAGTTGAATTCGGGCGGGCGACGCTCGAACTGCTCGACTTGCTGGTATGCCCGAAATGCGGCGACCTTCCACGGAGACACGACGGTTCAGCGTGGCGCTGCAGTTGCAGGACTCGATGGATGACGCCGCTGGCGATTCCCGGCGACCCACTCTCCGAGGTGGCGAGCCTCTAAGGCCGAATGAACACAAAAGGAAAACTCGAACTGACCTGGGTCGGGAAGGAGAACCGCCCCAGACTGGAACCACGGATACTGGTCGAAGACCCGGCCTTCTCCTACGGCGACCGTGCCGCCGAAAACATGCTGATCCACGGCGACAACCTCCTCGCCCTCAGAGCCCTCGAACAGGATTTCGCCGGCAAGATCAAATGCATCTACATCGACCCGCCTTACAACACCGGCTCCGCATTCACTCATTACGACGATGGCCTCGAACACTCCATCTGGCTCACCATGATGCGTGACCGCCTGGAGCTTCTGCGCAGTCTGCTTTCACCGCAAGGCAGTCTGTGGATCTCAATCGACGACAACGAGTGCCACTACCTCAAGGTTCTGTGCGATGAGGTTTTCGGCCGCCACAACTTCGTTTCCCACGTGATCTGGCAGAAGATCTTCTCGCCGAAGAGTACGGCGCGCCACCTTTCGGACATGCACGACCACATCCTGGTCTATGCTGCCAGCAAGGATCTTTGGCAACGGAATCTTATGCCTCGTGAGGATCGGCAGAACGAACGCTATAAGAACCCCGACGACGATCCCCGTGGTCCTTGGACATCTGGAGACCTCTCGGCTCGCAACTATTACTCGGAGGGAACCTACCCAATTACAGTTCCGTCTGGTCGGGTTGTCCCTGGTCCGCCCAAAGGAATGTTCTGGCGCGTATCCAAGAAGACGTTCGATGGGATGAATGCTGACAAACGTATCTGGTGGGGCAAGACAGGTGACAACCAGCCTCGCATCAAGCGATTTCTCTCCGAGGTCATGGACGGGATTGTCCCCCAAACAATCTGGTTCCACGAAGAGGTCGGTAATACCCAAGAGGCCAAGAAAGAAGTGATGGCTGTAGTTCCCTCAGACGCTGATGTCTTCCAGACCCCCAAACCCGAGCGACTTATGCGCCGCATTCTCACGATTGCCAGCAACGAAGGCGATTGGGTTCTCGACTCATTCGCCGGCACCGGGAGCCTGGGTGCAACGGCACACAAGATGAACCGTCACTGGATCATGGTGGAGATGGGAAACCACTGCTTCACCCACATCGTTCCCAGGCTGAAGAAAGTCGTTGACGGCACGGACTCAGGGGGCATCTCCTCGCTCGTCAACTGGCGCGGTGGCG
>JAUYBU010000033.1 GCA_030693045.1 Bryobacterales bacterium | reverse complement strand
GGCGGGCCGCGTTTTCGGCAACCGCGAGTGGGAAGCGATGGGCGGCCGCATCATGCACCGCTATGCGGCCGAGGAGCAGTCGCCGGACGGCTTCTGGGGAGAGCACTCGCGCAACGGTCCCACCACCGCCTACGACTACCTCACGGTGTCGGGCGTGGCGCTGTATTGGGAACACAGCAAGGATCCCGCCGCGCTCGCCGCGCTGGAGCGCTCCACCGCTTTCCACAAGTACTTCACCTATCCCGACGGCAATTCGGCCATGCTCACCGACGACCGCCGGCGTCACGCTTACATCAGCCCGTGGGGGCAATTTGGGTTTTCGCATTTTCCCGATGGCCGCCGATACGCCGAGTTCCTGACCGGCTTCTCCGAGCCGGGCTCGAGCGGTTTCGAGCACCTGGGCCGTCTGGCGCAGGACGCGCTCTACTACCACGAAGGGCCGCTCGGGCCCATTCCACAGGATGCCGAGCGGTACGCATACCGCATGAGCGTACCGGTGGGCATCCGCAAGAGCGGGCCGTGGGTGGTGTGCCTGTCGGGCATCGTGGCCACGCAGAACGTCTCCAGCCGCTACTACCTCGACCGGCAGAGCAGCCTGGAAGTGTTCCACCAGAAGTATGGGCTGATCCTCTCCGGGGCGAACTCGAAGCGCCAGCCCGAACTGGCCACCTTCCGCGAACGCATCGGCGGCCAGACCTATCACATGCCGCTGGACACGCGCCTGCGCATGGGTGAGCAAGGCGACCGGCTCTCGCTGGCCTTCAATACGTTCGTCGCAAATCTCGAAGTGGACCCGGCTTCCGACACCCGGCTGCCGTTCCGTTTCACGGTGAAGCGGAAGGGAAGTCCCGGGGAAGCTTACATCACGCTGCAACTGTGTCTGAAGCCCGGCGAAGCGCTGGAGACCGGGGCTGGCCGCAAGCTCATACCCGGCGACGAGCGCGTCGCGCTGGAGGCCAAAGACCTGGGCGGATCCATTCGCCACCGCGGTTGGACGCTCGCCTGGGAGGGCGCCGCCCGGCTCGACTGGCCGATCTATCCGTACAACCCGTACGGCGAGGGTCCGGAGAAGTCGCTGGAGTGGGCGGTAGGCGCTTTGACTTTCCCGCTGGAGGCAATCGGCTTTACACTGGAAGCTCGATGAGACGTTTGATTGCACTTGCGGCGCTGGCGCTGACCTGCTCCGCCCAGCCGCTGACCCGCGAACAGGAGAGCGATCTGCGGATGAAGATCCGCGCCGCCCTTTTCGTTCCCGACCGTCTGCCGCCGCTGGCCGCGACGGTACACGGCCGCTTCCGGCCCGCGCCGGGCGTGGTGGCGGAGCGAGTAACTTATAGCACCCTGCTCGGTCTTCGCGTGTCCGCCATCCTTTATCTTCCGGAGGTGCGCAAGGGCAAGGCTCCGGCGCTCATCGTGGTGAACGGGCACGGCGGCGACAAATACGCCTGGTATGCCAACTGGTCGGGCATCGCGTACGCGCGCGGCGGCGCGGCCGTCCTCACTTACGACCCTATCGGCGAAGGGGAGCGCAACATCCAGCGCAAGTCGGGCACCCGCGCGCACGATGTGCTGCAATCCCCGCCGGAACTGGGGCGGCGCATGGGCGGGCTGATGATGACGGACGTCATGCAGGCGGTCTCCTATCTCGCTTCGCGCCCCGAAGTGGACCCGGGGCGCATCGGCGCGATGGGTTACTCGATGGGCTCGTTCGTGCTCAGCCTGGCCTGCGCCGTCGAGACGCGCCTGAAGGCCTGCGTGCTGGTGGGCGGCGGAAATCTCGACGGCCCGGACGGAGTCTGGGACCACGGCAAGCCCATGTGCCAGGGCATTCCCTACAAGTCGATGGAATTTCTCGGCGACCGTCCCGCCGTAATCTATGCCCTGCACGCTGCGCGCGGAGCCACACTGACCTACAACGGTCTGCAGGACACGACGGTTTCCATCACCAAACTCGGGCCCGACTTTTTCGCCGACATGCACCGCCGCGCCGCGCTGGTTCATGGTGGGACGGCCGGCCTGTTCGAATACGAATTCACCACCGGTGCGCACCGGCCGTATTTCGTTACCAAGCCCGTCGCGCGCTGGCTGGAGCGCCAATTGGACTTCCCGAACTGGACCGACGCGGACATTGCCGCGCTGCCCGTGACGCACATCAGCGATTGGGCGCGCGACAACGGCGTGGAACTCGACCGCCTCTACGCCAGCGAAGAGCGCGAAGGGGGCACGCTCGCTTTGGGCGCCGGCGTGCCCGCTTTGTCGCGCCAGGATCTTAGCGTCTTCACGCCCGAGAAGTGGGAACAACAGAAGAATCGGTTGATTTATGAAGCTTGGCTCGAAGCCGCCCGCAAGCAGCTTCAGCCGGGTAAGAATTGAACCTGTACAGGAATCGGGAATTGAGAACTTGTCCGCTCCCTGACGGTCGCGGCTCGGAAAAGGACTCCGACCCGCGACAGGGTGCCCTCTGGGCAGGGGAGCGGGTATTTCATGACGGAAACTGAGGAGCTATCCAATTATGCGAAACATTTCGCGACGAACTTTTTTTCAGGGCGCTGCCATTGCGGCTTCCGCGACCCGCGTGTGGGGAGCCAACGACCGCATCCACATGGGACTGGTCGGGATTGGCGGGCGAGGCACCGATCACCTGGAGTCCTACGTCAAAATTCAGGACGCCCAGATCACCGGCCTTTGCGACGTGAACCAGGCGGCGCGCGAACGAGCGCAAACCCGCCTGGCCGCCAAGTCGCCAAAGGCCAAAGAGTATAACGACATGCGCGAGATGTTCGCGGACAAGAACATCGACGCGGTGTCGGTGGCGGCGCCCAACCACTGGCATGCCCTGGCGACGATCTGGGCGTGTCAGGCCGGCAAAGACGTTTACGTGGAAAAACCGGCCAGCTACAACATCCACGAAAGCCAGCGCATGGTGGAGGTGGCGCGCAAGACCAGCCGCATGGTGCAGGTGGGTTCGCAGAGCCGGAGCGTGCCGCTTGTCAGGCGCGCGATGGAACTGCTGCAAAGCGGCGCGATCGGGCAGATTTACGCCGCGAAGGGCCTGTGCTTCAAGCGGCGCAAATCGATCGGCAAGACTCCCGTCGAGCCGGTTCCGGCGGGCATCGATTGGGAAAAATTTCTCGGTCCCGCCCCGATGCGCCCGTATACGAAGAACCGCTACGCATACAACTGGCACTGGTTCTGGGACACCGGCAACGGCGATCTCGGCAACCAGGGCGTTCACCAGATGGATATCTGCCGCTGGGGTTTGGGAGAGGTCAAGCTGCCCCAGTCGGCGGTCTCCACCGGCGGCAAGTTCGTGTACGACGATGACCAGGAGACGCCCAATACGCAACTTGCCACCTACGCCTACGGCGGCAAAGAGATCATTTTCGAAGTTCGCGGTTTTGCGAGCAACCCCGAGGGCGGCTTACCGGTGAGGGGTGGCAACACGGTCGGCAATCTGTTTCTTGGAAGCGAAGGCTGGATGTGGTGTACCGGCGGCGGTTTCCAGGTGTACAAAGGCGATTCCAACCAGAAGGCGATGGACGAGAAGGGCGGCGGCGAGGATGACAATTCGACCGTTCTGCATATGAAGAACTTTCTGGCGGCGTGCCGCAGCCGGAATTACCGCCAGCTTAACGCCGACATAGAAATCGGCGCGATGTCGGCGACCCTGTGCCACCTGGCGAACATCAGCTATCGCGTTGGCCGGAAGCTGCAGTTGGATGCCAAGGGCCGCTTCGTGAATGACAATGAAGCCAACGCGCTCATCACGCGCGATTACCGGAAGCCCTACGTGGTGTGACCATGGAAAACATAACCAAGCCTTTCAATCGGCGGCGCTTGATCCAGCGCGCCGCTCAGTCGCTGGCGGTTTGCGGCGCCACCGGCGTCGCGTCGGCGATAGATTACAATAAGCCGGCCCCGGGATCCGAGAATTTGACCATGGAGGAGACTAACGGGCTGACGATCTTGCGGTGGAACAATCGGGCGATTGGCGCCTACCGCTCGCTTGCGTCGCAGAAGTATCCGTACTTTTACCCGCTCGCCGGTCCGGTGAGCGGGATCTCGCTGGTGGCCGAGTCGGCGCTGCCGTACCCTCATCACCGCGGACTGTGGCTTGGCTGCCAGCCCATGAACGGCGGCGATTATTGGGGCGACACGTCGCTGGACCAGGGCCATATCCAATCGCATCGTTTGCCGGCGGGCAAGGGGACGCCGCTGTCGGCAACCTTTGCGAGCCGCTGCGAATGGGTGCGCAAAGATGCGCCGTCTCCGATAGAGGACACGCGGAAGTTCGCCGTCGGGGTTGACGGCAAGCGGCGCTGGTGGCTGGATGCCGATATCACGCTAACGGCGCGCGAAGAGATTGTCATCAAGTCGGCCAAACACTCGTTCTTCGCGCTTCGCGTCATCCCGGAGTTGTCTCCGCTTTACGGCGGGGTGCTGATGAATTCCGAGGGCCAGACGGGCGCGGAAGCCACCTATGGCAAGCCGGCCCGCTGGTGCGGCTACCACGGCAAGACCGCGCCGAATGTAGTGGAAGGCCTGGCGATCATGGAGCATCCGGAGAACCCGTGGAAGCCCTGCCCGTGGTTCACGCGCGATTACGGGCACCTTTCGCCCTCGCCGTTCGCCTTCATCAAGCAGCCCTGGACCCTGGCCAAGGGCAAGTCCATCCGGTTGCGCTATCGCGTGGTAATGCACGCCGGCACGCCGAAAAAGGCGGGACTCGACGAGCTGTACGGCAAGTGGATCGCCTAGAGCGGCGCACAAACCATCAAGCCACTTCGACGAACTTCGCTCCAAGCGCTCCGCAGATCGGGCATTTCTCCGGCGGAACGCCGAACTCGATGTGGCCGCAGACGGAGCAAAGGTAGAACCGGGCCTCGGCCAGATCCTGGTTCCGCGCGACAGCTTCCAGCGCTCGCCCGTAGAGGGCCGCGTGCACCGCTTCCGCTTTCACGGCGTAGCCGAACATAAGTTTGGCGCGATGGGCCTCGGCCTCGGCCTGTTCGAGCATGGGCGGGTACATCGACGTGTACTCGTAGGTTTCGCCGGCAATGGCGGCCTTGAGGTTTTCGGCGGTGGAGCCGATTTCGGCGAGGGCCTTCAGATGACCCTCGGCGTGGATGCGCTCGGCTTCGGCAGTGGTGCGGAACAGGCGCGCGACGTTCGAGAAGCCGTCCTGCTCGGCTTTCTTGGCGAAGGCCCGGTACTTCTGATTGGCCTGGCTCTCTCCGGCGAACGCCTCTTTCAGGTTGTCCTTCGTATTCATCGAAATCCCCCTCCAACTTCGGGAAGTGTGAGGATAGCACGGCGAAGCCGCCGCCAGCCAGGCGCCGTGGCGCTAAAGCTGCCGATCCTGAGCCTGAGTCGCTGTTGGCAATTCAGTGCAGGGTGTGGAGCCGAGGGTGTATAAACATAGCGATGCGCACACCATGCTGCGTAGTGCTTTTTGCGATGCTCGCCGGGCATCCGGTTCCCTTCGAGCGGGGAGGCCGATGGGGATACAAAGACGCCGCCGGCAGGGTGGTGATCCAGCCTCGGTTCGAAGTTGCCGGCGAGTTTTCCGCGCAAGGGCTCGCCGCGGTGGTCGACGAAGGAGGATGGGCTTATATCGACGCGGGCGGACGGCTTGTGATCCGGCCCTTGATCGTGGATAACGGACCGGATTACTTTGAAGAGGGCCTGGCGCGATTCAGGCGCGGCGGAGCCGTCGGATTTTTCGCCCGGAACGGCCAGGTCGTCATCGAGGCGAAATTCGCGTTCGCGCTGCCGTTTTCCGAGGGGCTGGCGGCGGTCTGCCAACGATGCAAGAAAATCCGCGAAGGTGAACATGCGGTTGTCATGGGCGGCGAATGGGGATTTATTGATGGGCGTGGAAACCTGGTCATCCCGTTTGGGTTCGAACAGGCCGGGAGATTCGACCACGGCAGGGCGAGGGTAAAGTCGGCGGGGGAATGGAAGTCCATCGACAAGAAGGGGAGAGTTGTGGCTGAGGCGTCTATTGGAAGCGCCTGGATGGAAGCGGACGGGACCATCGTTTTGCAGCTTCGCGCGGAGGGGCCCGGACCGGCGGTCGGTGACGCCCTGTTGCGATACCCTAAGACGCACCCGCGATACAACTCTGTTCTGCGGCACCTGGGCGGACTCAAGGCCGGCGAAAGGAAGCCGGTCCCGCCATGGCCCGGTAAGTAGGAGACCCCGAGCCCGCCGGGGGCGCTGGAGGCGGGCGGTCAAGAGGGAGAAGGGCAGATGCGGATTACCATTCCGGGAAGAGTTTCGCGGGTTGTCGCTCTCATCGTCGGCGCCGGGACGTTGCTGACCCTGCTGGCGGATGTTGCCGCCGGCCAGTCTCAGACGGCGAAGCTGTACGGCCGCTTTGTGAAGATCAGCATCTACAACAACGGCTCCCCGGTTCCCGACTCCACCAAGACCGAGCACAGCGCGGACTGGAAGTATCAGTCTGCCTGGGAGGGGTCCTCGCTGGCCGGGAAGATCACCGTCAGCGTCGTGCCGGATCCCGCCAATCGCTACACGGTGAACAACGCCGAGGGAGTGATGGTCCCCGACCAACCGGTGAACGTCAGCGTGAATTCGTCGGGCACCGTACAGGTCAAGTGCGAGAAGGATACGAACTGCGGCAACGCCACGTTCACGATGAGAACGTTTGCGGTGATCACCTCCAGTCCGGGGCGGAGCGACAAGGGCTGCCAGAAGGAGGACGTCAAGAAGGGCGTCAAGCTGAACACATCGGAAGGGTTCTCGGCCATGCTCAGTTGTCCGCTCCGGGAACTCTCCAGCAGCGGCGATGTCTTCATTGAGGTTGGAGTGACCCTGACCGCCGAGATCGGACCGTTCTGGTCGCAACTCGGGGCCGGCGTCCGGGCCGGTGTGGACTTTGACCTCGGCTACCCCAGCCTCACCACAGAACCGAGCGGTCAAGTCGAGATGAAGGATGACTTCTCCGAGACAGTGACCGTCAAGAACGAGCGCACCCGGGGTGTCGGCCCGCTCGAGTGGAATACCACGGTACCCGGTGGAGCCAATGGCTCAGGGTGAACCCCGCTTCCGGCATCATTCCGGATGGGGACGTGAGCAAGGACGGGACGACCTACCAGACGGCCGAGAGGGCCGGAATGGGCGGCAACTTCCTCATCCGCGCGGTGGCGACGGTGGGGCAATAGCGCGCCCGGCGGAACCGTCGTCTACGTGTGTCCGCCCCCTGGGAAGCGCGACTGAACGGGGCGGGAAATTCCCCCAAGTCCAGCCGGCCTGTATTCTTTCCATTTCGAGCCGATATGGGATTAGAGGTGTATTTCGCCCGCTGGAGCAGGAAAGGCCGGGCCCGAAGCTGTCCGAAACTCGATCATGAGGCGAGACAGACACATAAGCGACCGGGCGAAAGGCTCCGGGCCGCTTTTCGCGCAGGTCCTGGCGGTGCTGATCGCCGGAGCGCTGTTTGCCTGGTGGATGGCGGCGCGGGCCGACCGCCAGATGCGCGCCGGCCTGCGTCAGGAGGCGCGCCTGGTGGCGCAGGGGGTGAACCTGGGCCATGTCAAGGCGCTGAACGGCACCCAGACCGATCTGGCGTCCCCGGCCTATCTCCAGCTCAAGTAGCAGCTATCTCTGGTCCGGCAGGCCAGTGAGAGGTGCCGGTTCATCTATCTGCTGGGCCGCAAGGCCGATGGCACGCTGTTCATCTTCATGGACAACGAGCCGCCCGGTTCCCCGGACTACTCCCCGCCCGGGCAGGTCTATAACGAAGCGCCGGAGGGATTTCGACACGTATTCGACACCCGGACCGAGACCGCCGAAGGCCCGGTCACCGACCGCTGGGGCACCTGGATTTCGGCGCTGGTGCCACTCGCGGACCCGCAATCCGGCCAGATCCTTGCCGTGCTGGGAATGGACAGCGACGCCCAGGCCTGGAAATGGGAGGTGGCGGCCAAAGCGGCCCTGCCAGTTGGCTTGATGCTGGTGCTTTTGATCGGGGTGACCGCGTTTTTCGCCGCCGCCCGCCGCGCCGACCCTTCCCCAAAGCCGGTGCTCGGGCGTCTGCTGCCGCCCCTGGCGGCCATGGTGAGCCTGCTGATGGCCGGCGCGGGGCCGCTGGTGTGGCAACAGCAGAGCCAGCGGCTGGCCGGCGACATCACGGCGCATGTCAGGGAGGTCTCCGGCGATCTGCGCGAAACCCTGGACCAGCAGGCCCTGGGCCTGGCCGCGGTGGCGCAGTCCATCGCCGCCGACCGGACTGTGCAAAAAGCCCTGCGCGGGGGCCACGCCGGCCCTCTGCTGGCCGCCTGGCGGCCGATATTCGAGATGCTGCGCCGCGAGAACAGCCTCACGGATTTCCAGTTTTCCGACCCGGGCCGGGTGTGCCTGTTGCGGGTCCACCAGCCGGACAAACGCGGCGACCGCGTCGAGCGTTTCACGGCCCTGGAGGCCGAGCGCACCGGCAAGACCGCTTCCGGCATCGAACTGGGGCCGCTGGGCGGTTTCACGCTGCGGGTGGTGCAGCCGGTCTTTGAAGGCGGCGCGCTGGCCGGGTATGTGGAACTCGGCAAGGGGATCGTGGATGTGCTGCAAACGCTGCACATCCGCTCCGGCAACCAACTGGCGGTGGCCATCGGCAAGGAGCACTTGAACCGGCAGGACTGGGAAGAGAGCATGCGCCGGCTGGGGCGGCAGGGCGACTGGGATCGCCTGCCCCGAAGCCTGGTGATCTACGCCAGCCAGGGCCGCCTGCCCGACGCCTTCGCCTCCTGGGCCGGTCCGGTGGCGGGCGAGCGCGCACACCGGGAAACGGACCAGGAGATCGCCGCCGGCGGGAAAGGCTGGCGGGTCTCCGCCACGCCCCTGCAGGACGCTTCGGGCAAAGAGGTCGGCGATCTGCTGGTCATGCACGACATCACCGCCGACAAAGCGGCCTTCGCGCGTTTACTGGGCCTGGCCGGGGCCGCCGGCGGGGGGCTGCTGGCGCTCCTGCTGGCGGTGGTCTATATCCTGCTCCGTCGCACCGACGCGGGCATCCGCGCCCAGCAGGCCCAACTGCGGCAGAGCGAAGAGCACCTGTCGGCCACGCTGCGCTCGATCGGCGATGGGGTAATCGCCTGCGACGGGGAGGGCAATGTTGTGAGCCTCAACGGCGTGGCCGAGACGCTCACCGGGTGGACGACGGGCGGGGCGCGGGGCCGGCCCATCGCCGAGGTTTTCCGCATCATCCACGCAAAGACCCGCGCTACGGTTGAAAACCCGGTTGAGCGGGCGCTGGGCGAGGGCGTCGTGGTGGAGCTGGCCGACCATGCCACGCTCATCGCCCGCGACGGCGCGGAATACCAGATCGCCGACAGTTGCGCGCCCATCCACGATGCGGCCGGCGCGGTCATCGGGGTGGTGCTGGTCTTCCGCGATGTGACCGGGGAGTGTCGCCGGCGCGAGCAGTTGCGCGAGAGCGAGGCCCGGTTCGACCAGTTGGCCGCGCACAGCGGCACCATCGCCTGGGAAGTGGACGCCCAGGGTCTCTACACCTATGTCAGCCCCGTGTCGGAGGCCATCTGGGGTTACCACCCGGACGAAGTAGCGGGCCGGATGCACTTCTACGACCTGCATCCGGAAGAAGGACGCGCGGCGTTCAAGACCGCGGCCTTCGCGGTCTTCGAGCGGAAGGAACCGTTCCAGAATCTGGTCAACGCCATCCAGGCCAAAAACGGTGGTATCGTGTGGGTCTCCACCAACGGCATTCCGCTGCTGAACGCCGATGGAAGCCTGCGGGGCTACCACGGCAGCGACACCGACATCACCGAGCGCAGGCGGGCGGAACGCTACCAGCATCTGTCCGCCGAGATCCTGGGCGCACTCAATGAACCTCTTGGCCTGCCGGACGTGGTCAGCCAAATTCTGGCGGCAATCAAGCGGGAAACCGGTCTCGACACTGTTGGCATCCGGCTGCGCAGCGGCGACGACTTCCCATACTTCGTCCAGAGCGGTTTTTCCGATGGGTTTCTGCGGACGGAAAACACGCTGATTGCCCGGGACAGGGACGGCGGCCTTTGCCGGGATGAGAACGGCAACATCCGATTGGAGTGCACCTGCGGACTGGTCCTTTCCGGGCAGGCGGATCCGGCGAACTCTCTATTTACCAGCGACGGAAGTTTCTGGATCAACAACTCGCTGCCGCTGCTGGACCTTCCGGCCGATCAGGACCCGAGGCTACATCCGCGTAACAACTGTATTCATCAAGGGTATCGGTCGGTGGCGCTTATACCCATCCGCGCGAATCGAGACATCGTCGGCCTGCTGCAGCTCAACGACCGGAGGGAAGATTGTTTCACGCTGGAGACGATCCGCTTCTTCGAGGGAATCAGCGCCAGCATCGGCGTGGCGCTGATGCGCAAACAGCAGGAAGATGCGCTACGCGAGAGCGAAGCGCGGCACCGCTTGTTGTTCGATGCCTCACGGGACGCGCTGATGACTCTGGCCCCGCCTTCGTGGCAGTTCACCTCCGGCAATCCGGCGGCAGTGGAGATGTTCGGGGCCGGGAATGAGGCGGAGTTCATCGCGCTGGGGCCGTGGGACGTATCTCCGGAACGGCAGCCGGACGGGAGCCCATCGGCCGGCAAGGCTCGGGAAGCGATCGGGACGGCCATGCGCGAGGGTTCCAACTTCTTCGAGTGGACCCACCGGCGGTTGGGCGGGGCGGATTTCCCAGCCACCGTGCTGCTCACCCGGATCGAGATGGCGGGCCAGGCATTTCTGCAGGCCACCGTGCGCGACATCACCGCCCAGAAGCGGGCCGAAGAGGCTCTGCGCGAGAGCGAAGCCAACTTCCGAACCTTCTTCGAGACCATCGGCGACCTGATCGTGGTAGCCACGCCCGAGGGCCGGATTCTGTTCGCCAACCAGGCCCTGGAACGTAAGCTGGGCTACGGCGCCGAAGAACTCGCCGGCATGCTTCTGCCGGATTGTCATCCGGCGGACAGACGCCGGGAAGCCGGGGAAATCCTCGCCGCCATCTCCCGGGGCGAGCGGGGGGACTGTCCCCTGCCATTGGCGTGCAAGGACGGCGGCCTGGTGCCGGTGGAGACCTGTGTCTGGTTGGGCCGGTGGAACGGCGCCGATTGCATCTTCCACGTCAGCAAGGATCTGAGCGAGGAGCGGGAAGCGCAGCAGCGTTTCGAGCGCCTGTTCCGCAACAACCCGGCGCCGATGGCGCTCACCACGCTGCCGCACCGGCGGTTCTCGGACGTCAACGACGCCAGCCTGAAGGCGTTTGGCCTAGGGCGTCAAACGCCGGTTGAGTGCGCCAACCCATTGAATCCAATAGTGGTTCCCTCACGTTCCGGTCCTCATTGTATCAGTCCTTCCGCTTGATCCTCTCAAAATCATTGGCTTTTTGTTGGTTGTTCTGGTGGAAACGTGTTTGGCGAGATACAATAAGGACTATATGGAGTGCTAATGATCCCAACTGTATCAGAGCCTCCCAAGAGTACGCCATGCTAGGTCCGGAACCATCGCGCCAAACTCTCACCCGCCTGTTCCAACGCCAATCGATCGCCGATCTTGCGACGCTCTCGGATGCGCTCGAAACATCCTCGCGCATGAGCGTTTTCCGGCGTCTGTCGGCGTTGGGTTACCTCTCCAGCTATAGCCACGACGGCCGTTTCTACACCCTCCGCGACATTCCGCCGTTCGACCAGGACGGCTTGTGGCGTTACCAAGGCGTCTGCTTCTCGCGCGATGGATCGCTGAAGGCAACCGTGGAGCGCCTGGTCGAGCAATCCGATGCCGGCCGGACCCATTCGGAGTTGCACGTCCGCCTGCAAGTGCGGGTTCATAATACACTGCTCGATCTGGTCGAAGACCGGCGCATCGGGCGCGAGACCTTGCGTGGGCACTACCTTTACGTCAGTGCGAATCCGGCACGGGCCCAATCCCAGTTCATTCTGCGTCAACAGCAGTCCGCCGAGCCGGTGCAGCCGCCGCCGGAATCTCCGGCGGTGGTGGTTATCGAAGTACTGCTCGACCTGGTGCGCAGCGCCGGAGTGCGGCCAGACGCCGGTTTAGTGGCCGCACGGCTGGCCGCGCGCGGCCTTGCTGTAACCGTCGATCAGGTCGAGGCCATCTTCAGCCGCTACGGGCTAAAAAAAACGGCGAACTCCCGCTCACCGCACTCGCGCTCTTGAAGCAGCAGATCCGGTCCTTGCAGGATGGGTATGGAAGTGACCTGACCGCTCTCGCCGGGGCACTGGTTCAGGCCGGGCAATGCAAAGAACTTTGCCCCCTCTGCCAGGGTCCCATGCATGTGCAAAAGACGCTTCAACGCCGCGCTGTCACTCTGGCGCATGGGCTGTTCCGGGTACGGGAAGTGGTGTATGTCTGCGGCCGCCGGTGTAAACGGCAAGGCTCGCTGGTGACGCGGCGCGATCCAGCCCCGACCGAACTGATTCCGCCCAAGAGCACCGTCGGCTACGACATCATGGCCTATGTTGGCATCGAACGTTTTGTCGGCCATCGCCAGAGGGAGGAAATCCGCACTGCTTTGGAAAAGGACCACGGAATCCATCTCTCCTGTGGCGAAATCAGTGAACTCGGCAAGCGTTTTGTCATCTACCTGGAAGCCCTTCATCGGGATGCGGCCCCGGCCTTGCGTGCCGCGCTGGCCGCCGATGGAGGCTGGCCGCTGCACATCGACGCTACGTGCGAAGACGGCCGCGGCACACTGCTGGTAGCGTTTGCCGGCTGGCGCCGTTGGGTCCTGGGCGCCTGGAAGATCCCCACCGAACGGGGTGATGCCATCCTGCCGAAGCTGGAAAAAGTCGCGGCGCAGTTCGGCCCACCCTGCGCCATCATGCGCGACCTCGGCCGGGCGGTAACCGAAGCGGCCAGCGGCCTGGCAAACAACCTCGACCTTTCGATTCCAATACTGGCCTGCCACCTGCACTTTCTCCGCGATGTGGGCACGGATCTGCTTTGCGGCGCTCACGACAAACTGCGCAATTTGTTCCGCCGAATGAATCTACGCAAGCATCTGCGCGGGTTCGCTCGCGAGCAGGGGCGCCTGCTCGGAACAACCATTGGCCAGGCTCGCGACGAGTTTCGTATCTGGCAGCCGGAATCTCTAACCAACCCGCGCCTTCCCGAAGGTTTCGCCGGATTGGCGGCCGTTCGCTCCCTGGCCGGGGTGCCCGGCCCAGAGGGCACCCCGGCCGGGCGCTGGATTACGCGGCCGATGGTAACGGCCAGGGCTTTCCATTTGACCTGCCGTATCTGGATCTCTACGTCCGCTGCCTACATGTTGCATGGGCGGTGAGCGCCTTCCTGCGCAATCCTCCGGCCGACAAGAAAGTGATGAAGGCGCTGCAACGGCTCGATCGTATCTTGAGTCCCATCGACCGCGACGTTTCAACTCTTGGCCACGTCGCCAAGACCCTCAGTGAACGAGCTCGGATCTTCACCGAATTGCGCGCGACGCTTCGCCTCACGGAAGAAAAACTCGGCGGGCCGGAAGCCAACGGCGCCGGCCAGACCCAGCAAGCGCTGCGCGACATCCACCAGGCCGTGGACAAGCTGGCCGATTCCTTGCGCCAGCGGCGCCCTGAGCGCGGCCCGGCCAAAGACCAGCGTCAAGCCATCGACATCGTGTTAGCCCATCTCGAACGTCACGGAAAGTTTCTTTGGGGCCACGCCGTTCCTATTCCGGACCAACTGGGCGGAGGCGTCCGTCTGGTTGATCGCACCAACAACATTCTGGAAGGATTCTTTCACACGATGAAGCACGGCGAACGCCGCCGTAGCGGCCGCAAGAACCTTGCGCAAGACTTCGAACGGCTCCCCCCGGCCGCTGCGCTCGCCGCCAACCTGACCCGGCCCGATTACCTCTCGATCGTCTGTGGCGGTTCACTCGACCAACTGCCGCAGGCCTTCGCAAGACTCGATGCCCGAGACCGCAGCCGCCCTCTGCCCACTCTTTCGCGCGACCGCCAACAAAACTGTGAAGTGGAGAGTGCGTCGCTAAACTCCGTGGATCGCGGGCTTGT
>JAUYBU010000597.1 GCA_030693045.1 Bryobacterales bacterium | reverse complement strand
GCCGCGACCGGGTGCCCTCTGGGCGGTGGGAGCGGTTATTTTATGACAGGCGGTTAGATGTCGTAGTAGAGGGCGAACTCGTAAGGGTGCGGCCGGAGGCGGACGGCATCGGCCTCGTTCTTGCGTTTGTAGGCGATGAAGGTCTCCAGCAACTCTTCGGTGAAGGCATCGCCCTTGAGCAGGAAGGCGTGGTCTTCTTCCAGGCAGGTGAGGGCTTCCTCGAGCGAGCCGGGCATCGACGCCACGCACTTCATCTCCTCCGGAGACAGGTCGTAGATGTCCTTGTCGAGCGGTTCGCCGGGCTCGATCTTGTTGAGCACGCCGTCCAGGCCGGCCATCAACTGGGCGGCGAAGGCCATGTACGGGTTGGCCGACGGATCGGGCGGGCGGAACTCGATTCGCTTGGCCTTGGGGCTGGCCGAGTACATTGGAATGCGGCAGGCGGCGGAACGGTTCCGGCGCGAATACGCCAGGTTGACGGGAGCCTCGTAGCCGGGCACCAGGCGCTTGTAGCTGTTGGTGGTGGGGGCGATGATGGCGCTCAGCGCGCGGGCGTGCTTTAGCAGGCCGCCGATGTAGTACAGGGCCATCTGGCTCAGGCCGGCGTACAGGTCGCCCGCAAACAGGGGCTTGCCGTCCTTCCAGAGGCTTTGGTGGCAGTGCATGCCGCTGCCGTTGTCGGCGAACAGCGGCTTGGGCATGAAGGTGACGGTCTTGCCGCGGCGGTTGGCGACGTTGCGCACGCAGTACTTGTACAGCATCATGTTGTCGGCCGACTTCACCAGCGTGTCGAAGCGCTGATCGATTTCAGCCTGGCCGCCGGTGGCGACCTCGTGGTGGTGGCACTCGATATCCAGCCCGCACTTCAGCATGACGTCCACCATCTCGGCGCGCAAGTCCTGGTAGTGGTCGGTCGGCGGCACCGGGAAGTAGCCTTCCTTGTAACGCGGGCGGTAGCCCAGATTGTTGGTCTCGCGGCCCGAGTTCCAGCGGCCCTCTTCGGCGTCGATGAAGTAGAAACCGGAGTGCTGGTCCTGGTCGAAGCGAACATTGTCGAAGATGAAGAACTCGGCCTCGGCGCCGAAGAAGGCCACGTCGGCGATGCCGGAGTTCTCCAGATACCGTTCCGCCTTGCGGGCGATGTGGCGCGGGTCGCGGTCGTAGTGCTGGCGCGTGATGGGGTCGAGGATGTCGCCGGTCATCACCAGCGTCTTGTGCTGATTGAACGGGTCGAGGATCGCGGTGGCCGGGTCGGGCACCAGCAGCATGTCGCTCTCGTTGATCGCCGCCCATCCGCGGATGCTGGAGCCGTCCATGCCGAAGCCTTCTTCGAAGGCCTCCTCCTCGAGCTGGCCGATGGGGTAGGAAATGTGGTGCTGAAGACCGGGCAGGTCGGTGAAGCGCAGGTCCACGAACTGTACGTCGTTGGTCTTGGCGAATTCCAGAACTTGTTTTGGGGTCATAGTTCCTCCGGGCTTAGGTCATCTCGCCACAGGGTGGGTCGAGTACGAAATCTCACGATAGCGCGGCGTCGCGAAAAGCGCCAATCGAAAGATTTTATGAGGGAGATAAGGGGTTCGGCAAGACAACTACGTTGCGGTAGATTCCGTCCGAGGGGGGCGGATCACACGCGCCAATCGGCCGGTCCACGAAGACTCCGAGCAAACGGCGGCGTTGATACGCGCAGCTTGACCTTCGAAATCCAGGTCAAATGTGCAAACGATGATTCCCGCGTGATCCCGCGTCGCGGCGTGCAACCGAACAAAGTGACGCCGGTTGAACGTCACCAGGATTCGGCTCTCGGCGCGGGCGAACGCGAGGACGTCCTCGTCCGGCATCGCCCGACTTGCCTTCCCCGTCTCCTGGACGGTCAAAACGTCATGACCCAGACGACGCAGGGCATCGGCGGCCGGCAACGAGAAGTTCTCGTTGGCGTAGATTCGCGCCAATGCCTACGCCTCCTCGTTATCGAGGGCCTGGCGGTCGATTTCCTCGCGGTGCGAACGGACGTACGCCCACGCATTCGAGAGGTCCTCGGCTCGGAGGGTTGGATAGCAGCGCAAGAGCGTTTCGTCACTGGCGCCAAGTCGCCGCGCGCGCTCCAACACCCAGACCGGAACCCGTGTGCGAACCAGGCAGGGCTCTCCGCCGCAAACCTCGGCGCGAGACTCGACTCCCGGAAAGGCGTCGCCGAGATCACGCACAACCCACTGCAACACTTGCGCCATCTCGGCGCGGGTGAGTTTCGGCAAAAGCTTTTCAACTTCTCTAAGGGCGGCCATGGTCCCCTCTTACACGATCATTTCATAGCCCGGGAAGAGGCGCAAGACGGCGCGCCCGCTGCAAAGTATGCTGGAGTGAGTGGAACAACTCTCGCTTGGCTGGGAACCCGAACGCCGGCTGTACACGGTTAAGTCGCTGACCGCGGAACTGCGCGAGCTGCTTTCATCCGCTTACGAGGACGTCTGGGTGGCGGGTGAGATCTCGGGCGCGAAGCTGGCCCCCAGCGGCCACTACTATTTCACGCTCAAGGACGACGAGGCGCAGTTGCGCTGCGTGTGCTTCCGCCCGGTGGCGCGCTACCTCAAGTTCAAACCGCAGGACGGCATCCAGGCGCTGGTGCGCGGGCGCATCGAGGTTTACGAACCGCGCGGCGAGTACCAGTTGCAGGTCGAAGCGCTCGAGCCGCAAGGTTTCGGCGCGCTGCAATTCGCCTTCGAGCAGCTCAAGAAGAAGCTTGCCGCCGAAGGACTTTTCGACCCGGCGCGCAAACGCCGGCTGCCGACGCTGCCGCGCCGCATCGGGATCGTCACCTCGCCCACCGGCGCGGTGATCCGGGATATGCTGAACATCCTCGGGCGGCGCTTCCCGGGATTGCACATCCGACTTTACCCGGCGCGGGTGCAGGGCGAAGGCTCGATCGAGCAGGTGGTCCGCGGCATCGACTACTTCAGCCAGTCGGGCTGGGCGGAGGTGGTGATCGTGGCGCGCGGCGGCGGGTCGCTGGAAGACCTGTGGATCTTCAACGAAGAGGCGGTGGCGCGCGCCATCGTCGCCTGTTCTGTCCCGGTGGTGTCGGCCGTGGGCCACGAGACCGACTTCACCATTGCGGATTTCGTCGCCGACCTGCGCGCGCCGACGCCTTCGGCGGCGGCCGAACTGGTGGTGCCCACGCGCGATTCGCTGCTCGAGCAAGTCGCCGCGCGCCGGAACCAACTCGAGCGGGCGGTCCGCTTCCGACTCGAGCAGGCGGCGCGGCGCCTGGAACGGCAGGGCATCGGGCGCGCCACCGCCGTGATCCAGCGCCGCATCGGACGCGCCATGCAGCGCGCCGACGAACTCGACTACCGGTTGCGCGGCCGCGCGCGCACCCTGGTCGAGGCGGCCGGCCGCCGCTGGCGCGAGCGCGACCAGCGGCTGCGCAAACTCGATTTGCGGCTGCGCCTGGCCGCCGCGCACCGGCGGCTGGACTCGGCCGCATCGAGCGTGGAACGCATCGCCGGGCTGCGCGTGGCGCGGTGCCGCGCGCGGCTGGACGAACTCGACGCGCACCTGCGCCAGCTCAGCCCGCTGGCGGTCCTCGACCGGGGTTACGCGATCCTCGAAACCGGCGCCGGGCGAGTAGTGCGGTGCGCCGAAGACGCGCCCAAGGGTACCAACGTCGGCGTGCGCCTGGCCAAGGGCCGTTTGAAGGCGCGCGTTACGGCGTCCACGCCCGACTGATAGAATCCATTTATGCGAAAAGTACTTTGGACGGCCGCCGCGGCGGCCTTCGTCTTCACCGCCGGCTACTGGGCCGGCCAGGTTCAAACCGCGCACGCGCAGAGCAAGCGGGTCTTCGAACTGCGCACTTACCACACGCTTGACGGCAAGCTGGACGCCCTGCACGCGCGCTTCCGCAATCACACCGTGAAACTGTTCGAGAAGCACGGCATCACCAACATCGGCTACTTCTCGCCGCAGGACCCGCCGCTGGCCGGCAAGACGCTCATCTACCTGCTGGCGCACCCGAACCGCGAGGCCGCCAAGAAGAACTTCGACGCCTTTCGCAAAGATCCCGCCTGGCTCAAGGCCCGCGACGAATCCGAGAAGAGTGGCAAGATTGTGGAAAAGGTCGAATCGGTCTTCCTCGACCCGACCGACTTTTCGGCGCTGAAGTAGCGCCATTTCACGCAATTTCGGGGACAGGCTACGAAACCCCGAAATAGCTGGAAATGGGGGACACGCCTGTGTCCCAGGTCAGGCGATGGTATCCGTAAGATTAGCCCGGAGTGTCCCCGGGGGGCGGGGGCGATGGTTTACCCAAAGGTTGCCCGGAGTGTCCCCGGGGGCCGGGGGGCTAGTGGGGCAGCAGGCCGCGGGTGCGGAACCAATCGGCCAGGCGCGCCGGCCAGGTCGAAAGAATCGGGTCCTTGGGCGCCAGGCCGACGCCGTGGTTGCCGCGCTCGTAGATGTGGATTTCGGCAGGGACGCCGGCCTTGCGAAGGGCCAGGTAGAACAGCACGCTGTTCTCGGCGGGCACGCCTTTGTCTTCGTTGGTGTGAAACAGGAAAGTCGGCGGCGTCTGGGACGTCACCTGATTTTCGTTCGACAGGTTCTCGACCAGCTTGGGATCGGGATTGTCGCCCAGCAGCGCGGCGCGCGAACCCTTGTGCGTGTACTGGGTGGTGAACGAGACGACCGGATAGCCGAGGATCAGGAAATCGGGGCGGCTGGCGGCGTCGAAGTGGGTGGCCGCGGTCGACGCCAGGTGCCCTCCGGCGGAAAATCCCATGATGCCGATGCGGTTCGGGGCGACGCCCAGCGCGGCGGCGCGCTCGCGAACCATGCGGATGGCGCGCTGGGCGTCCTGAAGCGGCGCCGGGTGGCGGTAACGGTCTCCCAGCCGGTACTTGAGCACGAACGCCGCGATGCCGAGCGAGTTCAGCCACTGGGCGACCTGCTGGCCTTCGTGGTCCATCGCCAGGTGCCGGTAGCCGCCGCCGGGACAGACGACGACGGCAGTGCCCGCGAGAGTGGCGGGGAGATAGGTGGTGAGCGCCGGGCGGTCGGCGTCCTCATTGCCCACGGCGCCCGGCGCGCCGTCGGGCCACAGCAGCTCGGTCTTCGGTTCAGCGGCGAAAGCCGCCAGGGCAAAAGCCGCCAGCGGCAGCGAACGGACGAATCCTGATAACATACTAATCAGTTTACCGAGGAGGGAAGATGGCTGAACAAATTTCGAGACGCGCATTGCTGGCCGGCGCCGGCGCGCTGACGCTGCAGGCCGCCCGGGAGGCGCCGGCGGCGCCGGTTGCCATCGCGCGTCAGCGCGAGTACGACCGGAACCTGCTGCCCGCGCTCAAGAAGATGATGGACCAGTTGGGCGGCATCGGCAAGCTGGTCAAAGGCAAGACCGTCGCGCTCAAACTGAACCTGACGGGCAACATCACGCGCTTCCCCATCCGCGCCGACATGCCCTATCGCACCGAACCCGCGACCGTGCTGGCGGTCGCAACCCTGCTTTCCAACGCCGGGGCGCGCCGCATACGGATCATCGAGACTTTCTTCCCGGCCAGGCAGGAGCTGGCCCTGTGGGCGCGCTACGGACTGGACGTCGAGGCCATCGGCAACGTCGGCTGCAAGGTCGAATGGGAAAACGCTCAGAATATGGGCCAGGCCAAGAAATACACGCGGATGAAGGTGCCCACGGGCGGCTACATTTTTCCGGCGTACGATCTGAACCACTCCTTCGCCGACTGCGACACGTTCGTCTCGATGTCCATGCTTAAGAACCACTGGATCGCGGGCGTCACCATGTCGCTCAAGAACAGCTTCGGGAACACGCCCTGCTCGCTCTACGGCGGCGACAACGGCCCCGACGGCAACGAAGATCCGAAGCAGGAGCGCGGCCCGGTTTGCCACAACGGAGCCCGTACGCCGCCCAAAGGCGTCCCGCAGGAACTCGACCCAACCACGTCGCGCGACGCCGGCTACCGCGTGCCGCGCATCGTGACCGACCTGGTGGCCGCGCGGCCGGTGGATCTGGGGATTGTCGACGGCGTGGTCTCCATCCGCGGCGGCGAAGGGGAGTGGAACAAGGGCACGCAGATCATCAAGCCGGGCCTGATGCTGGCGGGCAAGAACCCGGTGTGCCTGGATGCCGTCTGCACCGCCGTCATGGGCTACGATCCGCGCGCCAAGCGGGGCGAGAAACCTTTCGTGCGCGGCGACAACACCATGACGCTGGCCGAAGCCGTGGGCATCGGCACCACCGATCTGAAGCGCATCGGCGTGCGCGGCCTTTCGATCAAGGAAGCGCTGCACGATTTCGGACCCGGTCCCATCGGCACGACGATTTAGCGTCTTGTCTCCGAAGCGTCTCTACCGCTTGCTGACGCGCGCGGCTCAGTTGCGGAGCCGCGACCGTTAGGGAGCGGACACTAGCGGAACCGGTACAGGCGGGCGCCGGCGGTTTCGCCCAGCAATTCCAGGCGCCAGCCTTCGGCGTTGCGGCGAAATTCGTCGGCGCCCCATTCGCCGTCGCGGATCAGCAGGTATTCGACTCTGGCGTTCTTGAACTCTTCGGCCACGCTTCGCCGCAGAGCCATCACCGGAGGCGGCGCATCTTCGACGCGGCCCGGCACGCTGGCGAGCGTGGTCCACTCCCCACTCTCCAGGCGGCCGTCGAGCCGCAACCGGACGCCGTCCTGATCCCGCGTCGCTCGGACAACCACCGAATCCACCGGCTCGGGCCGGCCGAAATCGACCTCCAGAAACATTCCCGCGGCCGAAGACTCGCCGGCCGTCCACCGGGTGAGCACGCTGTTGTCGAAGGCCCTCTGAACGTCCCAGGGATTGGGCCGCGCGCGTAAACGCCACTGCGGCGCGCGGGGAAGTTCCTTGCCTGCGGCGTGGATCGTGAGTTCGGACACGCTCCAGATGTGCTTGGACCGGGCCGTTTGGATCACTCGAAGCGCGCGCAGCGGCCGCCTGGCGACGGTGAACTCGATGCGGCGGGCCGGAACGAGTTCGGCGTCGATCGAGATCCACAGCATGTTGCAGAGCGCCTTGTTGAAGGCAGAGGTCCATTCGATGACGATTTCTCGCGACGTGTATCCCTGCGGCAATCCGCCGTAGGCGAACACGCGGCCGCCGGGGGGCACTTTTTGCTCCACCATGCGCGCGATGGCGTACTCCGGCAGGCGGCGTTGCAGGAAGGATTCCTCGGGCTCGATGCGCAACGCCGCGAGCACCGGAATGTCGCTCAGTCTCCAGCTTTCGGCCGAGCAGTATAGACCGCTATTGGATGGCAATGAAAGAATGGTGTGGGTCAGGGCAAGGGCAACCAGGATGCGCGGAGAACCGGCGACCGCCACGGCCATGGCCAGCGCCAGGAAGGGCAGCGCGGGAATAAGATAGCGGGTATCGATTCCGAATGCCGCTGGAATTGCGAACACCCCCGCGGCGGCCGCCAGGCGCCGGCCTTCGGGGCGGCGCAGACCCAATAGCGCCAGCGGCGCGAGCAGGAACACCGGACCCAGCAACCCGTTCAGCCTGCCGGTCACGGCGGCCTCCCAGGGAACCTGCCAGCGGCTGGTGACGATTCCCAGGTGCCGGCCGAACTCCGCCCACGCCTGCTCGAAGGCGATGTGAACGTAAGGGTTCGGGAAGATGCGGTTGAAGTAGGGCGAGAAGGGATTGCCGGCCCAAATCCAGTTTTTCGCCATCCAGGGTGCCGCCATCAGCAGGGCGCACGCGCTCACAAGCGCGGCCGAGCGAAGGCATCTGGCGGGTTCGCGCCGCAGTTTCCACGAGACCCACAGCAGCGCGTAGGGTCCCGCCAGAGCCGCCGGGTACTTCACCGCGTAGCAGAATCCGGCCGCCAGCCCGGCCAGAATCAGCAAGGCCTCCTGCCGCTCTTCCGTCCAGATCCGCACCAGGTAGAACGTCGTGAATACGGCGCAGGCGGCGGCGACGTCGTTGTAGGCGCTCGAGCCGTCGATGCCGACGACCGGACTGGCAAACACCAGCAGCGCGCCGGTTGCGCCCGCCGCGGGAAAACCGAATCGCCGGGAGTAGGCCAGCATGGCCAGCGGCAAGGTCAGCAGAAAGGCGAAATGCATCAGGGCCGCCGCCGAATGCCGTCCAAAGGGAAACGCGAACAGAAACAGCATCTCGATGGCTTGCGATAAGTTGGCGTAGAGGGATGTTTCGAGCGGGTAGAGGCCGCCGTGGTTGAGGTAGAGGCCGACCAGGCCGAGATGATAGTTACTGCCGTCGGGACTGATTTCGGGCGCCATCGCGTTGAAGAAGTAGATCGCGCCGAAGACCGCGAAGACGGCCAGGAACAGCGCTTTCCAGAAGCGGGGAAGCGGTGGAAGCGAGTCGCCCCGCGCGCGATGCGCGCCGCGCCA
>JAUYBU010000586.1 GCA_030693045.1 Bryobacterales bacterium | reverse complement strand
CGAGGCTTGTTCTAACCAGGCGGCGAGTTGTAATGTTCACCAGCGTCTCTCGGTTTCAGCGGCTGGCCTGACGCTTGCGCTAGTCATTTCGGGCGCGCTGGCCCATGCTCGACTCCCTGCGCACGATCGAAGAGGTTCTGGGCCTGCCCCCGATGAACTTGAACGATGCGCTCGCCAGGCCCATGGCCAATATCTTCAACACGACGCCGAGCCGGTGGAGCTTTACCGCCACTCCCTCGCCGTTTCTCTACAATACGAAACTGCCGCTGCCTCCCAAGCCCGCCGGCCTGGTCGTGCCAAAGCCGGCGCACGACTCGAAGTACTGGGCGCGGGTGACCAAGGGAATGGACTTCAGCTCCGAAGATCGCTTCGATTTCGCGACTTACAACCGCATCCTCTGGGAAGGGCTGATGGGCAAGCGGCCTTATCCGGCCGAGCCGACCGGAATGGACCTGCGCCAGAATCGGGAGGAACTCCTCACGCGCTACCGGCAGTCTCTGAAGCAAGAAGCGGCGCAGTAGGCGAAGACCGGCGCGAACTGAGCGCGGCGAGGCCCACGCGGGCGGACGGGCGCGGCGGTCACATCCCACTTTCGGGATCGACTTTTCGGGCTGATCACTTGCGGCGCCGCGGCGCTTCGGGACGGGCGCCGCGTGGACAAACCGGTATGTTACAGTGATCACTACGCCGAAAAATGGCTGTTCGGAATATGCCAGAGGTTACCCGAAGGACCTTCTTACAGGCCACCGGGACTGCCCCGGTTGTCGCCGGCGCTGCGCCCTCGTCGCGTCCCAACATTCTGATTGTGATGTTCGACCAGTGGCGATTCGATTGTCTCGGCGCACATGGGAATGCGCAGGTTAAGACGCCGAATCTGGACCGTTTTTCGGCCCGCGCGGCGAACTTCAAGAACGCATTCGTTCAGGCGCCCGTTTGCGTGCCGTCGCGAACGAGCTATCTGACAGGCCGGTATCCTCACTCGCACAAGAACCGGGTGAACTACACTCCCTATACACAGCCCGAACCGGAGATGCAGATGCTACTCCAACGTTCGGGCTATTCCACGGGCAGCGTCGGAAAGCTGCACTTCCATCCGCCAACCGCCGAGCACGCCCGCCAGACCGGCTTCGGCAAGGTGCTGCTGGATGATGGCATCGACCGCACCGATCCTTATTCCGACTACGTCCAGTGGCGGAAACGCCATGACCCAAACGCGAGTGTGCCCTACCATCAAACCGTCAGGAATCCCGCTCCCGGGAAGAATCCGTTTTCGGCCGTGATCGGCAAGGAGTACACTCCCACGGCCTGGACCGGCATGGAGACGCGCCGCATGCTGCGCGAAGCCGCCGCCGCCGATCCCTTCTTCCTGTTCTCGTCGTTCTTCAAACCACACTCGCCATACACCGTGCCGGAGCCCTACGCCTCGCGCTACGATGGCGTCGAGATCCCGCTCCCGCGCCGGGTGGACCTCGACTACATCCATCGGCTTCCGCCGCCGGTCCAGAGGATGATCCTGCGGAATACTCCTCAGTACAACATCGGCCGCGACCGTCTGCAGTGGATGTACAGAAGTTACTACGCCGCGGTGACTATGCTTGACGACGAGTTCGGAGCTATCCTGGATGAACTCGAGCGCTCGGGCAAAGCGGACAACACTCTTGTCTTCGTGGTCACCGACCACGGCGACCAGATGCTCGAACACGGCTTATTCGGGAAGAACGTCTTCTTCGAAGCTTCCGTACACGTTCCGATGATGGTGTGCTGGCCGGGCCACACGAGGCCGGGAAGTTACTCCGAGATGGTGGAATCGGTGGACGTTCTGCCGACGATTTTGGAGATGTGCGGCCTGGCCACGCCGGAGTGTGTGCAGGGGCGCAGTTTTGCGCAATTGATCGCTGGAGATCGAAGCCGTTATTCGCCGCGGGAAATGGTGTTTGCGGAGAACGTCATGCCGGAGGTCATTACGAACGGAGACCGCGGCACTTTCTTCGTCCCGGGTAAGGGCGTTGACGGCATCCGGCATCCCGACGCAAAGATGGTGCGGACCGCCCGGTGGAAGCTGAACTACTACCCGGGGCACGGTGGCGAGTTATATGACCTGGAGAGCGATCCCGGCGAGTGGCGCAACCTGTACCACGACGCCGAGCACGGCCGGATGGTGAACGACCTCAAAGGCCGGATCCTGGACTGGATGATCACCGCCGACGAGAACGACCAGATTGCGCGCCGCTGGCTGATCTGACGGGCCAAGCCGCCGGCCCGGCGGGCGGTGCGGCACGCGAAGGCCGCCGCACGGGAGATGATCCCCGGTTCGGCTAAAAGGGGTAATGTGTTACTGTCCCCTTTTTCAGAAGACGAGCTTCAGGGCGAGCTGGATCATGCGGGCCGGGAACGTGGTGCGAATGGTGCCGAAGGCGGAGGCGGACCGGGTGCTGTTGGGCGCGCCGAAGTTAGTCCGGTTGAACAGGTTAAAGAACTCGCCGCGAAACTCGATCCGCCGGCCCTCGGTCCACACCGGAAAGTCCTTGTGCAGACCCATGTCGAGGTTATGGAACGAGTAACCGCGCGCGATGTTGCGGCCGGCGTTGCCGAACGGGAAACGCGAGTCGGTGGGCAACTGCACGTTGTCCTTGTTGAAGTAGTTGTCGATGGAGCGCTGGCTTACAGGCGCCATCACGTCGCCGGTGATGTTGGGGCGGTAAGCCGGAGAGCCGCTGACGGAAAACTGCGAGGTCGGGCCATAGGTGAGATTCACCGGCATCCCGCTGGTCATGGTGTTGATCAGAGTCAAGCGCCAGCCGCCGGCGATCCCGCCGGCCCAGGCGTTAGCGGAAGAACCGAATCTGCGGCCCTTCCCGTAGGGCAGGTCGTAGACCAGCGTTGTCGTGTTGTTGAGAGGCTGATTGTAACTGCCGAGGCCCTTCTCGTTACCGAGGTCCCGGAAGTTTACCCGCGAGTTATCGCCGCCGGCGGTTTCCAGGTGGCCCGCGGCGTTGTCGATGGATTTGGACCAGGTGAAGGAATTCAGGAAGTACATGCCGCCGGAGAACTTCTTCTCCACCTTGGTCTGCAAGCCGTGGTAGGTTGAGAAGCCGCCGCCCCAGGCGATCTGGATTTCCGTAAAGGCCGAGAACGGGCGGCGCGCTTGCAGCACCACGTTCTCGCCCGGATTATTGGGTCGCGCCTGATTGTAGTCCCCGAGGATCATCAGCCCCACGCCACGGTTGCCGACGTAGGCGAGATCGGCGACCCAACCCCGGCCCAGCTCGCGCTGAATGGTGAAGTGCCAGCTTTGCACGTAGGAGGTGCGGTAATCGGCCGGAATGTGGTTGGTGCGAGAGATGAGCGTGCTGAACTTTTCCGGGACCACCATATTCGGCGGGAAACCCATCATGGTTGGGCGGAAGCAGCTCGGAGAGCCCTGATCGCCCGCGCAGATAGGGCTGGCCGGCAGTTGGCTGACACTGGCGTTGATGACCGTGGGCCCGTTGTAGGAGAGGATGTTCTCGCCGCCCATGCGATTGAAGTGGATGTAACTGATGCCGTAACCGCCGCGCAGCGCGGTTTTCGAGGTCAGGCTATAGGCGAGGCCGAAACGCGGCGCCCAGTTGTTGCGGTCCGGGCGCACCAGCGCGCGCTCGTAGATGCCGCCGCCCGGGGCCTGGATCAGCTTCAAGGCCGCCGAGTCGAAGTTGGCCAGACGGTTCTTCGCCTCCCATTGCGGCGTGGCGTATTCGTAGCGCAGACCGAGGTTCAAGGTCAGCTTCCGATTCACCTTCCAGTCGTCCTGGTAGTAGAAGAAGTTCATCCGCTGCCGGTAGTCCACCACCACCGTGTTGGCCAGCGAGTAGGAACTGCGCGCGCCGTAGAGGAAGTCGGCCACGTTGTAAATGGTGTTGGCCGCGCCGGAGGAGCGGCTGAATTGCCCGCTGTAGCTGTCGCTGCCGTACTGCGGGCTGAAGTCCAGAATCTCGGTGTGGATGGTCTGGAACTCCCCGCCCATCTTCATGGTGTGCCGCGAGAGGATCTTCGAGAAATTCACTTTCGGGTTGACCAGCAAGGGGTTTTGGAACTGCGGCGTACTGCTGCGGCGTCCCATGCCCTGATAGCCGTTGATAGCCTGCGTGTTCAGGCCTCCGGCGAGACTCGGATCCGTCGGCAGGCCGGCAATGCCGTAGGCGTCCTGCATGTTGGGCATGCCGATCTGCAAAGGCCACTTGCCGCCAATGGTCTTGCCGACTCCCATGCGGAACTCAACCAGCGAGGTCGGACCCAAAGTATAGGTGAGGCCGCCGGCGCCCTGCTTGTTCACGATATTGACATTGCCCTGGCTGTTGTCGGCGCCCACCGGGAGCGGAATGATCGGGTTGTCGGTCTGGTTGTACTCCCGGTGACTGTAGCGGAAGAACGCCGTCAGGCTACTGCTGAAGTAGTGATCCAGCCGGCCGTCGCCTTTGTTGTCCACACTGGGCACGCGTGGAGTGCCGTCGTAGTTGTTCGAAATGCCGGACCGCGTGGGCGGCGGCAACTGGCCGAAGACCTTCCTGGCGAAATCCGTCATCTGAGACTGCGGAACGATCCCGTTCGAGTAGACCTCATTGGTGTACGGGTTCCGGATGGGCACGCCGAAGATGCCCTGGCGCTGGTCCACGGTCGGGATGGTGATGAAGCTCAGTTGGCGCGTGACTCGGCGCAGGCCCTCAAAATCGGCGAAGAAAAAGGTCCTGTTCTTCCGGATCGGTCCGCCGAGAGCGGCGCCGTACTGGTTCTGGATGAACACCGGTTTGCCCAGGCTGGGCTTGAAAAAACCGACCGCGTTGAGCTTCGTGTTGCGCAGAAACTCCCACACCGCGCCGTGGTATTGGTTGGTCCCGCCGCGGAGCGAGGCGTTAATGATCGCGCCGCCGGCGCGCCCGTATTCGGCGCTGTAGTTGTTGGTCTGCACCTTGAACTCGGCCACCGCGTCCGGGCTGAGCTGCACCACTTGGTTCGAGTAGCCCTGGTTGCTGGTCCCATAGGCGTTGTTGTCGACGCCGTCCACCTGGAAGTTATTCAGCGCGCTGCGCAACCCGTTCACGTTGAACGACGACTCGCGGTAACTGCTGCTGGTCTGGTCCATGCCCAGCGCCGACTTGCGCACGCCGGGCGTCAGCAGCGCCAGGTCGGCGTAGGAGCGGCCGTTCAGCGGCAGGTTGACGATGGTGTCGCGGCTCACCACCTGGCCGCGGTCGCTGGACTCGGTTTCCAGCGCCGCCGCCGCGTCGCGGATCTCGACGGCCTGAGTGGTGTCGCCGACCTCCAGCTTCAAGTCCACTCTCTGGCGCGCGCCGACGGTGACCGTGAACTCGGCCGCCACGGCGGTCTTGAAACCGGCGGCTTCCGCCTTGACGCGGTAGCTGCCGATGCGAACGGTGAGGAACTCGAAATTGCCCGCCGCGTCGGTCTGCTTGGTCTCGGTGATGCCGGTCCTGGTGTTCTCCAGGGTCACCTTGCTGTTGGGAATCACGGCTCCGGACGGGTCGCGAACGGTTCCAAGAACGGCCGCGGTGTCGAACTGTCCGAAGGCAGCCGGCACGAGCGCAACCGTCCCCAATAGTATCCGCATCAATCTGTTCATTTCGTCACTCCCCCTGCATTCCGCACACGTGTGCGGCGCTGTTGAGTAGACTTTACCTCCACTTGGGCGCGGAAGTCAATGTCGCACCCATCCGCTCGCGCTCTGGGATCGCACGGATCGGTTGGGAAAGCGCTGAAGCGCCGCGCGGAAGCCCACCCTCCGGAGACAGCAACGGCGACGGAAGCTCACGGCTTCCGTCGCCGAAGCAGGAGAAAGAGTCGACCCAAACGGGCGAACTACTCTATGTCCTTACGCTTCTTCCGGTTCCGCTTGCGGGCCAAAGCCTCCTTCGTCCGCTGCTTCTCTCCCGGCTTCAGGTAGAAGGAGTGCCTCTTGATCTCCTTGATGATGTCCTCTTGCTGGACTTTCCGCTTGAACCGGCGAAGAGCGCTCTCGAGCGTTTCGCCTTCTTGCACGACAACTACGGCCAACCCTATCCACCTCCTTCGGTTGATTGAATCAATGCGCGGGCACACCACACCTTCCGGCGTGGTGAATACCTAACACCATTGTTGGGGGCCGCACGCCTTGAAGTCAAGCGCTGCCCACTGTTAACGATTGGACTACCGAATCGGCGGTAAACTAGAAGATATGAAGAAGCTGCTGCTACTCGTTTGCCTGGGCGCCATGACGGTTCTCGCCCAGGGCCAAGGCCCCGGCCAGGGAACCATCGTTCCTTTCCCGCTGTTCTCGCCGGAATTGCAGAAGTACCTGGATCTCAGCAACGCGCAGGTGGACGCGATTCGCCGGGCGAACATGGAACTCACCGCTCTATCGGCCCGCAAGCAATTTCGAATGGCTCAAGTGCAAGCCGAGATCCGGGATTGGACGGCGAAGGACCCCATCGACGCGATGCAACTGGGCGTCCGCTACGCCGAACTCGAAGGACTCCGCCGTGAAATCGGCGACGAGCAAAAGAAGACCGTCGCCAAGGTGCGCGGCACGTTGAACGTAGCGCAATTGGCCAAACTGAAAGCGCTGGAGGATGCAGTCAAGCTGCAGCCGCTGATCAGCGACGCCGTGTGCGAGAACCTGATGAGCCCCGCCGCACCCCAGCCGATGGGCGTCATCGGCCGCACCCCCGGCGGCGTCATCAGCTTCGGGGACATGAGCATCCCTCAAGTCGTCTCGATGCCGTTCGCCAATTGCGTTCGCGGCGTCATTTCGCCCATGCCGATGGACCCCGGCCCGCGGCCTTAGCCGGTCGCAGTAAGGAAGCCTCTCGATGCGCAACCGACTCGTCGCCCTTGTCGCAGCCGCGGCCTTTCCCATCCTGGCCGCCGCGCCAGCGCCGGTACGGCCCCGCGCCGGCAAACCGGAGATCCTCAGGATCTCCGAGGTCAAGCCGGGCATGCAGGGGGTAGCGTGGACCGTGTTCGCAGGCAGCGAGCCCGAAGCGATCCCCGTGGAAATCATCGGCGTGTGGAAGAACGCCTGGGGGCCCAAGCAGGACGTCATCCTGGCCAAACTTGGCGGCAAGGCGCAGCGCACCAATGTCGCCGGGGGCATGAGCGGAAGCCCGGTCTACATCGACGGCAAACTGGTGGGGGCGGTGGCGCTGCGGCTGAGCGTTTTTTCGCCGGACGCCATTTGCGGCATCACTCCCATCGAACTGATGCTGGAGATCAACGACTTCGACGAGACGCGTCCCTCCGACGCCCGCACGCCGGACCGGGCCCAGCCCGACGCCCCGTCGCGCAGTTCCGTGCTGACCCCGATCGAGACCCCGCTCAGTTTCGCCGGATTCCATGAGAGCGTGCTGCGCGAATTCGGCCCGTTGTTTCAGCAGTTGGGCGTGACGCCGGTGCAGGGCGGCGCCACGGCGGCGATGGCCAGCACAAAACCGGGCCCCGGAGCGGCCAACGCGCTTCAGCCGGGCGAGGCCATATCGGCCGTGCTGGTTTCCGGCGACATGAGCGTGAGCAGCCTCGGCACGGTCACCTACAACGATGGCAAGCGCGTGCTGGCGTTCGGCCATTCCTTCTTCAACCTCGGCCCCACCGACATGCCCATCGCCAAGGCCGAGGTGCTGACGACGCTGTCGTCGCAATTCCAGCCCAATAAATTCGCCAATGCCACCGAGATCGTCGGCGCGCTGCGCCAGGACCGCCACTCGGGCATCATGGGCCTGCTCGGCGCCGAGGCGCGGATGATTCCGGTGAGCGTGAAGGTCCGCTCGTTCGCCGACGACAACACCGTCCGCAAAGAGAAGGACCTCCACTTCAGCGTCTTCGTGCATCAGAAGTGGACCCCCTACCTGATGATGTTCACGCTGTTCAACTCGATTTCCGGCCTGAACGACTTCGCCGACGAAGCCACCTACCGGCTGAGCGGAAAGGTGGAGATGGAAGGGCAGGCGAACCTGTCGCTGGCGACCATGCTGGCCCCTAGCGAGATGCCCGTGCCGGCGCCGATGCTGCTGGCCGGCTGGTGGGGCGACAAGTTCAACCGCCTGTACTTGAACGCGGTCAAGACGCCGCGGCTGAAGCGCGTGGACGCCACCATCGATCTTCTGCCGGCGCGGCGCATCGCGACCATCGAAAACGCCTGGACGTCGGCGACCGAGGTCGAGGCCGGCAGCGAGGTGCCGGTGAAGGTCTTCCTGCGGCCGTATCGCGGCGAGCGCATCGAAAGGAATCTGAAGGTGAAGCTTCCGGCCGGCATGCCGAAGGGCGAGCACCGCATCCTGCTGAGCGACGCCGAGACGCTGAACCGGATGCAGTCGGCCGCCAGCGCCGTGAACCGCTTCATGGATCTGAAGGAGACCGTTTCGCTGCTCAACCAGGAACGGTCCAATAACAAGCTGTATGTTTCCCTGGTCGAGGCGCGGCCGACGGTCTATTCCGACGACAAGACCATGCCCAGCCTCCCGGCGTCGGTGCTGAACGTGATGCAGAGCGGCCGGGCCGGCAACCGGACGTTCGTGACGAGCGCGGAAAGCGCGGCCGAGCAACTGGCGATTCCGTTCGACCTGGTGGTCAGCGGCAGTCAATCGCTGCGAATCATCGTGAAATAGGACCCTCTCGCGAACCCACAAGATGACACGACTCAGATTGTTCACCGCCGCGGCGGCGCTGGTTGCCGCCTCCGCCTTGGCCGTCGAAACCAAGACCTGGACCCAGGACGGCCAGGCCGACTACGAGAAGGCGACCCTCAAGCGAGTCTCCCTGCGCAGCGACGGGCGGCTGACGCTGGCCCCGGCGTTCGGGGAGATCCTGGATTCTTCGGCCACCTACCTGTGGGCCGTAGCCGTGGATTCCAAAGGTAACCGCTACGCGGGCGGCGGCGCGCCCGGCGCTTCGACGGCGAAGCTATTCCAGGTGGACGCCGCGGGGAAGAGCAGCGTGCTGGCGGAATTGGCTGGCATGGAGATCCACGTGATCGCCATCGATCGCCAGGACCGGGTCTACGCGGCCACCTCGCCGGACGGCAAGGTCTACCGGGTCTCCTCGGCCGGCAAGGCCGAAGTGTTCTACGATCCGAAGGCCAAGTACATTTGGGCGCTGGCCTTCAACAGCCGCGGCGATCTGTTCGTCGCCACCGGCGACCAGGGCGAGATCCATCGCGTTTCATCCGACGGCAAGGGGCAGGTCTGGTTCCGCACCGAGGAGGCGCACGCGCGTTCGCTGGCCATCGACTCGAGCGACAACCTGATTGCCGGCACCGAACCGGGCGGCCTGATTCTGCGGGTCACGCCCAAGGGCGAGGGCTTCGTGCTGCACCAGGCTTCCAAGCGCGAGGTGACGGCCGTGGCGGCGGCCGCCGACGGATCGGTGTATGCGGCCGCGGTGGGGGCCCGGCAGGCG
>JAUYBU010000553.1 GCA_030693045.1 Bryobacterales bacterium | reverse complement strand
GCCGCGACCGTCAGGGAGCGGTCGTTCGGCGAATTTTGCAATTGGCTCAGTACTCCGTCCCCGGTTTTACGCCACGAAGAGCAGTTCCTGCACGGCGCGATCCGGGCCGAAACCGGCTAACTGAGCCGGAAAGCGCGCAATCAGGGACGCCGGGGCCCGCCGGGTGGCGTGATCGAAGAGGGCCTGAAGCTGCAAGCCGTTCACCAGTGCCCGTCCGCCCGCGTCATTCGTGAAGGTGACGAACGTCCGCGCCGCGTGCGGCGCGATGCGATCGATCCGCGCCTTCCACTGCTCCAGTTCCGCCGGCGAGTAGAGGTAGTGGCTGCCGCGCCCCTCCGGCGGCTCCCCGTCGAACTCCCGCATCCAGGCGGCGTCGCCGCGGCCATGCAGCCGGAAATAGGCCACCGACGCGGTCAAGACCGACGCCGGCGGCATCGCCTTGGTGTGTTCCGGCTGATCGATGTTACAGAACCCAACGCGATAGTCGATGAACGTCCCAACCGCCTCTTCCAGCAGCCAACTGCTGTGCCGCATCTCCGCCACCAGCGGGAATTCGTGGAATAGCCGCCGCAGCCGGATAAAATGCTCCCGGTTCTCCGAAGTAAACCGGAACGACCACGGAAACTGCATCAGCACGCAGCCCAGCCGGCCGGCCTTCAGAATCGGCCACAGCCCCTCTTTGAACGCGGCGACCTCCTCGGGAACCAGGATGCGCTCATGCGTGAATCGGCGCCCCAGCCTGGCCGTGAACAAAAAAGAAGCGTTCGCCCGCACACGGTCCACCCACAGCCGGCTGAGTTCGGAACGCAGCGGGCGGTGGAACGATTTGTTGATCTCGACCACATCGAAGTACTCCGCCAGGTACTCAAGAGGGTGGAAACCCCGCCCTCTGGGCCGCGGATAGACGGCGGCGCCCCACTCCGGAAACGTCCAGCCGGCGGGACCACATCGGGGAACCGAAGAAGATCTTGTAGCCATCTTCGCCCTTTCTTCGCCTTCAGTTTAACTCAGCGCTCCCAAGTCAGTCAAGGAATATTTTTCCGGAACACGTTCGCGGAGTGTTTTTGTGGAATAATTTCGCATAGTACTTTCGTCGGGGGTAACTTTTTCGGGAGAGTTAGCGTTTCCTAATCAATCCCCGTTACGACAGCGGGCGCACTCACCCCTATTCACCCAAATGAGCGCCCGCTGTTATCTTCTTGGCGGCGCTCTGCTACTCTTTTTCAAGCGATGCAGGACGCCAGCGTTTTCTCCAGATCGCGAGAGTCCAGGTCCAACCGTTTCCGGTTCGGCTTCGGGGCGATGATCGCCTTGCTGCTGGTGGTGGCCTTTGAAGCCTATCGGATTCAGGAGAACGCGTCGCGGCAAGCCGACGAGATCTACCGCAAGTACGTCCGGGCCGGAGACACGATGTGGGGGATCCGGCGGCTGATTTACCAGGGCTCGATTTCGGCTCGGGACTACTTCCTCAGCCGCGCGCCGGACCGCCGGGAAACCTTCCGCAAGCAATACCAGCAGTTGCGGGCGGAATCCGCCGGCCTGCTCGACGAATTCGAGCGTTCGGCTGGCACGGGCCAGCGCTCGGCGGAACTGCGCGCTCGCGTGCAGGAGTTCTGGTCGGCCATCGAGGCGGCCATTCAGGGACCCGGGGCGCCGGGCACGGTGGATGCCTACGGGTTCGTGCAATCCGAGATCGTGCCCCGCCGGACGGCGGCCGGAGCTCTGCTTCGCCAACTGGCCGAGGCCAATGAGCAGGCGATGCGCGACAGCGAGGCGGAGTTCCAAGGCAGCCGCCGCGGCGCTCTGTACCGGTTGTTCGCGATGGTCGGACTGTGCGTGGTGGTGGCGTTGGTGGTGGCCCGCCTGAGCCTGGGTCACGCCGCCCGCTCCGAACTCGAAAACCGGCTGCGGTTCGAAGAAGTCGCGCAGGCGCGGCGGGATCTTCAGCACCTGTCGGCCCGGCTGCTCCAGATCCAGGAAGACGAACGCACCCGCCTTTCGCGCGAGTTGCACGACGAGATCGGCCAGACGCTGACCGCGCTGCGCCTGGCGATCTCTCGTGCCCTCCTCTCGTTGCGAACGCAGCCCACCACCGCGGAAGCCAGTCTGGAGGAAGCCCGCCTGCTGGCCGAGAAGACCGTCGAGACGGTGCGCAACATATCGGTGCTGCTGCGCCCGTCGCTGCTGGACGACCTGGGTCTGGAGCCGGCGCTGCAATGGCAGGCGGAAGACTTCAGCCGGCGATCGGGCATACGCTGCGGCTTCTTCAGCGACGGCCTCGACGAGGGCCTGCCGGCCGCGCACCGAACCTGCGTCTACCGCGTGGTTCAGGAGGCCCTGACCAACTGCGCCAAGCACTCGGCGGCAACTCACGTCGATATCCACGTTCGCCAGGCCGAAGGCGAGCTGCGGCTGGAAGTGGCCGACAATGGAAAGGGGTTCCCCATGGATGCCCAACGCGCCGCCGGCCTGGGGATTCTGGGCATGCGTGAGCGGGCGGCCGCCCTGGGCGGGCAACTGTTGCTCGAATCGGCGCCCGGCGAAGGAACGCGCGTATCGATCCGGTTGCCGATCGCCGGAGCGCTCGCGCAAGGAGAGGAAATCTAGTGCCGATCACAATTCTGCTGGCCGACGATCATGCCATTCTTCGCCAGGGTCTCAGGCGAATCCTGGAGAGCTACCCCGACTTCCAGGTTGTGGCGGAGGCGGCAACCGGGGTCCAGGCCGTCGAACTGGCGCGCGAGTTGCAGCCCGACATCGCGATCATCGACGTGGCCATGCCCGAGCTGAACGGCCTGGAAGCCACCGCTCAGATTCTGAAACGCGTTCCTCGCACCGCGGTCCTGATCCTGAGCATGTACAACGACGCCCGCTATGTTTCGCGGTCCCTGAAAGCCGGAGCCCGCGGCTACCTGCTGAAGGACTCGGTGGAAGAGGACCTGGTCGGGGCGATCCAGCTTGCCTGCCAGGGAAAGTCGTTCTTCTCCCCGGCTGTGGCCGCCCTCATGGAACGCCAGCGCGGCCTTGACTCCGCCCGCGAGGTCGAGGATCGTTACGAATTGCTCACCGAACGCGAGCGCCAGGTCCACCAGCTTCTGGCCGAGGGAAAGGCCAATAAGGAGATCGCCAGCTTGTTGAGTCTGAGTCTGCACACCGTCGAAACTCACCGCACCCGGATCATGGAAAAGCTCGACGTGCACAGCGCCGCGGAGCTGGTGCTGAGCGCGGTGCGGCGGGGCCTGGTGCGGTAGGGCGTCTCAATACGGCATCACCCGTATAGATTTCACCGCTCCGGGCCTGTATAATACGTGACGGGTGAAGTAAGGGTGAGTGCGCCGCCCTCCGGGCGTTGGGTGACGTCCGAGCGCAATCGGGGAATGTTTTGACCGCAGTCGGACGTTGTAAGTGTGTCTGGATATTCGCTGCTCTCGCGGTTCTGGCGGTTCTGCCGTACCTGCCGGCGCTGACACTGCCGTTCATTTCGGACGACTACCTGCAGATAGACCTTGCCCGCGAATACGGCCCCGTGTCCGGCTGGGGCGCGCTGGCCGCCGACCCGCTCTACCGCGCCCGCGCTACCTCGTTGGTATTGACCTATTGGACCGAACGGGCATTCGGATTCTCTCCCACGCCTTTCAACCTGAGTTCGCTGCTCCTCCACGTCCTGAACACCTGGATGCTCTACTGGCTTAGCCGCCGGTTGGGTCTGGCGGTCATGCCCGCGGCCATCGCGGCGGGTTTCTTCGCCGTTCAGGAGGGCCATCAGGAAGCGGTGATGTGGTACGCGGCGGTGCACGACCTGCTGGTGTTCTTCTTCGCCACCGCCACGCTGATGGCGTGGTTGCGTTTCTGCGAATCGTCGCGGCGGCGCGACTATGCGGTGGCCTTCGCCTGCTTCCTTCTGGCCCTGCTGTCGAAAGAGTCGGCCGTGGCGATTGTGCCGCTGCTGGTACTGCTAGCCCCGGAACCGCGACGCGCATGGAAAGCCGCCTTGCCGTTCGCCGTGGCAGCCGCCAGTTACTTCGGCCTCGCCTGGTTCGGCCGGGACGCGAATCAGCATTTCGGCGACGGGACCTTCGCGCTGACGGCGCCATTCTGGATCACTCTGTGGAACAGCACCGGCCGGCTGCTCTGGATCTGGGGCGCGCTGGCGCTGGCGGCGTTGGTGGTTTGGCGCGACCGGGCCTGGATTGGCACGCTGAAGATCGCCGCAGCCTGGGTCGTCATCTTCCTGCTCCCGTATAGCTTCCTGACCTATATGCCTCGGATTCCGAGCCGGCACACCTATCTGGCCAGCGCCGGGCTGGCGTGGGTGGTGGCCTGCGGCTTCATGGTTTTCCGGCAGCGCTTCCAGAGCCTGCGCTGGCCAGTGTACGCCTTGGGAACGGTAATCGTGCTGCACAACTGCGGCTACGTCTGGTTCTGGAAGCAGGCCCAGTATCAGGAGCGCGCCGAGCCGACCGAAGCCCTTGTGAAATTGGCGCGGGCCGGCGAACCTGTCCGCATCGAGTGCTTCCCCTACAACGAACAGGCCGCCCGGCTGGCCGTCCAGATGCGCCTGGGCGAGTCCGCTCCGCCCATCATTTGGGCCTCCACCAACGCCTCATTCAGCCGCGCTTGTCTGGCCATCGAGCGGCAAGGGGCTCGACTAGATCGCCCCGGCGAACTCCCAGCCGGATCGGCCGCGGAGGCCCCGCTTTGGGCACGCTCACCTCGATCCACAGGTCTTCTGCCGACTGGGGCTGCGACAACCCTGCGGCCGGGTCGGGGACAAAGTACGCCAGCGGTTCCAGCAGCACTCCTGTCCGTTCGTCGGGACTGACGCGCACGTGCAGCCCGGCCGGAACTGGAGCGTAGCCGGCCACCAGGCGACCCTCATGGATCGCGAGCCGCACCGGGAGTATGGCGCCGCTCTTCCACACGCCGGACCCGGCGAGATCGACCTCAAGCTGCAAATGCAGATATCGGCCCCGGATCGGCTGGTTGCGGTCCACAGTCCGCGCGGCCGCCCAAACGCGCGGCAGGCGCGCGCGGTCCCAGGAAAACTTTCCGGCCAGCGAGAGCACCAGCGCCACGTGCACCCCGGCGAGCAGCATCCCTTTGGCGCGCGGGCTCATCTTTGGTCACCTCCTAACCTGGCTAACAGGCGGCGCCGGCTGCGTTCCAGCAGCCACCCGCCGGCCAGAAACAGCAGGCCCAGGCCGATGAGGCTGGCCGAGCGGCCCAACTTGTCCGTCAGGCTCGAGATGTAGAACGAGAACACGGACAGCGCGAAGCCCGCAAAGCCCAGGTTGATGCGCTCCGCGCGCGACTCTCGGGCGCCCCAGGCGATCAGACCCAGCGCTCCCAGCGCGCACCAGCCCTGCACCGCCAGGACCCACCTCCACTGCGAGAGCAGCGACAGCAGAACCACCCACGGCACGAACGCCAGGTTCACCAAAGCTTCGCGGCGGCGCAGCAGATAGGCGACGGCCGAGGGGACCACCACCGCGGCCAGCCACCCGGCGG
>JAUYBU010000524.1 GCA_030693045.1 Bryobacterales bacterium | reverse complement strand
CGACGCCGTCGACGTAGTCGCAGTCGGGCGAATAGCTCGTGGTCAAATATTGTTCCACCGGAACGAGTGTCTCGACCGCCATACCCATATCCTAACTTACCAGTGGCACAGCCTGAGGGCGGTGCTACTTTTCAGGCGCCGAACCAGTTGCGGCGTTCGATGATGGTGGGGGGCTCGTAGGTCTTGCCGGCGGCGAGGCGTTTCTCCTCGCGCCGGGCGGTCCACAGCAGCACCGGGCCGACGACGGCGGCGCACACGCGCGACCAGCCGCCGAACTCCTTCTGAACCTGGCGGCGCAGCAAGTGTATCTGTTCGCTGACGGCCTGGTTGGTCCGCTTCAGACGCTTCTCCATGGCCCACAGCACGGCGCTGTAGGCGTTCTTGACCGAGCGCACTTCCCACTCGAAGCGCCGGCGCACGCGCACGTCGTGGTAGTCCTTGTAGCGCATCCAGCCCTCCAGCGTGGTGCGGCAGATGCGGTAGATGCTCGGCCCGTTGCGCTCGAAGTCGCGCCAGAAGGCCCAATCCAGGAACTTCTTGGATTCCTCGCGCGAGATGGCTTTGTGCTCGAAGTTGAACTTGAACTGGCCGTGGATGTCGGCCAGTTCGACGTCCTCCAGCATGCGCCCCTCTTCGGTCATGCGTTTATGGAGCGGAGTGCCCGGCACGGGCGTGTACAACATGAATTGGTGGAAATCGGTGTTGTGCGCGATGGCGTGCTCGAGCTCTCCGACGATGTTCTCGGGCGTGTGATGATCCAGGCCGACGATGGTGGACCCGAGCAGCTTGATGCCGTGCCGGCGAAGCTCTCCGGCCATTTCCATGGTGTCGGCGCCGTCGAGTTTGGAGTATTCGGAATTCGGCGATTCCAGCCCCATCCAGACCCAGGAAACCCCCAACTCGACCAGTTCCTGCATGCTGTACTTGCGGAGCGCGTTGGCGGAGGAGAAGACGTAGAACGACCAGCTCTTGTCGTGTTTCTTCATGCGCTCGAGCAACTCGATCGCGCGCCGGCGCTGGAGCAGGAAGTTCTCGTCCATGACGAAGAACGACCGGACTTTGAGATGCTCTTCCATCTCGCACATCAGGTTGAACAGCTCTTCGCCCGACTCATAGAAGTTCAGCATCTTGCCCTTGCCACCAAAAAAGGCCGAAGTGGTGCAGAAGTCGCAGCCCATGGGGCAGCCGACCGAGGGGATGATGGTGGCGGCGGTATTGCCCTCGCCGCTGGGGATCTTCATCCCCATCACGCGCAGGTCGAAGCCGGACACGATGCGCGGGTGGCGGATGGGCGCCTCGGGGTCCTCGCCCAGGTAGCTGCGCATCCAGAAGATGCCGTCGCCGCGCACGATGTGGTCGGCGTCGATGATTTTGTCCAGGGCGGGAATCGCGGCGACGTGGCCGCCGACGACGATGGTCGACTGCGGCGACAGTTCCCGCACCATGCGGCACATCTCGCGCACCTTGCCGAAGTTCACGATGATCCCCGAGATGCCGACGATGTCGTAATGGTTCTTCTTCAGTTCGGCGGCGAACGCCTCGCGAGTGGGAAAGTCGAGCACCGTGCAGGGCGCCGAAACGTTCTCCTGGATCATCATGATGCCCCAGGAACGGTGAAACATGCGCAGCGAAAACGCGCCCTGCGCCCGCGTCACCTGGTTGTGGTAAAGCTCCATCGGGTTGATGGCGCGGCCGCCGAATTCGTCGTCCCGCGCGTAAGGCCCGAAAACGGAGCTAAGCAGGATGCGGGCGCCAGTGCCCTTAGGATGTTGATTCATGGTCCAGGCTCTTCCGTGAGAATACCGCCCCTCACGTCCCAATATAGCGCTTCACGCGGCCCGCCGGGCGCTCATGTTAGGATTATCGCGATGGGCCTTCGGACCGTCTATACGGTGCTGGACGAGGCGGCCGCGAAGTTCGGCGGCGCGCTCGCGCTCCACCAGCCGTATTCCAGCGCGGGCAAGACGCGTTACCGCGCCTGGAGTTGGGTTGAGTACCGCGACGCGGCGCGCGAGATTGCCTGCGGCCTGCACCGGCTGGGCGCCGTCCGGGGCGACATCGTCGCGCTCGACTCCCAGACTCGCGCCGAGTTTTACCTGGCGGACATCGGTATTATGGCGGCCGGTTGTGTTTCCGCGGCGCTCTACCCCAGCCTGCCCTCGGTTGACCTGGTCCAGACCCTCAGGAGCTGCAACGCGAAGGTCGTGTTCGCCGAAGACGCGAAGACCATGGCGGCGCTGTGCGATGCGGGCGCCGGCGCGATGCCGCTCCAGTGGGTGCTGCTCACCGGCGACGGCGAAGACGCCATCACGCTGGACCAGCTTCGGACGCTCGGGCGCGACGCTCTCCAGGCGGACCCCGAGTACTTCCATCGCATCTCGTCGGAAATCGCGGACGCCGATCCGGCCATTCTCTACCTGACTTCCGGCGCCACCGGCGAACCCAAGATGGGTCTGGTCTCCCACTGCGCCCTGACCAGCAATATGGCCATGGGACCGAAGGTGCTGCCCGTCGGCCCCGAGGATTCGGCCCTGGTGTTTCTCCCCTCGGCGCATATCGCGCAGCGAGTGGTGCTCGAACTGGTGCCCATCCCGCTGGGCCTGCCGGTCTGGTTTTCCGAGAGCCTGAACAAGCTGCCGCACGAGCTGAAAACCATCCGGCCCACGCTGTTTCTGGCCCCGCCGCGGGTGTGGGAGCGAATGTACTCGACCCTCTACACGGAGCTGCGAAAGCGCCCGGCCCTGGTGCGGAAGCTGTTTTACGGCGCCGTGGGACTGGGTCTGGAGGCGGCGAAATGCCGTCAGCAGGGCCGGCCCTTGCCGGGCTGGATGCGCGCTCCGCTCAAGCTGGCCGATGCGCTGGTGTTCCGCAACGTCCGCAAGCGCTGGGGCGGGCGGTTGCGGGTCGCGGCTTCCGGCGCCGCGCCGCTCAGCAAGGACCTGGCGCTGTTCTATGCCGCCATCGGCATGCCGCTGATCGAGGGCTACGGGCTGACCGAGGGCGGCATCGTCTCGGTCAACCCCACCGACCGGCCCAGGCCCGGCTCGATAGGCAAGGCGCTGCCCGGCGTCGAAGTCATGATCGCCGACGACGGCGAATTGCTAGTCCGGAGCCCGAGCCTGTTCCTGGGCTACTACAACGATCCCCAGGCGACGGCGGAGGTGCTGCGCGATGGCTGGCTGCACACCGGGGACCTGGGTGAAATCGGCCCCGACGACTACATCCGCATCACCGGCCGCAAGAAGGAACTGATCGTCTCATCGAGCGGTAAGAAGATTTTCCCCTCGCACATCGAGAGCCTGTTCAAGGTCGAGCCGATCGTCAGCCACGTTTTTCCGATCGGCGACCGGATGCCGTATGTCACCGCGCTGCTCACGATCAACCCCGCCGTGGCCGCCGCGCTGCCGGGCGGTGACACGGCCGGCGCGGTGTTTGCCGAGGTGCGCAAGGTGATTGCGCGCGTCAACCGGCAACTGGCGTCGTTCGAGCGCATCCGCAAGTTCCGCATCCTCGACCGGGATTTCTCGATCGAGCACGGCGAACTCACCCCGACCATGAAGCTGCGGCGCGGCCGCGTGATCGAGAACTTCCGCGCGCTGATCGACGAACTTTACGGGGCCAAGGCGGAATTCGCCGAGTAGGGGCTGGATACATCCGAGCCGCGAAAACGGGGATAGCCGCCCGGCGGCGAGCGGGCGCCCCCGCGCATCTGGACCGAGATTATGCCCTCGGTGGCGTCGCCACCGGCGTGGTTGGCGGTGTTCCCGCCTTCGGCGCATTCCTTCATCACCTGCCGGTATTCGGCTGCTGTGAGTGCGATCACGTCGACGAGGGGAAGGACGCTTCTCTCAATCATCTGCCGCGCCTCGGCGAGGTGGATGCGCGGTGTGACCTGGGCCCTCTCGCTCTTGGCCGGCAGCAGGATCGCTACAACCCCGCCAGCTTGCGCATCCGCTCGTCGCGGTCATCTTCAACGAGCCGGCTCCAATCGTATGCCTTGGGCAGCTTGCCGCGGTGCACCAGCGGCCCATTCCGATTGACCAGGGATGGACGTTGCCGGATCGGCTTGAGCATGAGTCCATCCGCGCCTTCGGTCAGATCCAGGTCCATGCCGGCCTTGAGGCCGAGCCGGTCGCGGACCGGCTTGGGCAGCACGATGCGGCCCGCCTTATCGATCCTGAGTGTCATACCATTTCATGGTGGCACATCTCAGGTTATGCTAAGAATAGTAGTCTCACTACGCTCAAGAGGGAGCGACCTATGGCATACGTGATTGCGGAACCCTGCATCGGCACCAAGGACACCGCTTGTGTGGATGCTTGTCCGGTAGACTGCATCCATCCGAAGAAGGACGCAGCCGGCTTCGCCGAAGCCGAGATGCTTTATATCGACCCGGTGGAGTGCATCGATTGCGGCGCCTGCGTCCCGGTCTGCCCGGTGTCGGCGATCTTCGCGCTGGACGATCTGCCCGAGAAGTGGGCCGAATTCACGCAGAAGAACGCCGATCATTTCGGCCGGTAACCGCTCGCTCACGCGCGTCTTCCGAGCCGCGACCGTCAGGGAGCGGACCGCTCGCTTACGCGCGCGGCTCAGTAACGTCTTCGGACGGCCGGTAGGTCGCGGTGCTGGTGTCGGTTTCCCAGATCTTGACCGACGAGATGCGGGCCCGGCCGGTCTTGAAGGCCGGCGACATCTCGTCGTAGAAGTGCTTCGCCAGGTTCTCGGCCGAAGGGTTCAACACGTCGAAGGGCGGCGTTTCGTTGAGGAAGGTGTGGTCCAGCCGCTCGATGATGGCCCGCATCTGGCGCTTCAACTCGACGAAATCCACCACCAGCCCGGTCCGGTCGAGTTCTTCGGCCGCGACCGAAATGCGCACCCGGTAGTTGTGGCCGTGCAGGTTTTCGCACTTGCCCTTGTACTCGCGAAGCTGGTGCGCGGCGGCGAACGTCTCTTCCACGGAAACTTCAAACATTAAAGAACTTCTCCACGTCGTCGATCTCGGTTGTGAACGCGTAATCCGGCAGGCTGTCGAAAAACACCTGGCCGTAGCGCTGCTTGCTGATCCGGTTGTCCAACAGCGCGAGCACGCCGCGGTCCGAGCGGCTGCGAATCAGGCGGCCGAAGCCTTGCTTCAAAGCCAGCGCCGCCTGCGGGATCTGGTAGTCGTAAAACGGATTCCCCCCATCCTCGCGGATCGACCGGATGCGCGCCTCCACCACCGGATCGCTGGGCACCGCGAACGGCAACTTATCTATGATAACGCAGCTTAACTGATCGCCCGGCACATCGACCCCCTGCCAGAACGAAGCGGTCGCAAAAAGCACCGCGCCGGGCGTCGAACGGAACTGCTCCAGCAAAGCGCTGCGCGGCGCCGTGCCCTGCAGCAGGCTCGGGTACTCGACGACCGGCGAAACCCGTTCGTAAACCAGCCGCATCTGCTGGTAGCTGGTGAACAGCACGAAGGCGCGGCCCCGGCTCAGCCGCAGCAGTTTGAGGATTTCGCGCGATGCGGCGTGGCTGAACGCGCCGTCGCGCGGGTCCGGCAGATGCGGCGGCACGTAGAACAGCGCCTGGCTCGGGAAGTCGAAGTGCCCGGGGACGATCAGCGTCCGGGCGTGCTGGACGCCCAGGCGCGTGCGGGCGTATTCGAAAGTCCCGGCGACGGCCAGCGTGGCCGAGGTCAGCACCACCGTGTCGACGCGGTCGAAAAGCCTTTCCGAAAGCAGCGGCGCCACGTCGATGGGCGTCGCCTGCAGGAAACAGCCGCGCCCCCGCCGCTCGATCCAGTAGACGCAGGAACGATCGACGTGCTCCATCCAGGCGCCCAGCGCGTCGCGCAGCTCCCGCGCCCGCCGGAACAGCGGAATGGTCTCTTCGGGCTCGTCCTTGATCAGTTGCAGATGCGTTCCCACCAGTTCCAGGGCGCTGCGGACCATACGGTAGGCCTCCCCGTGACACTCGAGGAATTCGTCCTGCCCCCGGAAACCGCTGCGGCCCTCGCCGGCCGGAAACAGCGCGAAGAACGAATCGGCGTGCTCCCCGAGCGCGTCGAGAATGCGGTCCAGCTCCTGCGAGCCGAACTCCTTTTGCCGGGCCAGCGCCGCAACGTCCCGGCGCAACTCCTGGAACTGGTAGTTGGAAATCGACAGGCCGAAGTACTGGCCGGCGACGTCCTCGACTTCGTGCGCTTCGTCGAAGATGACGGCGGTGTAGTCGGGGATGATGCCGCCGTAATCTTCGTCCTTCACCGCCAGGTCGGCGAAGAACAGGTGGTGGTTGACGATGATGATGTCGCTCTCGACGGCGCGCTGGTGCATCCGCGTGAGGAAGCAGGTTTCGAATTGCGGGCACTTCTGACCGGTGCACAGATCCCGGCGTGCGTCCAGCCTGGCCCAGGCCGCGCTGTTCTCGGGAAGCGATGTGATTTCGGCGCGGTCGCCCGTCTGGGTGGTTTTTTCCCACTCGCGGATGATCTGAAAGTCGGCCACCTCCTCCAATCCCGAAAGCACCGGTGCATTTCCGGCGTCGTAAAGTTTCTGGCGGCAGAGATAGTTCGAGCGCCCCTTCATGTAGCAGACCTTCAGCGGCCGCTCGAAATGCGCGGCCAGAAACGGAACGTCCTTGTAGAAAAGCTGCTCCTGAAGATTCTTGGTGCCGGTGGATATCACGATCCGCTTGCCCGACAGAATGGCCGGAACCAGGTAAGCCAGCGTCTTGCCGGTGCCGGTTCCCGCTTCCACCAGCAGCGGCTTTTTCTCTTCCAGCGCCGAGGCAACCGCTTCGGCCATTTCCAATTGGCCCGGACGGTGCTCGTAGTTGGGATGCCAGCGCGAGAGCGGGCCCTTGCGCGAGAAGAACTGCCGGACGGTCGGCGGCTTGGTCAACTTCCAGCTTAGTGCGTCCTCGCGCTAAAGTGAAAGGTCGGAACCTTTGGCATGAGACTAATCACGTTGAGCCTTCTGATCGCAACCGCCGCGGCGGCGCAAACCGCGGGCCGCCCCGCCGTCCGCAGCCACGTCACCACCATCGACATCCACGGCAAGGGCAAGCGCGTGGTAGTGAGCGTCGATCGCCTGTTTGAGGCGCCCAACTGGTCGCCCGACGGCAAGTACCTGCTGCTGAACTCGCAAGGCAGGTTGTGGCGCCTGCCGCCCGAAGGCGGCCAGCCGCAACCGGTCGATACCGGCGCGGTCAAGGGGATCAACAACGATCACGGAATTTCGGCGGACGGGAAATGGTTCGCCATTTCGGCGGGGCAGATGTACGTTCTTCCTTCGGCCGGCGGCACGCCGCGCCAGGTCACCAAACTCACGCCCAGCTACTTCCACGGCTGGTCGCCGGACGGCCGCACGCTGGTTTACTGCGCCAGCCGCGGGAGCAACTTCGACCTGTACGCCATCCCCGCCGAGGGCGGGGATGAGCAGCGGCTCACCATGCACGCCGGCTACGACGACGGCCCCGACTATTCGCCCGACGGCAAGTGGATCTACTTCAACTCCGACCGGTCGGGGAGCTGGGACATCTGGCGCATTCCGGCCGCCGGCGCGGGCCCGGACGACGCGCGCGCCGAGCGCATCACCTCCGACGATTACGAGGACTGGTTCCCGCACCCTTCGCCCGACGGCAAATGGCTGGTGCTCATTTCGTTTGCCAATGGCACCAAGGGGCACCCCGCGAATCAGAACGTGATCCTGCGGAGAATGCGAATGCCCTCCGCCGCGGCCAAGGCCAAGCCGGGGAAGATCGAGGAAGTGGTGCGCCTGTTCGGCGGCCAGGGCACGCTCAACGTGAATTCCTGGGCGCCCAAAGGGAACCGCTTCGCCTACGTGAGCTACGAGATCATTGGAAATGCGCCGCCCGCCCGCTAAGGCAGCGTGACCCGTTTGCCTTCTCCGTACAGGGTCAGCACAGGGTGCTTGACCGCGGCGCGGAACTCGTAGGGCTCGCCGGGTTCCCAGCCGCTCACCTCGGCGCGGAATGCGCCCGCGGCATCCTGCCGCTGCGGCGTCGTCCTCTGCCACGCTCCGCTGCGCTCGTTCGCGTCCAGTCCCTTGAGCGAGCGGTACTCGAACCACACCTCGACCGACTTCGCGCTGCCCAGGGCGGCCAGCGTTCCTTCCAGCGTCACGCGGCCGGCGGCGTTGCGCGAAGCCTGGCCCGTTTCGACGGCGGGCGGCGTCAGCGCCGGTTTGACATTGGTGATTTTGAGCACCACCGGGTTCGGCCACCGGCTGTTGTCCTGCAAGCGCTGCGCGTGCATGGCGCGGATGTGGAGACCGTCGGCGTCCTGTCGGAACGTGGTCTTGGGTATGACAGTGGTCCGATACTCGAGCACCTGGTCGCTCTGGCCCAGCACGCTTGCGACGCTGCTCCCAGTCGCCTGAACCGACCGCAGCAGGATCTCCTTCCACTCGCCGCGCTGCCACCGTTCCTTCTCCTTGACCACCACGTAGAGCGTGTCCTCACCTTTCTTCCTGGTGAACCAGTAATCGCCCTCGTTGGTGACCACCCAGGGCCGCGTGCCGTGAATCGCCTCGCCGTTGACGAACATCCACAGCGCCATTTCCCGCAGCCGCTCCTCCTGCTCGATGGGCAGTTCGCCGTCGGGCTTCGGACCCACGTTCAGCAGCAGGTTGCCGCCCCTGGCGCGCGTCTCCACCAGCAGCGAGATCAGGCCCCAGCCGGACTTGTAGACCTCATTGCGCGGCTGATACTGCCAGGCCGTGCCCATGGTCAGGCAAGCCTCCCAGGTCCCCTCCAGCGGCGCGCCGGGCACGTACTGTTCGGGAGTCTTGATGGCGCCCCGCGTCACGACGACGTTGGGCTGCATCTCCCACGACTGCTCCCGCAGCCCGTCGGCCTGCCCGTCGAAGAAGAGAATGTCGATCGGGCCGTAGTTTGAAAGCAGTTCCTTCATCTGGGCCTTGTTGAGCGCCATCAGCCCGGGATTCGACGTGGGCAGAACTTCGGGACGGTGCCGGTCGAGAATGACGCCGTTGCGGTGCAGCCATGCGAAGTCGTCGGGCGAAAAGTACATCCCCGGCGCGATTCCCTGGCCGCGAAACGCATCGACGACTTCCCTCGTGATGTCGCGCTTGAAAGGCGTGTTTCCGATCTGAAAGTCCGTAGTGGCGGTGGGCCACATGCAGAAACCGGAGTGGTGCTTGGTGGTGAAGACCACGTAACGGACGCCGGCCAGCTTAGCCAGCGCCGCCCAATCCTGGGGGTAGAACTTCCGCGGGTTGAAGGTCTTCGGTAATTCGAGGATGAAGCGCTTGACGTAGTCTTGCGAGGCGCCGGCCATCGAGTGGCTGATGACCGTGCCCAACTGGCTGTCGACGCTCCAATGGATGAACAGGCCAAAACCCTGGTCGCGAAACCATTCCAGGCGCTCGGGCCGGTTGTCCGGCGCGCCCGCGGCGGCCATCGAAGCGAAAAGCAGGAGACTCAGGCGGATTTTTCTTGTCACGAAGTTCATTATCGCCCGAGTGCTGTGCCAGAAACGGAAAGCCCCCGGGTTTGGGACCCGGGGGCTTTCACTCAGAGGGGCTAGCGACGTGCTGGGACACGTCGCTGGGGATGCGTAAGTCAATGATGACTTATTGTGCCCTTTCCAATGCACGCGGCCTGCCAAACCATTTCGACGCGCTTTCAAGCGATTACAGCCTGATTCTCCTGAATCCCTCTGGGTGTGGGTGTGGCATATCGCGACACTGGGTCATTTACCCCCAAATCAGACGCACAACGCCGACCCGGGAGTCGGGGACACTCCGGGCTGGCTTCACGAAAACCACCGCTTCAATCACCCCACAGGCGTGTCCCCGCGAATCAGACGCACAACGCCAAGATTTCCCGAACCTTGGCGGGCGTGACATCGCCGCGCTCTCCGAAGGCCGTCATCCCTCGCTTCTCCATGCGGCCGACGATGACCGGGATGGTGTCGGCGCTTACGCCATAGTCGGACAGGCGCGTCGGCACACCCAGGCTTTCGAAGAACTCGCGCGTCTTTTCGACCGCCGCGACGATGCGCGTCTCGGGCGTGCCTTCCCGTATCCCCCAGACGCGCGCGGCGAACTGGAGAATCTTTTCGCGCTTGGTGTCCTGGCGGGCAATCATCGTGCCGGGCAGGACGACGGCCAGCGTCTGCGCGTGATCCAAACCGTGCAGGGCGGTAATCTCGTGGCCAATCATGTGCGTGGCCCAGTCCTGCGGCACGCCGGCGGCGATCACCCCGTTCAGCGCCATGGTGGCGCACCACATCAGGTTGGCGCGGGCGGTGTAGTCGGCGGGGTCGGCCAGCGTCTTCGGCCCTTCTTCGATCAGCGTGAGCAGGATGGCTTCGGCCAGGCGGTCTTGCAGCGGCGCCTCCGCCGGGTAGGTCAGATACTGCTCCAGGACGTGCACAAACGCGTCCACCACGCCGTTGGCGATTTGCCGCGCGGGTAATGTGAGGGTGGTTTCGGGATCCAGCACCGAAAACCTCGGGTACACCAGCGGGTTGCCGAAGGCCAGCTTTTCCTGGGTTTCCCCGCGGGTGACGACGGCGAAGAAGTTCATTTCCGACCCCGTGGCCGGCAGCGTGAGCACGGCTCCCAGCGGCACCGCGCGCGCGATGGGCGCCTGCCGGGCCAGAATATCCCACGGATCGCCGTCGAAGTGCGTCGCGGCGGAGATGAACTTCGTGCCGTCCAGAACCGATCCGCCGCCCACCGCCAGCAGAAACTCGACGCCTTCCTTCCGCACGATCTCGACCGCCTGCATAAGCGTTTCGTAGCGCGGGTTCGGCTGGATGCCGCCAAACTCTACCACCGCGCGGCCGGCCAGCGCCGCCCTGACCTGGGCATACACGCCGTTGGCCTTGATGCTTCCGCCGCCGTAGGTCAGCAGCACCTTTGCCTGAGCCGGAATTTCGCCGCCCAGGTTCGAGATTTGTCCCCGTCCGAACAGGACCTTCACGGGGTTGTGGTAGACGAAGTTCTGCATAGATTCCCAGCTTACCAAGGCGGGAACGAGGGGACAGACGAGACGTTCCCCGCCGCATCACGGCGCGCCTGATAGAATAATAGGATGCGGCGCCGCCGGGCCTCCCCGGCATCGCCAGTTTGCTCTTGCCGATTTTGAGCGGCGTGTTTATACTGACTCTTTCACCGTGTCTGCCGCACAACAACAGTGGCCCGCGACCGGAAGGGACGATTTCGATCCGGCCGCCCCTCGCAAGGAGGCCGCCCTCTTCTATGGGCTCTTCCTTCGAGGCCACGCCGCCGATGCCCTGCGCCGCGATATCGACGTGCCGAAAGCGGTCATCGAGAAATTGCTGAAGCGCGAGCGGCAGGAACCGCAGTACCGGGAAACGCTCGTGCGGCTCTACCAATACCGCAAACAGGTCCTGGCGATATTCGACGAACTGGTCCACCACGAACTCAAGCACCCGCCGGTCCAATAATTTCGCGCGACACTCTCGAAAATCGCACCAGAGACCCGGGGACACTCCGGGCTACCTTTACGAAGACCACCGCTTCAACCACCCCACAGGCGTGTCCCCCATTCCTCGAAGACCTGGGCACACTCTCGAAAATCGCACCGCACCGCCGGTGAGCGCGAAATAGCCGCGCTAAACTGAGAGGATGAAGATTCCGATCTATCAGGTCGACGCGTTCACCTCGCGTCTGTTCGCCGGCAATCCGGCGGCCGTTTGCCCCTTGGAAGAATGGCCCGACGAGGCGACCCTGCAGGCCATCGCCGCCGAGAACAACCTCTCGGAAACCGCGTTCTTCGTGCCGCAAGGCGACCGCTTCCACCTGCGCTGGTTTACGCCCGCAGCGGAAGTCGATCTGTGCGGCCATGCCACGCTGGCCACCGCATTCGTGATCTTCAACCACCTGACGCCGGGACTCGACTCCGTCGCCTTCGACACGCAAAGCGGCGAACTCGTGGTGCGCCGCCAGGGAGACTTGCTGGCGATGGACTTCCCGGCCCGCCCGCCGCAGCCCCTGACGCCGCATGAGCGCCTGGTCGACGCCCTGGGCACGCAGCCCGAGCAGGTGCTGGCTTCGCGCGATTACCTGGTGGTCTATCGCGACCCGGAGCAAGTGCGGACGCTGCAGCCAAACATGGATCTGGTCGCCGGGCTCGACCGCTTCGCCGTCATCGTCACGGCGCCCGGCGCCGACTGCGACTTCGTCTCGCGCTTCTTCGCGCCGGCCGTGGGCATCGACGAGGACCCCGTGACCGGCTCGGCCCATTGCACGCTGGTGCCCTATTGGTCGAAGCGTCTCCGCAAGACCCGGCTGCACGCCCGGCAGATCTCGGCGCGCGGCGGCGAGCTGTTCTGCGAAGACCAGGGCGAGCGCGTCCGGATCGCCGGCCGCGCCGTGCTGTATCTGAAGGGCGAAATCTACCTGCCTTAGCAGCCCGCGAGCCCCGCTTGAACCGGCGGCCGATGATCACCTTTATGAGCAGATGGTCCGAGACAGCGGCCGGCCCTCATTGGCAATACGAGGTTCGGGAACCGGAGTCGCTCCTTATCGCCTTCGCGGCCGTGAAGCGCCAACCAGGGGAGCGACGAGCCCTTCGTACAGGCCGAACAGATGCTCGACACGGTCTCGATCACTGCTGAAAGGAGCGGCGCGGTAAAGCTTGTCGACCGCCGCGTCGAGCGCTCGATGCGCCTGCCGCAGTTGCGGCTTCATCACATCGGAATCGTACAGATCGGCAAGGGTCGCTCCGGGGAACTGACGCCGGGCTTCGAGAACCGTCTGGGCAAGTCGGCGCACTCTCTCGCGCTGTTGCCCGGTGGCTTCAGGCCACGGGAAGGTGTTGTATACGATACCGATTGAATAGCGGTAGTCGCTCTTGAGTCGTCCGCCGATGTGACGCAGCCAGGCCATGTGCATGCGCGACGTGAGTACGCCGAAGTGCCAGAGGTCGGCGTCTAAAAGAACGCGGACGAGGTTGCTTGGAATAGCCGGCGGTTTGAGCCAGCCAATCGGCACATAATCCCGCCGCTCGGAGCTAACCTCCGGGATCACCAGAAACGGACGGTCGGGAATGACTTCGACGTTGTATCGCTCCGGGCAGTTGGCGATGGCCAAGGTGCTTATGCGCTTGCTCTTTGATCGAAAAACGCGGACTTTGCGCATACGTTCCACAACCGCCGGCATTGCGCGAAGGGCTTGCGGCGCCGCTGCTTGCAGGCAGAGAATCCACCGCTGCCGTCCGTTGATGTATTCCTGCGAACCAACATACGGACGCAAGTAGGGTTTCGCCGCCGGCTCACGCAGTAGGAATTCAGCGCGTTCCGATTCGTCAAAAATGTAGTTTCCGTCATCAATGGGCTGTGTGCCGCTGACCAACGCAGGCACGGCGCAGAGCGGTCGGGCCGTCTCTTCGGCAACCAGGTGCCGGTCCGCGATCGAGCCCGCATCGAACAGGTACGCGGTCAGCGCCGCGTGCTGGCTCTCGGTCGGATCGCCCCTTATGTCGTCGTAGCTGAACAGGCGCTTCATGGGCGGTTCCTGGCCGCGCCGGGCAAGTCCGACGATGACCACATGAACGTGCGCCACGCCGCGCGCGTCGCTGCCCCAGGCGAAGGTGCGATGAGCAAAGGCAATCTCGAGTTGTAAGCGGTCGAAGAGCAGCGGCCAAATCTGGGCCACCTGCTCTCCCTGAGCGATGGAGTTCGTAGCGACGAATCCGATCCGCGCCTGCCCCCGCCGGACATACTCTCCCGCTTTCAGGAACCACGCAGCGACGTAGTCGAGCGTTCCACCCGATCCGCCGAGTTGAGCTATGCGACGAACCTGAGCACGCTGTTTCTCGTCCTGGTACTTGGCTCCCGCGAATGGCGGATTACCAAGGACGTAGGAGCAATCCTCCGGACGCAACACCTTCGACCAATCGACTTCAAGCGCGTCGGCATGGTGGATATGCGGCGACTTCTTAAGCGGGATGCGGGCGAAGTGTTGACCGAATTCGAGCGAAAGGCCGTTGTTCATGATGTGGTCCATGATCCACAATGCGACTTCGGCAATCCGCGTGGCAGGCTCGCTGAGGTCAATACCATAGAACTGGTCCACGTCGATTCGGGACAGGTGAGCCACGTCGAGCTTTAGCTGTCTGTCCGGGTGCATGGCTCTCAGCAGGTCGATTTCGAGTGCCCGCAGCACGCGGTAGGAGATGATGAGGAAATTGCCGCAGCCACATGCGGGATCCAAGAAGCGAAGGCCGGCGAGCTTCTGGTGAAAGGCTTCCAGAGATTTGCGGCGGCCGCTGTCTCGCCGTTCCCTCAACCGGTCAAATTCCGCGCGCAGGTCGTCGAGAAACAACGGCTGTATAACCTTCAGAATGTTTCTCTCGGTGGTGTAGTGCGCCCCTTGCGAGCGGCGATCTGTCATGACCTCCTGGAAAAGCGATCCGAAGATTGCGGGGGAGACCGCGTCCCAACTGAACTGGCAGGCGTCAAGCAGCAGCGATCGCATGCTGGCGTTGAACGCCGGGATGGTCAGCCGGTCACGGAAGAGATCGCCGTCGACAAAGGGAAACTGATTCAGGTCCTCATCCAAGCTGTGCTGGCGCCGCTCGACAGGAGTATTCAGCACCTCGAAAAGCTGACTGAGCCACGGGCCGACGTCGCTGCCGTCCCCGCGTGTCCGGTCATTGATCAAGTCCGAGAAGATGTCGCGCGGCTCGAAGATGCCGGTATCATCCGCGAACAAACAGAACACCAGCCGCACCAGAAATCGCTCCAGATCGTGACCTTCGTACCCGGAGTCCTTCAATGCGTCGTGCAACTTCGCCATCAATCCCGAGGCCTGAATGTTGACCGGATCCTGGTCCCGGAAGGTGCGCTTCTGAACCCCGAGAATAAAGGCGAAGTTTTCAATATGGTCTGTGAGGTCGCGAAGCCTGAGCCGGACCTCAGTGCCCTCGTCAAGATCGAAAAGCTCAAAACTTTGAAAGTCGCTGACGAGGATATAGCGGGGCAGCTCGTGCTCCTTGAGACCCGGAAAGTATTCCAGTGCCTGCTCTTTGGCGCGACTCAGATCTCTTCCGGCGCTCTTCTGCTCTATCAGCAGGACGCCTTTCCAAAAGAGGTCGATAAACCCTCGCTTGTTTCCGAGGCGCTTTACCGGCTCTTCGTAGCTCGCAACGCGTCTCCGTGTGACTCCGAAAACCTGAAAGAAGTCGTTGTAGAAGGTCTGTGTTTCGCCCTTCTCGTAATGGGCGTCTTTCCAGTCCTCGGAGAATTTGGCGGCGCGCGCCCTTATTTCGTTCCAGCTCAGCCGCATGGATGATCCTGTCGGAGCGCAGTGATCGTCAGTCGCTTGGGCCCGGCGAGCATGGAATTGACGAGGCAGCCATGTGGTGCGCTGTGGTTTGTTTGCAGGCTTCTATCCGTCGTCAAGCTTCTATTCCTCCCCGGCGAGCGCTTGCGAGGTCGGCGCGTCACTCAAGCACGTCAATCCAACTTACCAAATTGCGCCTCCGCCTTTTCGATGGCCGCCCACCTTCGGAATCCTGCGGAGGAGTACTTGGCGGCCTGCGTTTTGAGACCTGCAGGCCGGCTATCGGCAGGCCTCGACAAGGCGGGCAAAAAGCCCGCCGGCAGGCTGAAGACCTGTCCCCGGTTTTCGCGGTATTATAATCCGAGTCGTGGAAGGCGAACCCCAATCCTTCTTGGAGCGCGCGATCGCTCTGGCCGTCGCCAACGCTCGTGACTCCGGCGGCGGGCCGTTCGCCGCGCTGGTCGTCAAGGACGGCCGCGTCGTCGCCGAAGGCGTCAATCTGGTCACCTCGGCCAACGATCCGACCGCGCACGCCGAAGTGGTCGCCATCCGCGCCGCCTGCCGCGCGTTGGGGCATTTCCAGCTCGAAGGCTGCGAAATTTATTCGAGCTGCGAGCCCTGCCCCATGTGCCTGGGCGCGATCTACTGGGCTCGTCCGGCGCGCGTCTACTACGCCGCCACCGCCGCCGACGCCTCCCGGGCCGGTTTCGACGACTCCTTCATCTATCGCCAGATCGCGCTGGCGCACGGCGAGCGTGCAATCCCGATGATCGCGCTCGCCACTCCCCAAGCTCTGCAACCCTTCGCGGCCTGGCGCGCGAAGGCCGGCAGGAAGGCCTATTGAGATGGACACCGTTCTGACGCTCCAAGCAGTCTCGAAGCAGTATCCGGGCCACCGCGCCGTGGACAACATCACCCTCGAAATCGCGCGCGGCGAGTTCTTCTCGCTGCTGGGCCCCTCGGGTTGCGGAAAGACCACTGCGCTCCGCATGATCGCCGGATTCGAGGAACCCACCTCGGGCGACGTCTTCCTGGGCGGCGAGCGCATCAACGGCAAGCGCCCTTACGAGCGCAACGTGAGCACGGTCTTTCAAAGTTACGCGCTGTTCCCGCACCTCACCGTGCGCGGCAACATCGAGTTCGGCCTGCGCCACAAGGGCAAGCGCTTCGCCGGCGAGATGGACCGGCGGATTCGCGCCGCGCTCGAGATGGTTCACCTCGAGAACAAGGAGAACCGGCGTCCGGCGGAACTGTCCGGCGGCGAGCGGCAGCGAGTCGCCCTGGCGCGCTCGCTGGTGCTGGAGCCCGAAGTCCTGCTGCTGGACGAACCGCTTTCGGCGCTCGACCCCAAGCTCCGCAAGCAGGTCCGCCTCGAGCTCAAGAGCCTCCAGCGGCGCGTCGGCATCACGTTCCTGTTCATCACTCACGATCAGGAAGAAGCGCTGTCGCTCTCCGATCGCATGGCGGTGATGAACCGCGGCGCCGTCGAGCAGATCGGCACGCCGGAAGAGATCTACCTGAAACCGCGTTCCCGCTTCGTGGCCTCCTTCCTGGGCGGGATGAACTGGATCGACAGCGGCGGCTTGCGGCCGGAAGTCACACACCTGGGCGCGGAACCGCCCGGCGACGGCGAGCGGAGCCTGCCGGCAACAGTGGTCCATTCCGTCTTTCTCGGCAACTTCGTCCAGGTCCAGGTGCGCCTGGCGAGCGGCGAGACCATGATCGCCGAAACCGGCCGGCGGGACGTCGCATTCCGCAACGGCGACGCGGTCCACATCTGGTGGCGCGCCGAAGACGAACTGCACTTCGAAGCCGAGGCGCGGAAATGAACCGGCTGCGCAACGCATTCCTGGCGCCAGCCTGGGTGGTGTTCACCCTGCTGTTCTTCGCGCCCCTGGCGGTGATCGCCGCTTACAGCCTGGCGACGCGCGGAACCTACGGCGGCGTGAGCGCGCCGGCGAGCCTCGAAAGCTGGGTGCGGCTGGCCGACCCGCTGTACCTGGTCATCCTGTTGCGCTCGTTCGCTCTGGCCGGCGTGGCCACCTTCATTTGCCTGCTGCTTGGTTTTCCGCTAGCGCTGTTCATCGCCCGCGCCGGCGCGCGGCGCAACCTGTACCTGCAACTGGTCATCGTTCCCTTCTGGACCAGTTTCCTGGTGCGCACCTACGCCTGGATGTTCCTGCTGCGCGAGACCGGCCTGGTCAACTCGGCGCTGATGGCGCTGGGCCTGACTCGCGAACCGCTCCCGTTGCTCTACAACAACGGCGCGGTGATCCTGGGGCTGGTCTACGGCTACCTGCCCTTCATGGTGCTGCCGCTTTACGCAACCCTCGAGCGCATGGACCGCGCCTTGCTCGAAGCCGCCGCCGACCTGGGCGCGCGTTCCTGGAGCGCCCTGTGGCGCGTGGTGATCCCGCTCAGCGCGCCGGGAATTCGCGCCGGCTCGGTGCTGGTCTTCATCCCCTGCCTGGGCGCTTATCTCACGCCCGACCTGATGGGCGGCGGCAAAACCATCATGATCGGCAACCTGGTGCAGAACCAGTTCACCACGGCGCGCGACTGGCCCTTCGGCTCGGCGCTCTCGCTGGCGCTGATGGTGATCGTCATGGTCCTGCTGATGGCGCTGGTCCGCCGCGGCGGCGAGGAGGGCATGTTGTGAAACGCCTGCTGCCGCTGTACGCCGTCGCCGTCTACGCGTTTTTCTACCTGCCGCTGGCGACGCTGGCCGTGTTCAGCTTCAACGCCTCGCGCTTCACTCTGTGGGAAGGTTTTTCCTGGCGCTGGTATGCCGCCGCCTTCGCCGACGCGCAGTTGATCGAGGCGACCTGGAACAGCCTGGTCATCGCCGTGGTGGCCACCGCGGTCTCCACCGCGATCGGCACGCTTTGCGCCTACGGGCTGTGGAAGCGGGGCTCGGCGCCGCTCACCGGCAGCCTGTACCTTTCCCTCGTCACTCCCGAGATCGTCATGGGGATCGCGCTGCTGGCCTTCTTCCAGTGGGTCTTTCGCTTTCTCGGCATTCAGCTCGGCCTGCACACTGTGATCCTGGCGCACGTGGCGTTCTCCATCGCCTATGTGGTGGTGGTGGTGCTGGCGCGGTTGCGCACCATGGACGCGGCGCTCGAGGAAGCCGCATTGGACCTGGGCGCAACCGAATGGCAGGCCTTCCGGAAAGTCACCCTGCCGATGATCGGGCCCGGCGTCGCCGCCGCCGCGATGCTGGCGTTCACCGTCTCCTTCGACGACTACGTCATCACCAGCATGGTCGCCGGCGTCGACTCGGAAACGCTGCCGATGGTCATCTACGCCATGGCCCGGCGCGGCGCCAATCCCGTGGTGAACTCGATTTCCACCATGATCGTGGTGGCGCTGGGCGTGATGGTTCTGGTTTCCGAGAGGCTGAGGGAAACATGAAACGGCGCGCCTTCCTGGTAGCCCTGCCCGCGCTGGCAAGCTGCGCGCGCTCGCGGCGTCCGCGCCTGAACGTGTTCAACTGGTCCAACTACGTCGCGCCCGGCACGGTCCCGAACTTCGAGGCGGAATCCGGCGCACAGGTGCGCTACGCCATTTACGAAAGCAATGAGGAGATGCTGGCGCGCGTGATGAGCGGCAACTCCGGCTGGGACGTGGTGTTCCCCAGCAACTACCTGGTCTCGCCGCTGCGCGAGATGGGGTTGCTCAGCCGGCTGCGCCGCGAGTGGATTCCCAATCTCTCGAATCTCGACCCGCGTTTCCGCGCCCCCGACTGGGACCCGCAACTGGACTGGTCGGCGCCTTACATGTGGGGCGCTTGCGGCATCCTATACAGCCGGCGGTTAACGCCCGCGCCCGCGCGCTGGGCCGATCTCTGGGACCAGCGCCTGAGCGGGCGCGTGACCATGCTCGACGATCCCGGCGAAGTGCTCGGCGCGTGTCTCCAAAAACTCGGCCATCCAATAAACTCGACCGATCCGGCTCAGCTCCGCGCGGCCGGGCGGGAAGCGATTGCGCAGAAGCGCCTCTTGCGCGCTTACCTGAACGCCGAGGTGCGCGACCAGGTGGTGGCGGGCGACGTGCTGGCCGCCCAAATGTGGGCCACCACGGCGCAGCAGGCTATCGACGTCTCCTCCAACCTCGCCTTCGCCTTTCCCGCCGAGGGCTTCTCGCTCTACGCCGACAACGCCGTGGTGCTGCGCGAAAGCAAGCGGCCCGAACTGGCGCACCGCTTCATCGACTACTTGCTCGGGCCGCGCGCCGGCGCCGATATCGTGCTGGCCTCGCGAACCGCCACCACCAACCGCGCCGCGCAAGCCCTGCTCCCCGACGCCGTGCGCAACAGCCCGACCCTGTATCCTTCGCCCGAGGTCCTGCGCCGCGGGGAGTGGTTCCGGGCGCTGCCGCCGGCGGCCCAGCGGCTGCGCGACCGGCTGTGGACCGAGATCAAATCGGCGTAAGGTGTAAGTATGCTCCTGGCCTTTCTGCTCCTGGCGAGCGTCGCCGATTGGGCCCCCGCGCGCTGGCGCTCGTCCGACCCGAAGTCGCTGAACCTCATCGCGCAAACACCCATCAACTGCCTGCTGCTGGAGCGCGATGCATGGAAACCGGAATTCCTGGCGGCCGCCTCGGCGCGGGGCATCGCAACGCTGGGCGTGGTTCGGCCCGGCGACAGCGTTGGCGACGTGGCGGGACTCGCCGGCCTGGTGCTGGAAGGCAGTTTCGACACTGCGGTATCCACGAAGTTGCCGGTCGTCGAATTGCCGCTGCGCAGTGCCATCCGCGTGGATCGTCCGGTCGCTGGAACGTTTCAGGGCCTCTGGCCGGGAGTGCACGTCGAGAAGGACGGCGCGGTGCGAGCCGCGCCCACGGGAGCCGCCTGGATCGACACCAATTCGGGCTTCCTGCGGTTTCTGCGCGCCACGACGCCCGCGCCGGTCTGGATCGCCAACACCCCTCCGCCCAACAACGTGATTCCCGTCGAGCGGTATCTGACCGCCATCGGCGACGCGGCCATGACGGGCGCGCGCTGGGTGGTCGCCCTGGACCGGGAATTCGAGAAGCGCTTGCTGGCCGGTGACGAGAAGGCGCTCGCCGGATGGCGTCGCATCGCCGCGCACCTGAAGTTCTACGAGGACCACCGAGAGTGGCGTGAGATGGGCCCCCACGGCCAGCTTGCCATCGTGCAGGACGCCTCGACCGGCGCGTTGTTATCGGGCGGCATCCTGGACATGATCGGCGCGCGGCACATCCCCGTGCGGCCGGTGCCCGAAGCGCGACTTACGGACGAGTCGGTCGCCGGCGCCAAACTGGCGGTCAATGTTTTGGCCGAGACTCTCGCTCCGGAAAAGAGAGAGGTGTTGCGGCGCTTCGCGCGCGGCGGCGGCACGCTGCTCACGCCGCCCCCCGGTTGGAAACCGCCGGCGCTCAAACCCGACCAGATCGTTCTGGACGGCAAGGAAACCACCGCGCTCGAGACCGTCTTCAAGGACGCCAACTCGCTGGTGGGCCGCCGCAACCTGGGCGTGCGGCTGTTCAACGTCTCGAGCATGTTGTCTTCGCTCACGGCCAGCGCCGACGGCCGGCGCCTGGTGCTCCACCTGGTGAATTACTCGGGCTTCCCGGTCGAGGACATCACCGTGCACCTGCTCGGCAGCCACAAAAAGGCGCGGCTGCTGCAACCTGAAGCGCCGCCGAAAGACCTGGCGCTCTACCCGACCGAAGAGGGCGTGGGCCTCGAGATCTCCCGCATCGCCACCGTAGCCGCCATCGAAATAGAATAGCCGCGGATGAACGCGGATGTTCATGGACTGAACCCCAAAAGTGAGACACGCCGAAAAGACGCACTTTGCAGCGAATGGAGGCAGAATGGTCGAGATGGCAAAGTGGCGTCGACACACGGTGGAGTTCAAACGGCAGGCCGTCGAACGGATGAAGACCCGCGAAA
>JAUYBU010000417.1 GCA_030693045.1 Bryobacterales bacterium | reverse complement strand
GGGGCGCAGCTCACCGTAAATCAACACTCTACCTCAAGACCGGCACTCGTCCCTCAGCCTGTCTCTTCTGGTTTCTCTCTTCCCCAGCGGCGCGCTTCTGGCGCTCGCGGGCGTACGGACTCATCCCACCGCGCCTTGGCCAGGGCTCCGCCGAGGCTCAGCTACAGACTGCCTGGGTCAGTTTTGGAAAGCAGAGGTGGGTAACTCCTCGCGAGCGCCGAAGCTCATGTCCACCGAGAACTTGCGCTGCTGCTCGGGGCCTACTACGAGGGCATTTCGGCGGATGGTCTCAAGACTTCCGCCGAGGGCCTTGTGTTTGGCCTCTTCGATGAGCTTGAACTTGAACTCGTAGCCGCCCCACCACGCCTGCTGGTTGGGGCCGGGGACCTGGGGCTTGGGTTCAAGACTCTCATCGAAGACCACAAAGCCGGCCGAGGAGAAGCGTTCCCTTACAGCGCGGAAAATGCGCTTACGGGTATCGTCCAAGTCGGCGAAGTCCTTCTCAATCGAGAAGTCCAGGCCAAGAGAGGTCCGAGGGCTCAGGCCGTAGACGAGACTCAAGGCGTTTCCGCCCTTGAGCACGATCTGTTCAAAGAGCTGGTCGTCGGAAAAGAGGGCAACGATGGTGAGCCTTCGAACTTCTGCAAAATCCACAGCGCCTCGAATTTGCTGGTGGTAGATGTTGAGTGTAGCAAAGCGCCTAGCGTCACGCCTGACCCGTACACAATACTGAAACGTTCAAAGCGACAGCGCCCATGATGCGGCGGGCCGCTTTGTCATCGAAGCTCAAGCGTGACGCGCGCCCGCTGCTGAGTGAATTCCTGCGCGAGGCCGAGGTGGAAATCGTTCCCTTCACCGGCGAACATGCGGATGTGGCAACCAGCGCGTTCTTGCGCTACGGAAAGGGCCGGCACCCGGCGCGCCTCAGCGCCCCGGCCAGGGGTAATCGTTCTTGCCCGCGCTTGGCTCGATGGGACCTTCGGGCAGGGTCTTCTGCCAGGCCAGCGCCTGCTCCGCCAGGCGCGCGACGATTTGCGGCTGGCGGCCGGCCAGGTTGTTCAACTCCGAGGGGTCGCGCGGGATGTCGTAAAGTTCGACGCGGCTGTGGTCGGGATTCAGCAGCAGTTTCCAGTCTCCTTCTCGAATGGCGAGCATGGGACTGCGGTTGAGCGTGTCGCCCTGGATGCGGAAACGCCACTCCCAGTGAATTGTTTTTGTGCGCTTCCAGGGTTTGCCCATGAGCGCCGCGCTCACCTGTTCGCCGTCCGGTTGGGCGTTGGCGGGCACGGAAACACCGGCCAGCGAGCAGACGGTCGGCAGGAAGTCGACGGCGGTAAGCAGCGATGTGGAATCGACGCGGTTGGCCGGGACGCGACCCGGCCAGCGCGCGATCAGGGGCAACCGCACGCCGCCTTCGTAGAGGCTCCGTTTGCGTCCCCGGAAGGGTCCGGGGGTGCCGACGCCGGAATGGCTTGCGTTGACGATGTGGATGTCCTCCGGTCCATTGTCGGAGGAGAAAACGACCAGTGTGTTCTCGGCCAGCCCGAGTTCGTCGAGGCGCTTCAACAGGCGGCCAAGGTCCCGGTCGAGCGCCGAGACCGAGGCGTAGAAGATCGCGGTGGCGCCCTTGTGCGGGATGCCGCCGCCGGGGTTGAAGCGGGCGTAGGGTTTCAGGTCCTCTTCGGGCGGGTTCAGGGTCGCGTGCGGCAACAGAGCCCAGGTCTGGAGATAAAACGGTTTTTCGCGATTCTGTTCGATAAAGCGGATGGCCTCGTCGGCGATGCGGCCCGTCGAGCGCGCGCGGAAGTAGGGGTCCGATTGCTCCTCCTTCCAGGCCGGGCCGTTGGCGTTGACCGACTTGTAGGTGTCGAAGCCGTAGGCGCCCGGCTCGGGGGCGCCGGGACCGCTGCCCAGGTGCCACTTGCCGAAATGCGCCGTGGCGTAACCGGCCTCGCGCAGCAGGCGGGGCAGGGTGAGCACCGCCGGGTCGAGCCAGTTGGGCATGCCACGATCCGCGTTGATCTTCGCGGCGGCGAAGTGCCCGTGGACGCGATGACGCGCCGGATAGTGGCTGGTGAGGAACGCGGTCCGGCTGGGCGAGCAGACCGGCCCGTTGACGTAGAACTGGGTAAACAGCGTGCCCTGCCGGGCCAGGCGGTCCAGGTTTGGCGTGCGGATATTGGGGTGGCCGTAACAGCCCAGGTCGCCCCAGCCGAGGTCGTCGGCGAGAATGAAAAGGATGTTGGGCCGCCGCGTCTGGCCGAATGCCGCCGCGGCGCCCGCCATGGTTTGGAGAAAGGCGCGCCGTCTCATCGCGAGAGAGTGTACCGCACTGGGCGGGGGCCGTGCCAGAGGCTCCATGTCGTCTTGCTCGATAGGCCGAATTCAATTGCCGCTCGGTCAGACAGATGGTATAACCAATAGTAGAAATGGCAGCGACAGTAAAGACCGCGGTCTCCCTCCGAAAAGATCTCTTTGACAGGGCCGAGGCGGTTGCCGGCCAGATGCGTGTTCCGAGGAGCCGGCTGTTCTCGCTCGCGCTCGAAAGCTTCCTCGACCGGCGAGAGAGCTTGCGAATTCTCGAACGGCTCGATGCCGCCTGCTCCGGCGAAACGACTCCGGAAGAACGCGACCTCGCAAGTGCGATGCTACTTCATCAGCGGCGTTTCCTGAGGAAGCGGCAGTGATTCGTCAGGGCGACGTTTATTGAGTTGAGCTCGGCAGGCCGCGCGGTTCCGGCCCGGGGTTTCGCCATCCGCATGTTGTGGTCCAGAGCGATCTGTTCAACCGCAGCCGGTTGAACACGACCGTGGTTTGCGTGATCACCTCGAATTTGACTCGAGCGGAAGCGCCCGGCAACTTATTACTGAGCAAGGGGGAAGCGAACCTGCCGAAGAGAAGCGTCGTGAACGTGACACAGTTGTTCACGGTCGACAAGAGTCAACTTGTGGAAAAGATCGGGACACTGCCGGCGCACCGCGTCGGCGAGATCCTGGACGGGATTGCACTGGTGCTGCAACCTCGTGACATCAGCTAACCGCGGAGCCACGCCACGACTTTCGGCCACTGCTGGTTCAGAGCGATGACCGAGATGCCGATGTAGAAGATCGCGCATGCCACCAGCCCCGCGCGCATGAGCCAGGGTGGCCGCAGCGGCTTGGGCAGCAGCACCAGGCTCACATAGAGTGTGTGCAGAGCCGAAAAGCCGAGCGCGAAGTTCATGAGGACCCCGCTTGAGATCGCCAGCACCAGAGGGTTGGGCGTCAGCTTCAGCGCGACGAGTCCCCAGGCTGCGTAAAGCACGAGCATGGTGTAGTACACGTACTTCACCTGGTTGCCGCCCAGGCCGCGCAGCCGTCCCCAGCCGGTCCACAGCACGTCGGTCCAGCGGCGGCAGATGGTGTCGAGTTGGCTGACCTGCGTGGGCGCCATGATCAGGAATCCGCAGAGCAGAGTGAGGAACCAGAAGATCTGCCCGTGCTGGGCGGCGACGGCTTGCGCGGTCATGGCCGCCACGGCGTGGCCGTCCACCTTCGAGATGCCGCGGATGTACTGGTAGGAAAACATGGATGGCAGCGCCATGCCGAGCAGGCAGCCCGGCGCCCAAAGCAGGAGCTGATCGCGGCGGATGTGGGCCAGCCATCCCGTCCAGCGGCGAATCGACTCCGCCGATAGCTCGAAGACTTTGCCGGAGTGCGAAAGTTTGATGGTGCGACCGCCGATGGCGCTGGGCAGGGCGCCGACTTGCGAGCCCATGCCCCAGCCCTTGTCGCGCGCGTAGTTGGAGAACGCGCTGTTGGTCAAGCCTCCGGCGCCGGCCACGGCCGCGAACGCCGCCAGCGTGGCCCAGTTGAAATCGCCTGGCGGCAGCGAGCCGAAGCGGACCATGCCCGAGAGGATCTCCCACCAGGTGTCGCGGCTGACGAAGAAGATCGCCACGAAACCCAGATAGCCGAGCACCAGGGCGAGCTTGGCCACCATCAGGCGCTCGATGGCGTTATAGATCTTGCCGCCGAAAATCAGCGGCACGAAGGCGGCCAGGAAGATGGCGTAGCCGAGCCCGCGGACGAGGCCGTCGTCGGCCGCGGCGGGCAGGCGTCCGAGAATGACCGCCGCCAGCGGCACGGCGGCGTTCGAAGACAGGTAAGGCCACAGGCCGCCGAGGTCGTTGAACAGGTAGAAGACGGTCCAGAAGCGCGGTCCCGGAGGCGTGCGAAAAAAGCCGACCATGATCGGCTCGCCCGAGTAGAGCGCATAGCGCATCACCGCGAGGTTATAGAAGACCTGCATGAAGATGGCGAGAGTGGCGATCCACATGACTCGCCCGCCGTATTGCGCCGTGACCAGCGGTCCGAACAGCCACTCGCCGCCGCCGATGTTGGCGCCAACCATCAGGAGCCCGGGGCCTATCAGCATGGTCCACCGGCGCCAGCGGAAGACCGGCGCCTCGGGCAGTTCGGCCTTTTCCCATGCCGGGAATCCTCGCACGCTGGTGCCCATGAGCCGGTATGGTACCACTAACGCCGCGAGAGGCGCAGGGCGAGGCTTACGGCGCTCACGGGGCGGCCGCTGTGGTTCTGCAGGACCGGGACGCGACTATCGTGGCCGGGCCGGCGGTTCACTCTTACCGGGTTCGGCAGGTCCGGCGATGCGGCGGCGCAACTGATCGAGTTCCCGGCGAGTTTTTTCGAGTTCTCGTTCAACTCTTTGTTGCCCGGCGCGGGCTGCGGCGACCTCGCGGCTGGCCTCCCAGGCCATGGCCGCCAGCAACGCGAAAATGAGAGCCAACACCGCCACGGCGGCCGTGTGGCGATGCAGGAACTTCGATAGCCGGTAGGCCGGGTTGTCGCCGCGGGCGGCAACCGGGAGTCCGTCGAGATGCTTCTGGATGTCGTCGGCGAGCCGTTCGGCGGAGCCATACCGGAGAGCCGGGCTCTTGTGCAGCGCCTTCAGGGCGATCGCATCCAGGTCGCCCGCCAATTTGCGGCGCAGGGCTGCCGGCTTCGCGCGGCGCTCGGCGGCAACCCCTTGGGGGGTCCGTGAGAGCGGTTGGCCGTCTTCACCCTTGGCCTGTTCGACGCGGTTGACGGCGACAGAAGGTTTCTCCGGCGCGCGGTCGCTCAGGATCTCGGGCAGGGAACGGTAGGGGCGGTGTCCGCTCAACAACTCATACAGCACCACTCCCAAGGTGTAAATGTCGGTTGCCGTGGTGATGGCATCGCCGCGCGTCTGCTCCGGACTGGCGTACTCGGGAGTCATGATCCGCATTGCGGTTGCGGTCTTCTCCAATGGCGTACCGGCAGGATCGGGATTCAGGAGCTTGGCAATGCCGAAGTCGAGCAGCTTGATCGTTCCATCCGCTTTCACCAGGATGTTGGTGGGTTTGAGGTCGCGGTGAACGATCAGGTTCTGGTGGGCGTAGTGAACGGCGCAACAGACGGTGCGGAACAGCTTGAGCCTGCCGGCGATCGAGAGCTGCCTGGAGTCGCAGTACTCGTCGATGGGCATTCCGCCCACGTACTCCATCACGAGATAGGGACTGCCGTCGGGAGCCGTCCCGCCGTCAAGCAATTGAGCGATATTGGGATGCTCGAGGTTGGCCAGGATTTGCCGCTCGCGGCGGAATCGGCCGGCCATCGCCTCGGCCTCCTGGTTGGGGTTGACAACCTTGATTGCGACCAACTTGCGGAACTGTTCGTCGGCTCGGGAGGCGAGATAGACGGTGCCCATTCCGCCGCGTCCGATCTCGCTTAGAATTTCGTAGGGACCAATGCGGCTGCCGAGAAGCTTTTCTTTGACAAGTTGGGGAACAATCCGGCCCGCGGGGGCTAACGCCGGCTTTTCCATGAACTTGCCGGCGCTGTGGTCGGATGCCAATACACGCTCGATTTCGGCCCGGAGTGCCGCGTCGCCGGCACAGAGACGGTCGAGCACAGCCGGACGCTCCGCCGGTGAAAGATCGACGACCTGGGCAAAAACCTGCTTGATTTGCTGGTATCGTTGCGGGCTCATGCGATGACCGGCAGGCGAGACCTGGCTCACCCGTACAACAACCTAATTACTACATTTCCCAGTTGCGCCGTTGGAGGTGACTTGTGCCGGGTCCGGGCAGCCGGACAAGCCGGGGAAGTCTATGACCGCGCGGGGCGGGCGAGCCGGGCCACAAAGGTGGACCGCGGCAAGCCCGACCCGGGTGCGCGGCGAATCTCTAGATGGCCTTCATCATCTTCAGATCGTAGCCGGCCTTCACCGGCCCGGCCAGCGTACCGTCGGGCTGCTGCTCGCGGTACTCGTACTCGACCTTGGAATAGTTCAGCGAGATCTGGTCCATCGGAATCTCGTCCCCCGAGGACGAGCCGCCGGTCTGGTAGGAGCTGACCAGAAGATCGGAGAACTTGTACTTCAGGAACTCCTGCTGGTCCTTGCCGGCCTTGCGGCAAGTCAGCGTGGCTTCCCCAATGTGGTCGCCAGTCGCGCAGGCCAGCAGCAGCTTCGGGCTCGCCTTGTTGGTCTTCATGACAAAGTGGAAGTCCTGCATGGAGACTTTGCCGCCGCCGCCGCCACCACCGCCGGCGTGCGTGCCGGTCTGCGTTTCACCCCAGGAGAACGAGAGAAGGTCGATCTCGTTCGCGTGTTTGTGATCCTTGCTTTCGCCTTCGATCCCTTTGATTTTCAGGAAATAATCAACAGCCATGGTTCACCCTTTCTCGAAATTTGACACGTCTGACGAACACTTACGCATGCCGCCCGCCGCGGACCGGCGGTTTGCGCGCCGGCGCAGCCAAATGGAAACCTTGTGCGGGGCTGAAGCCGGGCTCCAACCCCGTCCTCCGATACGAAGAGCGACTGCCCGGGCTCTTCGATTCCTTCCTCCGAGAGAGCCGCCGTTTCCCGCCCTTCACTGTATAACGCGGAAACGGGGCGCAAAAGCCATCACCGCGGAAAGCGCGCGGCGCACTATTTGCGCAAAAGTTGGCTGTGGAGCCAGGCCCGCGCCATGCGCCATTCCCGTTCGATGGTGGGCGCGGAGATGCCGAGGACTTCGGCGGTCTCGTCGACGGTCAAACCGCCGAAGAAGCGCAGTTCGACGATGCGGCCTTGCCGTGGATCGAGTTGCGCAAGGGTGCTCAGCGCATCGTCCAACGCCTCCAGCGTAACGTCCCGGTCCTCGAACCATTCGGCGGCCTCTTCGAGGGAGAGTTTGGGCGCCGGGCCGCCGCGTTTCTGTGCGTTGTGGGAGCGGGCGTGGTCCACCAGAATTCTGCGCATGAGCTGCGCCGCAACGGCGAAGAAATGGGTGCGGTTTCGCCAGTTGACACGGGTTTGGTCGACAAGCTGGATGTAAGCCTCGTGGACCAGGGCGGTGGCCTGAAGGGTGTGGCCCGGGCGCTCTCGCCGCATGTAGCCGGAGGCGACACGGCGGAGTTCGTCGTAGACCAGCGGGAGGAGTTGGCTCTCGGCGCCCTCGCGGCCGGCCTCGATGTCGGCAAGCAGTCGGGTTACCTCACATCTGGGCGATTGGTCTTCCATTCAAAATCCCGCTCGGCGGATGTGGTAGGGACGGGCAGATTCGAACTGCCGACCTGTCGCTTAGGAGGCGACCGCTCTATCCAACTGAGCTACGTCCCCGGTTCTCCCCTATTCTACCAGCGCCGGAGGCCTTTTCGGCCAATGTCTGTCCGGTAGTGCTTGCCGTCGAAGTGGACTTCGGCCGCAGCGCGGTAGGCGCTGTGAATGGCATTGGCGAGAGTGGGCCCGCTGGCGGTTACACCGAGAACGCGCCCGCCCGCGGTCGCCAGTCCGGCGGGCGTGAGCTTCGTGCCGGCCTGGAAGACCGTCGCGCCGGTCTCCTCCGCCCTCTGGATACCGGAGATCGGGTCGCCGGTTCGGACCTTTCCGGGATAGCCGTGGGCGGCGAGAACCAGGCAGACGGAGGGGTCGGGGCTCCAGTTGAGGCGGGTGGAGCGGAGTTGACCCTGCGTCGCCGCCTCGAGAAGCGCCCCGAAATCGTCATCCAGCCGATGCAACAGCGCCTGAGTCTCGGGATCTCCCAACCGGACATTGAACTCCAGGACCTTGGGACCGTCGGCGGTCATCATCAATCCGGCGTACAGAAAACCGGTGAAAGGCGCGCCATCGGCGGCCATGCATTCCAAGGTTGGGTAGATCACGGTGTTCAAGACGCGCGTAGTTTGGGCCCCGGTCAGAATCCGGCTGTCGCAGTAAGCGCCCATCCCGCCGGTGTTCGGGCCGGAGTCTCCATCGAAGACCGCCTTGTGGTCCTGCGTCGGTTCCAGCGGGAACGCATCGCGCCCATCACAGAGGGCGATGAAACTGACCTCATCGCCGCGAAGGTATTCCTCGATCACGACGCGAGAGCCGGCGGTTCCGACGAGATCTCCGGAGAAAAGGCCGCGGATGCCGGTCTCGGCGGCGTGGCGATCCTCGACGATCAGCACGCCTTTGCCCGCGGCGAGGCCGTCGGCTTTTAGAACTAGTGGGAAAGAGAAGCGCTGAATGGCCCGGAGCGCGGTTTCGGCATCCTCGGCGACGGTGTAGGCGGCGGTTGGAATGCCGGCGCGATCGAAGAACCGCTTGGCAAAGACTTTACTGCCCTCCAGTTGCGCCGCCGCCTGCGTGGGACCGAAGATCTTGCGGCCGGCGGCGCGGAAGGCGTCCACGACGCCGGCCACCAGCGGCGCCTCGGGACCGACGACGGTGAGGTCCGCGCCGGCCGCTTCGGCAAGCGCCAGGTAGTCGCCGGGAGTGTTGCCGGACGGTGTGACACATTCGGCGACCTGTGCAATGCCGGGATTGCCGGGCGCGGCGAAGACTTTTTCGACCGACGCCGAGCGGGCCAGGCGCCAGGCCATGGCGTGCTCGCGTCCACCACTTCCGAGAACAAGTAGTTTCACCTCGTAATATCCTTTCTGATCTTCGGACGGCCTTCCCGGAACCGGAAGGTACAATGATAGCAATGCAGAAGAAGTACGACGTGATCGTGGTGGGCGCTGGGCACGCCGGGTGCGAGGCGGCTCGCGCGTGCGCGCGGATGGGCCGGCAGACGGCGCTGATCACGATGAACCTGGACCTGATTGCGCAAATGTCGTGCAACCCGGCGATTGGAGGGATCGCAAAGGGGCACCTGGTGCGCGAGATCGATGCCTTGGGCGGTGTGATGGGCGAGTTGGCCGACGAGGTGGGGATTCAGTTTCGCCTGCTGAATACAAGCCGTGGTCCCGCGGTTTGGTCGCCACGCGCGCAGTGCGACAAGAAGCGGTATCGCGTTCGGATGCGGGAGATTCTCGAGCGCGAAGCAAACTTGCGGATTCTTCAAGCGGAGGTGGCGAGACTCGTATTGGATGGCCGGGTGCGAGGCGTGGAACTGAGGGATGGGCGGAGGTTGGACGCCGGCGCCGTGATTGTGACGACGGGAACGTTCCTTAACGGATTGGCTCACGTCGGCGGGACCAGCTACAGTTGCGGGCGAAGCGGAGAGCCGCCGTCCAATCTGCTGGGCGAGCAACTGAGAAAGCTGGGCTTGAGGTGGGTCCGGCTGAAGACCGGGACTCCTCCGCGCTTGGACGGACGAACGATTGACTGGTCGAGATTCGAACCGCAGACCGGAGATGCGGAGCCGACTCCGTTCTCGTTTCTTACGGAGACGATCGACCGGCCGCAGGTGCTGTGCCACATTGGGTATACGACCGAGGAGACCAGGCGGATGGTCCTGGCCAACATTGAGCGGTCTCCACTTTACAGCGGCCAGATCGAAGGGATCGGCCCAAGGTACTGCCCATCGATAGAGGATAAGTTCGTCAAGTTTCCAGACAAGGCGCGGCATCAGATTTTCTTGGAGCCGGAAGGGCTGGAAACGCACGAGATCTACGTGAATGGGATGTCGACCAGTATGCCGATTGAGGTTCAGGCGGCAATGGTAGAGTCGATCCCGGGTTTGGAGAGGGCCGAGATGATTCGGCCCGGGTATGCGATCGAGTATGACGCAATCGATCCGCGGGAGTTGGGGCACACGCTCGAGGTGAAAGCGATAGAGGGCCTGTTCCTGGCCGGCCAGGTTAACGGCACGTCGGGCTACGAGGAAGCCGGGTGCCAGGGATTGATGGCTGGTATTAACGCGGCACGGAAGGTGGGCGGGCAGGATCCGGTGATGATTGGACGGAGTGAGGGCTACATCGGGGTTCTGATCGACGATCTGGTGACCAAGGGCGCTGACGAACCGTATCGGATGTTTACCTCCAGGGCGGAGTTTCGGTTGAATCTGCGCGTGGACAATGCCGATGCGCGGCTGACGCCGGTGGGCAGGGCGGCGGGTCTGGTTTCGGAGGAGCGTTGGCAGCAGTTCAGCAAGAAAGAGGACCAAAAGCGCCAGATCGTAGGCTGGCTGAAGAGGGAGCGGTCGGCTGTCGATGGGCGGCCGCTGTTGGGGGAGTGGCTGAAGAGATCGGAGGCGCGCCTGGCCGAATTGAAGCCGGACATCGAACGAATTCTTGGGGGGCCGGCGGTTCGCGGTGCGGTGGAAACGGTGGAAACCGAGGTGAAGTACTCCGGGTATGTCGCTCAACAGGAGCGGCAGGTGGCCCGGCTCAGGGGCGCCGAGGGGAGGAGAATACCAGCAGGCTTTTCGTTTTGCGAGATTCCTGGGATTTCGCGAGAGATCGTTCAGAAGTTGGAGCGTGTACGTCCCGTGACGCTCGGGCAGGCAGGCCGGATTCCCGGGGTGACGCCGGCTGCGGTTGCGGTACTGGATGTTTACCTGGGTTTGCGAAGGGAAGCAACCTGATGGATTGCGGACGCGGAGAAGTGGAGTTTGTGGGCGCGATTCGGAGGGCCTTGGAGACGGTTTGCACGATCTCGGAGGATCAGTGTTCGACGCTCAGAGAGCACTTCGAGCTGCTGGTGCGATGGAACCGCCGGATGAACCTGACATCAATTCGGGATCCGCTGGAGATGATCGAACGGCACTACTGCGAGTCGGTGTTCCTGGGAGCACACTTGCCAGAGGTGGAGATTACTGTGGTGGATGTGGGGTCGGGGGCTGGCTTTCCCGGAATCGGCGCGGCCGTGATGAGGCCGCGCGCTCGTGTGACTCTCGTTGAATCGAACCAGAAGAAGGTTGCATTTCTGAAGGAAGCGACGAGGAACGTGGGCAACATTCGGGTGTTGGGTCGTCGGGCTGAGGACGTGGGGGAGCGATTTGACTGGCTGATCTCGCGTGCGGTGGCCTGGGGGGATTTGCCGATGCTGGGCGAGCACGTCGCGCTTTTGGCTTCCGAGCCTGCACCCGAATTCCCGTGGCGGGAGAAGGTCCGTTTGCCTTGGGGTGATCGGCGAGTGCTGCTTATGGGCGAGGTTCCACGTGGAACTGCGAAGTGAGGGCGATTCGCCGCTGTTCCACGTGAAACATTAGCCGCCGGCTGGGGTCGCCGTGTTAGCATGATTGTTTCGTGGGCAAGACAATTGCGATCGCCAATCAAAAGGGTGGAGTTGGCAAGACCACCACGGCCATCAACCTTGCGGCGTCACTGGCGGTGAACGACCTGCCGGTTTTGCTTGTGGACGCCGATCCACAAGGCAACTCCACTACCGGCCTGGGTATCCGAAAGGAGCCAGGCGCACGGACGCTGTATGACGTTCTCCTTCGTGGCGTGCGGGTGTCGGAAGTCTTGGTCAAGACGGAGTTGGACGGCTTGACCGTAGTTCCAGCGGACCGGAACCTTGTGGGCGCCAACATCGAACTGGTCGAAATCCCCGACCGGGAGTCTCGGCTTCGCCAAGCTCTTGCCCCGGTCCAGAACGATTATGCCTACATTCTGATCGACTGTCCGCCGGCCCTGGACCTGCTTACTCTGAACGCCCTGGTGGCCGCCGACTCGCTTCTGATTCCCATCCAGTGCGAATTCTTCGCCCTCGAAGGTATCTCGCAACTGCTTGATACGGTTGACCGCGTTCGCGATTCCTTCCATCACCCGCTGCCGCTGGAGGGAATTCTGCTTACGATGTACGATGATCGGACCAACCTCACCCGTCAGGTGGCCGCGGACCTGCGAGAGTTCTTCGGAAACGAAGTGTTCGGGACGGTGATCCCGAGGAGCGTGCGCTTGGCGGAAGCGCCCAGTTACGGCAAACCGATTCTGCTTTATGACGTCCGGTCGAGAGGCGCGGAGAGCTACATTCGGCTGGCGAAGGAAATCCTGCAGCATGAACAAACCAAGCGATCATCCGCGGAAGGCTCTCGGTAGAGGCATCTCGGCGCTGATTCCCGCGCGGACTTCTCCCTCTCCGGCGGAGCCGCCGCCAGGCGCGCCCGAACCCGTGGACTCCATCACCAATCTCCGCATCGAGTCGATTGACCCGAACCCGATGCAGCCGCGGTCGGTGTTCCACCAGGACCGCCTGCAGGAACTCGCCCAGTCGATCCGCGCAAACGGCATCATTCAGCCGCTGGTCGCGCGCCGTCGCGGCGACCGATTTCAGTTGGTGGCGGGCGAGCGGCGCTGGCGCGCCGCCAAGCTGGCAGGGCTTTCCGAAGTTCCGGTTGTCGTGCGAGAATTCGCCGATGACAAACTCCTCGAAGTCACGCTGATCGAAAACATCCAGCGGGAGGATTTGAACGCAATTGAGATCGCGCACGCTCTAGAGCGGTTGCACAAGGACCTGGCACTCACGCACGAGGAGATTGCGCGCCGGACAGGCAAGGACCGGACTACGGTAACCAACATGCTGCGCTTGCTCCGGCTGCCCGGAGACGTACAGGCGCTGATCGCCGAGCACCGGTTGTCGATGGGACACGCGAGGGCAATTCTCGGTCTCCCGACGCCCGAACTGCAACGGCAGGCCGCCGAGAGGGTAACCGCACAGGGACTATCGGTCCGCCAGGCGGAACGCCTGGTGAACCGGATGACCGAGACGCGGGAACCCAAGAGCGCGGACGAAGCTGAACAGGACCCCAACGTCAAGGCGGCGGTGCAGGAATTGGAGCGGGCGCTCGGTACGCGCGTTCGCATCGTCGAGAAGAGCGACCAGCGGGGTCGCATCGAGATCGAATACTTTTCTCAGGAAGAACTGCAACGCCTTTATCAGTTGATTATCGGGGAGACTTCCTGAGTGGTGCCGGCGGCAGGACTCGAACCTGCGACCTACGGATTATGAGACCGTCGCTCTAGCCACCTGAGCTACGCCGGCAGTGCAGTATTACTTCCAGCGTACGTAGCGCCGGAATGTTTGTCAATTAAGGCGTTAAGAACCTCTTTATCCGTTTAAGGTCTCCGTATGCCCACCCGGTGAAAAGTCTATTGACAAGCAGCCGGGAAAAGCACATAGTAGGGCTAGAAACTGGCCGAGTGGTCGGTTTCGACCTCGAAAAGGAGGATCTTAATCGCAGGAGGAAGTCCATAAAGAACGTCCACAGAGTGGGGCGACTACCGGCTTCCTTGGCTGACTGGCTGAAAACCTGAAACGCCGGCTACGGTCCTCTGGGGCCGCGAGCGTGCGGTACATGCACCGCTAACGGAAGGTGATTTGCAGCCAGCGTCACGGCCGGGCGCGAGAAGTCGTGCAAGACTGGCCGTCACAGCGGGGAGTCGGCGGTCGCCCTGTGTCATTTCGAGGCGCTCTCGCCGTTTGACACCGCCGTTTTCCTTTCAGTAGAGTCTGTGTAGTGCCTGCGTTTCCACCTCCGGGGTTCCGCCTGTGAATGTTGTCGAGTTTGACGGGGTCTCCAAGAGCTACGCCATCTACGACTCGCCTGGCGACCGGCTGAAAGAACTGGTCACCTTCAACCGCCTCCGTTTTCACCGGGACTTCTGGGCGCTCCGCGACCTGAAGTTTCAGATTCGCCGGGGCGAAACGTTCTGCGTCGTCGGAGAGAACGGGTCGGGCAAAAGCACCCTGCTGCAAATCGTCGCGGGGATACTGCAGCCCAGCGGCGGCGAGGTGAAGGTCTCCGGACGGGTGTCGGCGTTGCTTGAACTCGGCTCGGGTTTCAATCCGGAGTTCAGCGGACGCGACAACGTCTACCTGAATGCCTCGATCCTGGGTCTCTCCACGCGTGAGATTGACCGTCGCTACCAGGACATTGAGCGATTTGCCGAGATCGGCGAGTTCATCCATCAACCGGTCAAGACCTACTCGAGCGGTATGGCGGTGCGCTTGGCGTTTGCAGTCGCAATTCACGTCGACCCCGAGATACTCCTGGTTGACGAGGCACTAGCCGTGGGCGACATTTACTTCCGCCAGCGTTGCATGCGGAAGGTTCACGAGTTGCGGTCGCGCGGTATTACAATCCTCTTTGTCTCGCACGCCATAGGCGACGTCAAGGCGATTGGCGACCGGACCCTTTGGCTGGACGCCGGGCGCATCCGGGAACTCGGAGAGACGGACAAGGTAGTCGCGAAGTATCTGGCCGCGATGGGCGAAAAGGACTCCGCCTATCTCGAGCTGAAAGAGCCCGTGGCGATTCCGCCGGCTTCGGCGCCGGTCTGCGCGCCGGAGGTTGTCGAATCGATTCCGAACATCGATCACCGGTATGGCGACGGGCGCGCGGAGGTCATCGGGATCCGGATCTTCGATACCCTCGGAGAGCCCCTCCGGTTGCTCGAACCGAAAACCCGCGTTATTGTCCGCATCAGCGTTCGCGCGAAGGAAACCATCGCCAGGCCCGTGGTCGGGTTCATGCTTCGCAATCATCTCGGCATCGACTTCTCGGGAACCAATACCACGCGCGAGGGTTACGAGGTTCCCCCGATGCACGCCGGCGACGTCATCACTGCCGACTTTCACGCCGATCTGCCGGAGTTGTACCCGGGTTCGTTCTCATTTTCCCCGGCCATTGCCGATGGCACGCTTGTCAGCTATACAATGTGTGACTGGATCGATAACGCCATCACGCTGCAAATGGGACACGCTGGCGGTCAGATCTATGGCTTTCTCCACATGCCCTGCCGGGTGGAATTGAATCGGCGGCTTGCCGGAAGCCGTGCGGGTGGCAGCCTTGACTGAATTCACGGGCGAGCGTGTGGTGCCGGGCCGGGTGGATCCGGACCTTTGGAATGAGCACCTTGCGCGGTATTCCTTCGCTGCGCGCCTGAGCCGGAAGAAGCGGGTTCTGGATGCCGGGTGCGGCGCCGGCTACGGGGCCGCCGAGCTGGCGCGGGTTGCCGGCCGGGTTGTTGGCATAGACGTATCCCAAGAAGCCATTTCTTTCGCAACGGCCAATTACCAGGCTCTCAACCTCCGCTTTCTGCGGTCGTCCTGCGCTGCCTTGCCCTTTGCCGATCACAGCTTCGACCTGGTGGTCGCCTTCGAAGTCATTGAGCACATTGCAGAATGGCCGTCATTGCTGGACGAGGCGCGGCGGTTATTGGCTCCCGGTGGGCAGTTCATTGTCTCGACTCCGAACAAATCCTACTACACGGACACTCGCCGCCAGTCCGGGCCGAATCCGTGGCACGTTCACGAATTCGAGTTCGAGGAGTTCCGCCAAGCCCTGACGGCGGTTTTCCCGCACGTCTCGCTGTTTGTGGAGAATCACGCCCAGGGAATCGTGTTCAAGCCGGTGGAGACGGGCGGTCCGGTCGAGGTCCGCGTCGAGGGCGGAGGACCCGCTCCGCACGAGTCGCACTTCTTCCTTGCGGTCTGCGCTTCTTCTCCGCAAACCGGCGCCCCAACCTTTATCTATCTGCCCAGCGCGACCAACGTCCTGCGCGAGCGCGAGTTGCACATCCAGCGGCTGGAATCCGAGTTGGCGACCAAGGACCAGTGGATCGAGGCCCTGGGTACGGAAAAGCAGGAACTGGTCGAGATTTCCCGTGCTCAGACGGCTGAATTGGAGGCCAAGAACCGCTGGGCGGAAACTCTGAACCGCCAACTCGAAGAGACGGGAGACCGGGTGGTCCAACTTCAGGACGAATTGGCTTCGGAACAGCGGTCGGCGCAAGCGACCGCCGAGGCATACGAAGCCAAGGTCGCCGAACTTGAGCAGGCCAGCCGCGAGAAGACCGAATGGGCGCTGGAAACCGAGCGCCGCCTGGGCGCCGAGATCGAAGCGATACGCCAGGAGCTGGCGAAATGCGTCGAACTTCTGGACACCGCCGAGCGCACGGTCGAAGAGCGGACCAACTGGGCGCTGTCGTTGGACCGGCGCATCCAGGAGTTGGAAATGCAACTCGGACAGGTGCAAGCATCGCGCTGGATCCGCTTGGGCCGGGTCATCGGTCTAGGTCCGGAGCTTGGGAAGCGGTAAATGGGGTCTGACGCGTCCCGTTTGACCAGGCTGATCCGATTCCTGCGAGCGCTTCCCCTGTTTCTGTTGTCCCTTCCGCTTACCCTGCTTGCGGTGATGGCCATCGGCGTCACGGATCTGCTCTGGGTGGCGTGTGGCCGGCGGCGACGGCCCGTGGATCGCCGCCCGAGCGCCGCATCGGCAAGCATCGTCATTCCCAACTGGAACGGGCGAGAACTGCTGGAGAAGTACCTGCCATCCGTTCTCGAGGCCACCGCCGGCAACGCAGCGAACGAAGTGATTGTTGTCGACAACGGTTCCACCGATGGGAGCGCCGCTTGGCTGAGAGAACGGTTCCCCGAGGTAAAGGTGGTAGCCCTCGATCGCAACCTTGGCTTTGGAGGCGGATCCAATACCGGTTTCCGCGCCGCCAGGAACGACATCGTAGTTCTCTTGAATAGCGATATGCGGGTGGACAAGGATTTCCTTCGCCCGCTGCTCGATGGCTTCACCAGCGAGACCGTATTCGCCGTTTCCTGTCAGATCTTTTTCAGCGATCCGACCAGGGTCCGCGAAGAGACCGGGCTGACGCAGGGATGGTGGGCGGATGGGGCGCTCCGGGTGCGGCATCGCGCGGATGAAGCCGTTCAGGATTTGTACCCGTGTTTCTACGGTGGCGGCGGTTCCTGCGCCTTCGACCGCGCGAAGTTCCTGGAACTCGGAGGCTTCGACGAACTGCTGGCCCCGTTCTACCTGGAAGACACGGATCTCGGTTACCTGGCCTGGAAGCGCGGCTGGAAGGTCTTCTATCAGCCGCGCAGCGCCGTATGGCACGAGCACCGCGGCACCATCGCCAAGCGCTTCACCGACCACCAAATTCAGAGCGTCCTGAAGAAGAACTTCTTGCTCTTCTGCTGGAAGAACATCCACGAATGGCCGCGGATGGCCTCGCACTTCTTCTTTGCCTTGACCGGCGCGTGGGTCAGCCTGGTGTTCGGCGATTCGCCCGAGCGGACCAGCGTCGAAGCGATCTGGCGGGCGTTCCGGCAACTTCCGGGCGCCTTGGGCAGCCGATGGCGCGCCCGCGCGCTCGCCGTATTGGATGACACGGAAGCCTTCCGCCGGCCGCTGGGCGGCTATTTCCGCGACCGGTTTCTCGCGCCGGCCGCGGTTCCCGAGAGGCTGAGCGTGCTGTTCGTCTCTCCTTACCCGGTCTCACCGCCGGTGCACGGGGGCGGGGTGTTCATGAACCAGATGGTGAAGGCGCTCGGCGCGATTGCCGATCTGCACCTGGTCGCGCTGCTCGACAGTCCCTGGGAAGAGCCCGCCCACGACGAACTTAAACCAGCGTGCCGTTCGATGGAGTTCATCCTTCGCCTGGAAGGACAGAACAACGCCTTCGGCTCGATTGTGCCGAGTGCGGTCCGCGAGTTCGCAAGCCACGATCTGGAGTGGCTGATCCACCGCCAGATCTATCTGAAGAACATCGACGCCGTGCAGTTCGAATACACGAACATGGGCCAGTACGCGGGCGAGTTCCACCGCCTGGTGTGCGCGCTGTTCGAACACGACGTGTATTTCCAGTCCATCGCGCGCATGCTCGCCGGTCTGCGCGGGCCTTTCAGGAGGCTGACGGCGAAGTGGGAGTATTTGCGCGCCCTGCGTTACGAGTTGCGCCTGTTGCCGAGGCTCGACCGAGTGCAGGTTTGCAGTCGCGAGAACCGCGACCTCCTGGTCTCCTTTCTGCCGCGGATGTCGGGCCGGATCGAAGACGGCTTGCGCGCGGGCATCGACGCGACGCGCTACCAGCCGCGCTACACCGGCCGCGAACCCTTCAGTATGCTTTTTCTGGGCAGTTTTCGCCATCAGCCGAACCTGGAAGCGCTGGCGTGGTTTTCGCAGCGCGTGTTGCCGCGCGTGTTGGAGCGCCGGCCCGAGGCGCGCCTGGTCATCGTCGGCGCGGACCCGCCGCCGCGCCACTCGCTGCCGGACTCCGCGGGCGCCATCGACCTGGTGGGCTATGTCGAGGATGTGCGCGAGCCCCTGGCGCGGTATGCCGTGTTTCTGTGCCCGATTCTGAGCGGCTCGGGAGTTCGTGTGAAGCTTCTCGAGGCCTTCGCGGCCGGCATGCCGGTGGTCTCGACGCGGCTCGGCGCCGAGGGACTGGCCGAGCGGGACGGCGATATCTGCGCGCTGGCCGATTCGCCCGAAGCGTTCGCGGACAAGATTGTCGAACTCTTCGAGCAGCCCGAGAGGGCCGCGGAGATGGCGCGGCGCGCGCGCGCGGAAGTCGAAGCCAATCGCGACATGCGCGTCATGGCAGGCAGATTGGAGGCGAGCCTGCGAAAGGCTCTCTTCGAAAAGCGCCACCAGGCAGGGTGAAGCAATGGAGCGGCAACCGTTCTACCTGAGGCGGCCGGTCTTGGTCCGCCAGCGGCAGCCAATGAGCTGTTGGGCCGCGGCGCTGGAATCGTGGCTCAGCGTGTGCCGCCCCGGCGCGCCCTACACCGAGGCCTGGGCGCTTCAGGTTTTTTCGCGCTGGCAGGCCGGAGACGCGCGCATCGAATGGGCCGGCCTCAAGGCGGTCGCCGATCTGTTTTCCATGCGCAGCGAAGAGACCGGCCTGGGAGCGCTCACGCCGGATTACCTCGACCAGCGGCTGCACTCGGGGCACATCTTTCTTACCTACATTCCAACTCCCGGACCGGTGGCCGCTCACACCGTCGTGGTCTATGGCATCGGCAACGCGGCGGTGGACGTGATGGACCCGCTGGAAGGCTACCTCTCGCGGCCGCACGAGTTTTTCCAGAGCCGCACGCGGGCGCTTGTGGGCTGGCCGTCTTGCGCCGGAGGTGTGATTCCCGATCCCACGGCGCGGGTCAACTGGTTTCTCGAAACTGGTGTAGTCCTGCCTTGACTACGACTGGCTTATAACGAGATTGAACCGGCCCTCCCGCGGCGGACGTTCAGCCACCAGCAGGATGCGCCAGATGCGTTCTCCCCAGGTTCCGCGCAGCCGGGAGTCTTCGAGCGGGATCTCCTCGATGGAAGGCTTGAGCGCGCCGGCGTCGAAACGAACGCCAGTGCTGCCGGCCAGACGCAACCGGCCGCCGCCTTCGTCGATTGGCTTTGAAGCGCTCATCAAAGTGAGCGTGATTCGATTCGCCGGCTTGTTGAGCGAGTATGCGTCGGCGATTTCGATCCGGTTCTCGGTGCGATCGAACCGGAACGTGCGCCGCCAGAAGTCGATGCCCGCTTCAGGCGGATAAGCCTTGGCGATGTTCAGCCGAAACTCGACCATCCGGTCGCCGGCCTGGCAGGCGGCCTCGGTCGCCGCGAACGCGCGTCCGGCCGCTTGCATCACGCCGTCGATGGTAGGCAGGTTGTGATAGGCCGATTGCATAGTCCAGATCTCGTAACGCTTCGAGCTGAACGTCTTGGCCGAGTACGTTTCCACGCCCACGTCAATGATGACGGGCTCGCCGCCGGCATAGACCATGAAGTTGCCGACGTCGTTGTGATTGTGGCTCTCGGCGTTGTGCCCGCCCTGCGCGGCCAGATACAGTCCCTCGGCCGAACCGGCCTTGCGCCGCGCGGCCACCACTTGAATGCCGGGCAGCCAGACGTCGCGCACCAGCGCTTCGGCGCGCGGCGCCTTGCGGATTTCGTTCAGGTTGAACAGCGCCGGCAGGTTGCGGCCGATGCTCTCGGTGCGTTCGCTGCCCGCCTTCTGCGCGGCGGCGGCCCAGGCGCCGAACGCCGCCATGGTCTCGTCGCCAATCGCGCGTCCGTAGCGGAAGACCAGGTCGGCCGACATGTTCACCTTGGCGGGAGCGTCGGCGAAGTTAGTGAAGTAGTTGCCGGAGATGTGGGCGCGATAGATGTAACGGCCAATTTCGCGGACCAGCGGCGACTTGTAGAAATCCATCGCGCCATTGGAAGCCGACTGAAGTAAATCGAGGTTGTCGAACAGCGAACCGCCGGCGCGGAACCAATAGCTGGGGCCTTCGTCACAACCGCCGTCGTCGTGATAACCGTCCAGGAAGCGGTCCAGGCTGCGTAAGATCTTCGACACGGCGGCCAGTCGCCGTTTCTCGTCCATCTCGATAACCAGCGCACAGGTGAGCCAGTTCGAATTGATCCACGGATTCCAGTTGTTGACCGGGTTACTGTGCGCCAGGCCCATCCACCCGAAATCGTCGCGCGTCAGACAGGGGGTCAGGACCCGGCGGTCGATATCGAGCCGGATTCTCTCGGGAACCAGCGGCGAAGCCGCGGCAAGCTGGGGCTTCAGCAGGTACCAGGTCCAGGCCAGCAGGCTGGCGGTTTCGGCGGCGAACAGGTCGACAATCGGCTCGGTCGCATCCGGCAAGCCGACCCCGGCCTTCTGCGGTCCCATGTGCGCCGGAACGCCCCAGAAGGTCTCTTCGCAGGTGGTCCAGATGCCGTTGACGATCTCGTCGGTGAAACGTCCTTTTCCCTCGACGCATTCCCCCAGAACCAGCTCGCGGAGTTGCTCGCGCCGGCGCGAGCGCACGCGTTCGTAGTTGGACCGGTTGCCGATGCGCCGGTACTCGAGGAACAGCGTCGCGGGCAGCGGCGCCCAGGGCTTGCCCAGTTGCGCCTCCGCGGCCTCCACCGCGGCCTTCCGGACGTCCGCCGGAAGGCCCTCCCAGGGCGCTCTTTCGCTTGCGGCCGGATAGGGCTTCCAGCGTTCCCTGGGTAGCAGAGCCGCCGGGAGTTTGTCGGGCGGATACGCGGAACTCAGATACTTCCGGGGCGTCACCGCGGCAACCGCGGCGCCCGAGGCGATAAACGTTCTTCGAGATGTGGGCATCGTTAAGAGAGTACCTTACCGAATATCTGCACCGTGGGTCCACTATTGAACCGGGGATCCGGGATCTGAATCGGAACGAGGCAGCTTTCTCGGAGAAACCGCGTATTCACGGCCACTTCGAGCTTCAAGGTGGAATCCGGCTTCCCTGCCGCCACGCGCGTGACATTTTCGAAGCGCCGCTTGTTGAATCCCCCGGCGGCAGCCTCATTGTCGCGGGCGCTCGACCGGAGATAGGGCGGGCAGCAAGGCTTGCAACGTTGGGATCGGCCCTGCTGGCAGCACGGATGCTCGCGCGAGGCTGCGGCGTGACGCTGGTGGCCCTGAGTTGCGAAACGAATAGCGCCGGCGCTAAGCCTTCACGATGTAAACCCTGGTGTCGTAGAACACCGCGCTTCCGCCGACGACATCGCTGAGCGGAGAGCGCAGGTGCGGATCCACCAACATCGCCGCGTTGGCATGGATGCCGGCGCCGCGGCGCGGATCTCCCGGGATTGTGACGCCGTCGATGGTCTGGTTTGAGGCGCCGTAAGCCCAATGTCCGTAACCCAACTCGAAGGAGATCACGCCGTTGCGGATGCGGTCGGTCACCCGGAGCCGGCCGAGCAACGGCTTGCTCTGACCGTTGCCGAGATCCCATACCGCTTCGGGGTTGGAGGCCGACAGCACCCACACTTCTTCGTTGTCCCGGAAGCCCAGCCGCTGGGCGTCGAAATTGCTCATTTCGATGTGGTTCTGCGGCATCACATCGGTCAGCCAGTAGTTCGAGATGGTACGGCTCTTGCACGCCAGCATGTGCCGACTGGTAATCAGCGTGAAAGGCGCGCCGCGATGCTCCAACTGGTTTCCAAGCGAGTCGGCGATGGGGAGGTAGGTGGGCGCCCCGCTAAGATACGCGCCGGTCATCGAGTTGCGAGTCGTGGCCGGTTTCTCGTGGTAAAGGTTGACCAGCTTGCCGTACTTGGCCTTCACCTGCTCGCCGCTCCAGGCTTCGTTGTAGCTCCACCAGCGGCCGCCGCGGTTGAGAACGTAGATCACCTTCTTCCACCAGTCCGAGCCTGCCGTCTGCGCCCAGACCTGGGGGTCGAACATGGAGTTGGGCAAGTGCTTGCGGGCGTCGAGGAACGCCTGGACTTCCTCGTCGCTGGCATCGGGGCACACATCGGAGGTGGTATTGGAATCGCCGTGGGCGATGTTGGCCACCATGCGGAGGTAAAAATCCTCGGGGCGCGCCAGGTCGCCGGCCGCGCCGAATCCACCGGGGCCGAAACCGGGAAGCTGCAGCCGTTCGGCGAGGGCCAGGAAGACCGCCTCCATGGAAACTGGCATCTTCCTGCCGTAAACCGAAACAGTCTCGTTGGGCGAGGCGATGGCCGGTTGCCGCACCGGCGAGACGCGGTGGACGATGGACGGGTGCGTGCGATGGAATTCCCAGCGCTCCAAGTAGCTCAGATCCGGGAAGATGTAGTCGGCGTACTGGCTGGTTTCGCCGATCACGATGTCGCTGCAAACGAACAGCGGTATCTTGTCCGGGTCGCGCAGAGTCGGGATCAGCGAATGGCCGGCCGGGAGTGCGTACACGGGCGAGCCCATGTACAGGAACAAGGCTTTGATGGGATAGGGGTACGCGTCGCCGGCCGATGGGATCACTTCCTGGTACACGTCGCTGGCCAGCGGATACCAGGGCCGCTTGGCGGGGTAGCCGGCGAAGATGGTGCTCTTCTCGTAACTGGCGCCGCCGCGAATGATGTCGATGCCGAAGGGCGTGATCTTGGCGGGGTGAGCGCCCACCTGGAACGGCCGTCCCGTGCCGCCGGTCTCGCCATACGATCCGCCGCCATAGACCAGGCCGCCGTTCCAATCGAGATTTCCGATCAGCGTGTTGAGCGCGCCCATGGTGGCCAGCACGTTATAAAAGCCGTTGGTGTGCTGGGACACGCCGCGATGGATCTCGACCACGGCGCGCTTGCCGTGGGAAGTGAACTCGTTTGCGAGCGCTGCAACGTCATTCGGAGATAACCCGGCCAGGGAGGCCCACTCCGAGATGCTCCTTTTCTGCGCTTCTTCCAGGAGGATCTGAAGCCCGCTCTTAACCTTCACGTTGTTGACGGCCGTGTTGACGAACAGGTCCCCTTCCGCCGCCTTGGCTGCATCGTCGGACTTGAAAGCCACCGGCTTGCCGTCGCGCAGGCAGACAAACGTGTCCGCATCCCCTTCCAGCCCTATTTCCGAGGCCCGCAGGAAAGCTCCGGCCGAACCATCGGGCTGCACCTTCACCAGCCACGCGGCATTGCACCAAGTGGGCTCATTGTCGGCCGTCGCCGCGGCTTTGTTGCAGTTCTCCAGATAGCGCTTGTCGTAGCGGGAATTCTCGATGATCCAGCGGATCATTCCCAGCGCGAACGCGGCGTCCTCGCCGGGCTTGATGGGCAGCCACTTCCAGGCCTTGGCCGCGATCTTGCTGTGCCGCGGATCGATGACCGCAATCCGCAGCTTGTTGCCGGCCAGTCCCCGCGTGATCTTGGGAACTTTCAGGGGCGGTCCGTAGTTGCCTTCCATCACATTGGCGCCCCAATAAATGATGAATTCGGCATGCGACGTGTCCGCCATCCAGTAGGCCTTCGAGCCGCCGGTCCATTTGCCGCCGCTGGGCTGGTCCGACATGGATTTGCCGGCGAAGTAGATGGAGCCCTGGCACACCGTGGTGTGCCCGTGGCCGTTGGTGGAGCCGAAGCTGTCCTTGACGAACCGCAGGAAGAACTCCGAACGGCCCGCCTTGAGACGGCCCCAATTGAAGACGAACTGGTTGTTTTTAGGGCCGAAATCGGGGTGCTCGGGATCGATCAGCTTGTCCAGGTTGTCCTTGTACTTCTCCTTGAACTCGGCCACCGTCATCTTCTTGTCCTGGATGTTGGTGACGTCGGCGGCCATGGCAGCGTGCACCTTCGGATCACGCAGTGCATAGAGCTCACGCATCCCGGTGACCGGTTTGCCTCCGTCCTGCGGGAACAAGGCGCCGCCATCCACGATTTCCCGGATCGCCTGGTCGAAGGAGATGGTGGTCCACTTCCCCTCGCCGCGCCGTCCGGCGCGCTTCAGCACCTTCACCACGCGGTAGGGGTCATAGGCGGTCTGAATGCCGGACTGGCCCTTCGGGCAGATCACTCCATTCAGGCGCGCAGCCTGATCGACTGGGGTCTGCCAGTCGATGTGTGGGTCCAGGGTACGCGGAGCATACGGATTGCCGTCGATCTTGACGGCCAGGCCGCCCTGGATCTTCACCTTGATCTCGCAACCCGTGTTGCATTGCAGGCAGGTAGTGTAAATGTAGTCGGAGGCCTCCACTCTCTTCGGCGTGGCGCGCCCCGCCAGGTTGGGGCTCGCTGACTCTCCCTTGAGTACCGCGGCCAGGCAGGCGCCGCCCAGCAGCGCTCCGCTGCGCAACATTTCGCGGCGGGCAGGCGCGGGGCGCCCGGTTGTTTCCGGCGTTTCTTGATGGGTTTCGTTCGGATTCATGACGGCCTCCTCAGGAGTGACAGGCGCTGCAATCGATGTGCGGAGTGTCCGGCATCGACTCTTCGAAATAGATCACGCGCGGCTTGACACCGAGATTCTGGTGCCCGCGGAACACGCGGCGGCCTTGCGTGACTTCGCTAATCAGGCTGCCCGGATTGTTCGCGTCGCCGAAATACATAGCGCCGCCGACGCAGGTTGTCACACAGGCTGGCAGTACGCCCACATCGAGAAGATGACTGCAAAAAGTGCACTTGCGGGCGGCGCCCTGCAAGGGATTCGCGCCGGGCTTGCGGCTGTATGTCTTCCCGTTTTCGACAAACGGGCGCAGTTCGTAGTCCTGCGGACGAGGCGTGCTCTGGGTGAAGGTCTTCCCATCGTCAACGTGGATCGCGCCGAAAGGGCAGGCCCGGGCTGCGGCTTGGGCGGAGGGTCCCTTCAGCTTGTCGTAATCGAATTCGACAATTCCGTCGGATCTCTTCAGGATCATGTCCTCGGGAACGGCCCGGGCGCAGGGCGGGTCGTCACACTGGAGGCAGTTGGCGGGCTTGTAGATGGCCCACGGCCGGGGCCCGATCGGCAGGTCCTTCTTGATGACGCGCCGGAAATTCCCGGCCGGCCCGGTGGGATTTTCCGCCCGGCAGGCCACGGCGCAGGCATCACAGCCGATGCACTTGCGGGTATCGACCACCATCAGCCAACTGGGGGTCTTGCCGCCGGCAAGGGTGACTTCCAGATCTTGCTGCATCCTCAGGACGACGCTTCCGGATGACTCGGCCAAGGGCGGCGGAATCGAGGCTGCCTCCGCTCGCTGGGACTGAAGGACCTTCCAGCCAACAGCCGCCGCGACGGCGCCTGAACCCACGCCCGCCAGGGTCTGAAGAAATCCTCGCCGCGGAGTCGGTTTGAGCGCAGGATTCTCGTTCTCTGAAGCCATTTGAACTGCTCCTTGTTGAGAAATGCTACATCGAGTGTGGAATTTGACAACTGTCCCTGCTCACCCTTAATGCAATTGAAACACAGACCAGATTGCCAGTCAACAGATAATCCGGTGTGGTTGTCCTTCGCGCTACGGCCCTGCTGGCGGGCTGAAAAGACCCGCAATGGCAACCCGGCATGCGATCTTCAAGTGGCGGCAGACGACGCCGGAACTGATCCTCTGCGCCGTTCGCCGGCAGCTTCGATACTCGTTGTCGTAGAGAGACGTCGAGGAGTTACTGGAGGAGCGCGGCCCGGATCCCGGCCACACGGCGGTTCGCCGATGGGTGCAGCGCTACGGGCCGGAAATCGGCCAGCGGCTGCGTTGGTATCACAAGCCAACCAACAAATCCTGGCGCGTCGCCGCGCCCTATGTTCGCGACAAGGGTCGCTAAAACAGTAGCTTGGCCGAGACCTGGACGTTCCTCGGAAAGTTCTGTTGCTCCATCGATAACATGCCGAAGCGCGCATCCGTGTAAGTGGTGGGCGCTGGGCGGTAGATGGGGCGGTTCACCAGGTTGAACGCCTCGGCGCGGAGCTGGAACTTCCATTTCTCGGTGACCGTGAAGGTCTTGCTGGCGGCCAGGTTGACCGGGATGTTATCCATCTGCCGCAGCCAGGCGTAGCGGTCCGGCACCACGCGAAACGAGTAACTCGGATTCCCTCTCCAGCAGCTCTTGTCGTTGTTCCACCAGCGGTCGCGCGTCTGGTCCGGCACCAGCAAGGCTTCGCAGGAGTTCACTGCATTGATGCCGGCAACCGGGTTGCCGGAAGTATAGCGGTAAACCCAGTTGACCCTCCACCCGCCGATGACACTGCCAACCGCCCTGTTCGGCCTCTTGAGAAAGTGCCGGCCCCGTCCAAAGGGCAGATCCCAGATGCCGCTGTACGAGATGTTCTGCGGCTTATCGTAACTCACCAGTTCCTTGACCGGCTGTTCGTGAGCGTAGTTCCAGGTGTTCAAGTAATTGGCTCTCTGGAAGTTCTTGGAGAAGGTGTAAGAGAAGACCATGGTAAGTCCGCCGAGCACGCTGCGGTCGCTGGTGAAGCGCTTGTCGGCTCTCAGTTGCAGCGCATCGTAGCGATAGCGGGCCCACGGCTGGTTGTTGCTGGTGATGTTGGCGAACAGCGGGTACTGCCGGGTGAGTTCGGCTCGCTGCACGGTCACGCTCGAGCCCCGGGTCCGGTTGGCGGGCACGATGCCGTAGAAAGGGTTGCTCACGGTGGTGGTCCCGTAGGCCGGCACGGCCTGCGCATCCAGAAAAAACTCGTAGGGGAAGTAGTCCGTGTTGATCGGCATGGCGTCGTGGTTAGTGAGGCTGCCCACGTACGATACGTCGAGCAGGACGTTCCAGAAAGCGCGGCGCTGAAATCCGAACGAGTACTGGAAGGTGCGGGGGATGGGGCGCAGCCTGGCGTCGTAGGTGACGGCGTTGCCGATGTTGGTCAGCAACCCGAGTTCGCGCCCGGAAGGCTGCACCAGGCCGTCGGGGATGGGATCCTGGAGCGAATACCGGCCGGTCAGTCCGGCGGCCGGTGTGATGTCCCCGTCGGTCGAGCGGCTGTAGGGGGTAGCCTGGCTAAAACCATCGGTCTGGCCGGCCTGAGTGGCGGTGCGGTGGTAGATGCCGAATCCGGTGCGCAGCACGCTTCTCTTCTCGAACTGCCACGCGATGCCGATGCGAGGCTGGATATTCTGCCAGTCGATGTCGTAGATGCGGCGGTTGGCGCCCGGCTGGACGAAGGTCTTGCCCCCGAAGATGGCGGCGGGCGGATCGGGATACGGGTAGCGCGGGTTGGTCTTGTCGTAGGTGGTTTTGTATTCCTTCCACCTGGCGATGATCTGATCGCTCAGCGGGTTCTTGGCGCTGTAATCGAACCCGTTGTTGACGCGGTCGAAGCGCTCCACCCACGGGATCTGCACGTCATAACGCAGTCCTAGGTTCAGGGTCAGGTTGCGGCGCACCTTCCAGTCGTTCTGGACGAAGAAGCCGAAGTACGGCCAGGTGCGATAGAACGTGTCGTTCCAACTGACGGAGCCGGCGCCCGGGATTCCGAGCAGAAGGTCGGCGATGCCCGACCCGTCCTGCGCGTTGAGCGCGGAACGCTGCGGGTACCGATAGGTGCCCCAGCGAGTGAACTGCAAGATCCCCTGAGCCTGGCCGACGTCCCCCACCGCCATCATGGCGTAAACCAGGTCCACGCCGAATCGCAGAGTCTTCTTCCCGCTGGTCAGCGTAACGCTCGGCACCACGTTCCACTGGTTGTCCGCCTTGGCGGTGTAGAGATTGGCGTTATTGCCGAACAGATTCGAAAACTGGTCCACGGTGATTCGCGGGGGTTGGTTGGGCGGGCTGCTGGGTGCCTGGACCATGCCCGTCATCCCCAGCGTCTTGGTAGTGACCTCGCCGTCGGTGACGGCGTAAGGGAAGTTCTGGCTGAACCGCCCGAAGGAAGCCCGCAGGTCGAAGATCGAGGCTGCGGATAGAATGCGCGTCCAGTTCGCAATCAGGTTGAAGTTAGTGCGCACTGAGTTCATGTTGCCGCTGGCGGCGGGTCCCCGAATGCCGGTCTGGTTGCGGTACTCGCTCCCGTCCTGGAACGTGAAGATGGTGTAGAGGCGATTGTTCTGATCGATGGTGTGGTCCCAGCGCGCCATCGGCTGCTCGTAGCGGTACCTGCCGGTGCTGCCGGAAGCCACGAAGTTATCCGTCATGCCGGTGCTATTTGGCGTGGGGTAAAAAGAAAGGATCTTCTGGCCGATAGGACTCATGCGGCTCTGCGGGAGTACATTGCCGGGGAAAGCATCGCGGATGTACGGGCTGGAACAGGTGCCGGTGACATCCGTTCCGTTCACGCAGAGGTGACTGGTGAGCGGGTCGTAGATGTTCATGTTGTACTTGGTGAAGTTCTGCCCGTCGCGCAGGTCCAGCGGCGGGGTGTCGGCCACCACCGGGAAGGGCACGCGCTCGCGGAAACCTTCGAAGCTGAAGAAGACGAAATCCTCGTTCTTGCGCAAGGCGCCGCCGAGAGTGCCGCCGAACTGGTTGGTGATTCGCTTGCCGCGCGGCGCGCCGACCGCGTTGTTCTGCGTGTGATTGGCATCCAGGATGCGGTTGCGCATGAAGTTGAACAGGGTGCCGTGCCACTGGTTCGATCCGGATTTCAGGATGGTGTTGACGCTGCCGCCGCCAGTGCGCCCCATGCCGGCGTCATAGGTGTTGGTCATCACCTTGAATTCCTGAATAGCGTCCACATTGGGCGCCACCTGGAAGGAGCCGGTCAGGCTGATGGGCGCGCCGTTGAGGCTGAAGCTGTTGGTGCCCACCTTGCCGCCGCTCATCACGAAGTTGCCGTTGACATCCCAGCCGCGAGTGCCGGAGTAGCCGCTGGCGCCGAACTCCTCCTGGGTGAACAGCACGCCAGGGGTGAGGTCCATCAGCATGTACACCTGGCGGCCGTTGAGCGCGTATTCGGAAGTCATGCGGGAGTCGAAGTTGAGGCCGCCCGAGGCGTCGGCGGTTTGCACCACCTCGGCCGATTCGGCGGTGACCGTCACCTGCGTGTTCATCTGGCCCACTTCCAGCTTCAAAGGCAAATCGAGTTTCTCCGCCACCATCAGCGTGATGTTCTCGCGCCGCAGCTTGCTGAAACCCGTGGCGCTGACTTCGATGTCGAAGGTGCTCGGCTGCAGATAGGGTAGGGAGTAATATCCGTCCTGGTTGGTGGTCGCCTCGGTTGCCTGGTTGGTGTTGCGCTGAACCGCGCGAACCTTGGCGCCGGGCACGGCGGCGCCCGTGCCATCCAATACCTGTCCGGTAATGGTGGCGCGGAAGTCCTGCGCGGCGAGCGTTCCGGCCGCCAGGACGAGTAAGAGCCCGAAAGAAACACGACGGGTCATGGCATCACCCCTGTTTGAGCATCATAGCACCGGATTGGGCGGGCGTCTCGCGCGCGGGCGCGGTATCCTGTGTACGGGATCGACGTGTCGCGGCAAGAAAAGAACAACGCTCTTTCGCTGGTGGGCCGGTATACATCGCTGGCGTTCCTGCTGCCGGCGTGCGTCCTGGTCGGTTACGGGATCGGGTACCTCATCGACCGCGCGCTCGGCACGCATTTCTTCTACATCATTTTCCTGCTGCTGGGGATCGCCGCCGGGTTTGTGCAGATGATCCGCATGGTCCAGGAGGATACGCGCCGCGGTGACAAATGACGCGCAGTTCTTCGAGCAGGCGCTGGCCCGCATCAACGCCTGGATGCTGGCGCTGATGATTGCCGGCACGGCGGGCGCGGGGTGGATCGCGGGATTGCAGGGGCTGACCGGCTTCTTTCTCGGCGCGGCGGTGTCTTATTTCTATTTCCGTTGGATCAAGCAGGTGGTGGACGCGCTGGCGCCCGGGGCCCGGCCGCCGCGCAAGCGGATTCTGGTTCTGTTGGTCCTGCGCTATGCGATCTTCGGCGCCGCCGGCTACTACCTCGCGAAATTTACGGGAATCAGCCTGCCCGCGGCGCTGGCCGGCCTGAGCGTATCGGTGGCGGCGGTGCTGGCGGAGATTGCGTATGAGTTGGCCACGGCGAAAGCCCCAGAGTGAGTGCGCGCCGCAACCAGGGGGCACTTGCAGCCGGGGGTGGCTGCGCGCGGGTCATGGTGATTTCAACCGGTGATGGCGGTCGCCGGGGCTGAAGCGCAGGGTGTTAGGCCCATGAAGGAGGGAATGTGGTCGGTCATGACAATTACATCGCCTTGGTCCGAGAATCCTGGGACACTGTTATTCGCGCGTATACGGACTTTCAAGAGAAGAAGCCGGTGATCCTGCTCGACATTCAAGCGGCCAAGATCTATGCGTACCCTTACCACGGTTTCCTGGCCGGTTTGTCGCTGCGGTCTCAGAAGCTGCTGGAGCAGCAGTATGAGGAAGCTGTCAAGAAAGGAGAGGTCGTCGTGTTTGTTCGGGACAACGAAAAACGCAGACTCGTATCGTGTAGTTTCCCATTGCACGACGCCGGTGCCTGACAGGGGTTCCGTCCCCGGTGTTCGAGGTGTGATATATTGAAATTCTTCGGGATTGGCCCGCCGGCCGGACGGCGCGAAGTCCTTTACGAGTATTCCCATGGCGGAACATGAACCTTGGCTGACAGCGCTCTTTAACGATCACCTGGCCGGTGTGGGACAGGCGGCGCTGGCGCTGGTGGGAGCGCACGCGGGAAACCCCCAGAGGCCCTGGGCGAGTTTCGTCACCATGCAAATTGTGGTAGCGCTGGTGATGGTGGTCCTGTTCGCCCTGATGCGCCCGAGATTATCGGTGGACCGGCCGGGCAGGCTCCAGCACGTGTTTGAAGTCATTTACGATTTTCTCAAGAGCCAGGTCGAGGACGTCGGCGTGCACCACGGACACAAGTACGTCGCCTGGTTCGGCTCGCTGTTCCTGTTCATCCTGTTCGCGAACCTGCTGGGCATCATTCCGACATTCGAATCGCCGACCATGTTCCCGCCGGTTCCGCTGGGTTGCGCGATGGCGGCGTTTTTCTACTTCAATGTCGCGGGCATGAGGGAACACGGCGTGCTCAGGTACACGGCGCACTTCTGCGGTCCGGTGTGGTGGCTGGCGCTGGTGATGTTTCCGATCGAGATCATCAGCACGCTGGCGCGCCCGCTCTCGCTCACCATCCGTCTGTACGCGAACATGTACGCGGGCGAGCAGGTGACGCTGGCGTTTCTAGGCATAGCGCCGCTCGCCGTTCCGGTGGTTTTCATGGGTCTGCACGTGTTCGTGTCGTTCCTGCAGGCTTACATATTTACGCTGCTGACCATCGTGTACGTGGGCGGCGCGGTGGCGCACGAACATTAATACCGGCTTTATCCCGCTTGAGTGTGAGCCCGGCTGCAAGAGGATGACGGGAACCACCTCCTGAGGCGGAGATCATAGGAAGGAGCAACACGAATGACTAGCAAAATGTTTCTGATGCTCGCGCTGCTGGCTCTGGCGACACCGCTGTTCGCCGCCGACGGCGCGGCGGCGGGGGCCACCAACTGGGTGGCCATCACTTCGGGCTTCGCCATGGCGATTGCCTCGGCGGTTTGCGGTCTGGCGCAGGCCAAGGCCGTCGCGGCTGCGTGCGAAGGCATGGCGCGGAATCCGGGAGCGTCGGCGGCGATTCGCTTCGCGTTGATTCTCGG
>JAUYBU010000415.1 GCA_030693045.1 Bryobacterales bacterium | reverse complement strand
GAGCCTGCTGTGGTTTCCCAACCGGCCGGAAACCATGGGGATTCTGTGTGATCCCGAGCATCCCGCCCTGGCCGCGTTTCCCACCGAGTTTCATTCCGGCTGGCAATGGTGGCACCTGATGAGCCGGGGGCACGCCCTCATTCTCAACGACGCTCCAGCGGCCTACCGGCCCATCGTCCAGGTGGTGGACGACCCGAACCGCAATCACAAACTGGGTGCGGTGTTCGAGGCGCGCGTGGGGAACGGGAAACTGCTGGTGAGCACGTTCGACCTCGAGACGGCGCTCGATTCCCGTCTCGCCGCCCGCCAGTTGCGTCACAGCCTTTTGCGCTACGCGGCTTCGGAGAAATTCGATCCGCGGCCGGCCCTGGACCTGGAGTTCCTGGACAGACTGTTCACTGCGAAAGGCAGCGGGACGCCCCGCTGATTTCGCGCCCTGAAAGGAGAGGCTTTCAATGATAAGAATCGGAATCGCAAGCGACAATTTCCGTCACGACGACCGCTCGCTGCGCTACGTCTTCGAGTGGTGCCGGTCGCAGCAATGCGACACGGTGGAGCTCAACACCGTGGATGGCGAGGACTTCTTCGAAGGACTCGGATTCTCGCCGGCCACGTCGCTGCACGCCGACGGTTTGGCGCTGCGCCGGGAGATCGAATCCTACGGGCTGAGCGTCAGCCAGTTGGATTGCCACTACGCGCTCCATCGCTGGCAGTCGATTCCCTACATGATCAACGGCATCAAGATGGCAAAAGCGCTTGACTGCCCCTGCATTGCCACCACCGACGGCGCGGAAGTGCCGCCCGGCATGACGCTGGAACAGGTCTGCCAGCGCGCGATTTATCACATTACCGAGGTTCTGCCGTATGCCCGCTCTCACAACGTGGGCATCAACATCGAACCCCACGGACCCTTGACCACCAACCTGGCGCTGATGATTCGCATCATGAAGCACTTCGACGATCCGCTGGTTGGCGTGAATTTCGACACCGGGAACACCTTTGTGGCGGGCCACGATCCGGTGGCCATGGTGAAGGAACTCCTGCCGTGGATCCACCATTTCCATGTAAAGGACGTCGCCCCCGAACTGAAAGCGAACATAGGGAAAGACACCGGCATCGCGGCCAGCGAGGTGCACGTCGGCGAGGGGCTGAACGCGGAGAACATCCGCCTCATCGTGGCGCACCTGAAAGAAAAACGGTGGGACGGGGTGATGAGCCTGGAATCCAAGGGCGAGAAGAACACACTACAGAGCCTGGAGTGGTTCCGCGGCCTTCTGTAGAGTCCGTTTCTTCGAGGCGCCGCTCGCGGCAGGAACTCCCCGCTGCAGCGGCGCTCGAAGCGTAATGCAGGCAAAGTTACGCAGCAGTATCGTGTTTTCAGGTCTTGTTTACCGTCCTTGAGAGTACCACGATCTGAGGGTGGGCGGCGCATGGCGTCAAGCTGGTTCCTTCGGTTCTGGACAGGTCCAGCCGGTCCCGGATGAATTTCACGAAGATTGAGGTTTTGGCGGCAGTCGCGAGAAATTCCGGGAGGGTATTGCGAAGGGCGACGGCGACGACCTGTTCGGAGGGTGCCAGTCCTGGCCGAACGGTCCGGAGCCAGGAGCCGAAGAATCGCCAGACCAGCTTGGGGGGCGCGGCGGAGAGGATCTGAAGCAGGCCCTGGGCGATGAGCCTGAGTTGGCGGTGGCGATGGCAGGCCGCGATCTTTCGGCGGACGGCGTTCCGGTAGGCATCCGATTTGTGGTGCAGGTACTGGTTGCCGCTGGCGCGTGGTAGTCGCGTCATGGCCGCCATCCGGAAGTGATAGGCATACGCGCCGATGACCCGGAGGGCCTGCTTGAAGGACACTTCGATCTTGAATCGCAGGCCATGGATTCGGATGATGTCCAGGGGGGACAGGGTCCGGTCCGTGCACATCAGCAGGATGGCGCCGCGACGGGGATGGAGTACCACGACGAAGCGGACGAGGATGCCGACGGGGCGCCACAACAGGTCGGCGGTCCGGAACCGGAGAGTCACCCCCCGCTCGCCATAGACGGGGC
>JAUYBU010000281.1 GCA_030693045.1 Bryobacterales bacterium | reverse complement strand
GTACGAAGGGCTGACCGGACCGCGGAACTGGAACGTGGATGCAACTCTTTCGAAGTCCTTCCAGGTCATCGAGCGCCTCCGGCTGGAGTTCCGCCTGGAGGCCTATAACCTGACTAACAGCTTCATCCCGACCGATCCGGTGGTCAACATCGCGCTCGGCACGCTCGGCAAGTCGGTGAACCAGTCCAACAAAGGGCGGGAAGTGCAGTACACGCTGCGGCTGCACTTTTGATGAGTTACCGCCGCGATGGGTGAAACTTGCGATGATCGCATCAGGTCTTCTCCACCCAGCCCCGCGGTCTGGCATTGCCAGTCAGTGCAAAGAAGAGCGAACCAAGAAGACAGGAAGCGATGAGCAGGGCGAATCCCGCGCGCCAGCCCGCCAGATCCACGATCTTGCCCACGCCGGCGCCTGAAACCACGGCCCCCATGTATCCCCAGAATCCGCAGAAGCCGGCCGCGGTCGCCGCCGCTTTCTTGCCGGCGAATCCGGCCGCCGCGACGCTGACCAGCATCAGCGGGCCGTAAACCAGGAAGCCGCAGGCGGCCAGCGCCAGGACGTACATCGGCAGGCTGTGTGACCGCCAGGAAGCGAACATCGCGATTGACAACAGGACCATGAACAGGGCCATGACCGGTCCGCGCGCCGCGCGAAACAGGTGGTCGGAAATCCATCCGGCGGCGAGCATTCCCAGAACGCCCCCGGCCTCGAAGACCGCCGACAGCCATCCCGCCGCCGCAATCGACATGCCTCGCTCCTCGCTGAGAAAAGTAGGCAGCCAGGTGTTGACGCCGTATCGGGCCACATACAGAAAGAAGTTGCCGAATGCGACGAACCAGATGAGTTTGTCGTTGAGAACGTATCCGAGCAACGCCTGTCTCGCGTTGAGTGGCTGCTCCAGCGCCGCCAGAGTTCGCGCGTCAGTCACATCGCCGCGGTAGAACTCGACTGGCGGCAGGCCCATCGAAGACGGGACATCCCGGAGACGGTTACACAGAATAGCGGACATCAGGACGGAGACCGCGGCCGGGGCCCAAAAGGCGTGACGCCATCCAAAGAACACCAGGTAACCCGCGGCGACGCTGATGACGGCCGTGCCCACCTGGTGCGAACAGCCGTAGATACCCCAGATCCAGCCGTGTTCCCGGGGAGCGAACCAGTGACTTAGTAACCTGGCCCCGGGGGGAAATCCCATGCTTTGAAACCACCCGTTCAGGCCCCAAATAAGCACTAAGATCGGGAGAGACGAGGCCGATGCGAAGGCGACGTTGGCCAGGGCGGTCAGAAGCAGGCCCAGCGCCATGAAGTACCTGGGATTAGAGCGGTCGGCCAGAACGCCATTGGCGAACTTACCGATCCCGTAAGCGGCGTGCCCGGCCGATTCGATCATGCCCAGCGCCGCCTTACTCCGTCCTAACTCCGCGGCAATGCCGGGAAGGGCCAGCGGAATGTTTCGCCGGCACAGATAGTAGACCACGTAACCGGCAAAGCAACCCCACAGAGTTCTGGCGCGCCACTGCCGGTAAGTGGCATCCACCTCCCGGGGATCCGTGAGTAACTCGGTCCGGGGCGCCGGTTTGAGCCTGGCAAGAACGGATGCGATCAAGGTAAGCCTATTCTTCAGCGGCGGGCCGCTGGGCCCCGTGAAGAGCGTGTTCCATGAAAGCCACGACCTCTTCCATCGAGGCCGGTTTCGCGGGAAACGCGCGGTCCAGGCCAAGGGTGCGGGAGCGTTTGAAGAACGCTTCGGTCGCGGCCGTCATTACCGGGTCCACCCCGATCTCCCGCATGGTTTCCGCCACCTGCACCATTTCGTGATAGCGCCGGTCATAGGCGACGGCATGACTCCGGAGCCAGTTCCGCCCCACCCGGTCGAACGGGTTCCGAGCCATGAATTCGGCCACGTCCTCCCACAGGTCCTTCGCGATTCCCGCGCGCTCGCCGGCGATCAGCAATTCCAGCAGGAGAGCCTCCAGCCCTTTCGAGAAGATGCTGCGGAGCATTTTGAAGCGAGACGCTTTGCCAATCTCGGCGCTGTAGAAGGCGGCGCGGAGTCCGATGCGCGTCAGAGTCTCGGCGGCCTCCGGACCGGATCGGCCGCCGATCAGAATCCGGGTGCCGGCGCCCGTCACTCCAACCGCTCCCAGGATTGCGCCTTCGACGAAATGCGCACCGGTGGGCTCGATCAGGGCGGCCAATTCGAGTTTGACGGAGGGCGAGGTGGAGTTGAGATCCACGTACGACTGACTCTGTCGCAGGTAAGGCAGGCAACTTCGAGCCGCACTGGTGGCCGCGCTGGTCGTCACGGTCGATAACACGTAGTCGGCGGATTCGACCAATTCGGCCAAGGGCCGATAGATCGCCCCGCCGGCGGTTACCTTCTCTTCCACGACGTCGTAGGCCGCAACCTCCGCCCCGCCGGCGGACACTGCCGCCGAAAAGATCGCACCGACTTCACCAAATCCGATGAAGCCGACTGTTATCGACATATGGCCATCCTTTAGGGCTTGTCACGAAATGACCGCTCCCTGACGGTCGCGGCTCAGAAACTTCTACTGAGTCGCGACTAGGAATGAGATACCGAGCCGCGACCGTCAGGGAGCGGTCATTTCATGCCAGACCCTCAGCGCAGATACTTCTGTTCGTCTTTCTTCATGCCGGAGACATCCTGTAACTCGAATACTCGCGAGACCGGAGGGATGGCGCCGTCCACCGTATGAATGCCGCCGGCCTTTTTCATCTCGGCGAGAATCGTTTGCTGGGCGCCAATGGCTGCCCGCAGGATCTGATTCGCGTAGATCACCAGCTTCACCTTACCCGCGCGCCGCACGTCCGCCTCGGTCAGGCTGGGGTAGTTTGTGGGAACGATGACCAGCGGCGCTTTGCCTTCCCATCGGGAGATAAACTCGAGTATCTCGTCCGGCGTTTTGGACTTGGAATGGATCAAAATGCAGTCCGCGCCGGCCTCCTCGTAATGGTGCGCGCGTTTCAGCGCTTCCTCCTGCCCCCAGCCGGCGATCAGCGCCTCGGTGCGGGCGATGATCACCAGGTCCTTGTTCCTCCGCGTCCGGACCGCGGCCTGGACTTTGCCCGAGAACTCCTCCACCGATACCAGCTCCTGCCGGCCTCCCGGCAGCAGACTGGTGTCTTTGGGGAATCTCTTATCCTCCATGCAAATTGCGGCGGCCCCGGCATCTTCGAACTTCTTTACGGCGTAGATTACGTTGATCGCATTTCCGAAGCCGGTGTCACAATCGGCCACGATCGGAATGTCGATCACCTCGGCCATCGACCGGGTGGCTTCCAGAACCTGGGTCATCGAGATCAGGCTGGCGTCGGGCACTCCGTAAGAGGCGGAGATCGCGAATCCGCTGGACCAGACAAAGTCAAAGCCCGCCTGGCCGACCAGCTTGGCTTCCAAAGCGTCGCGAACGCCGACGCCGGTCAGGAGCTTTTGCCCGGCGATCCGGCTTCGCAATCGAGTAGCTTGTTCGTAGGACATAGTGACTCCGTTTATCTTAAGTTGTTATTGTTCCACAACCGAAGCCGCGGCGTGTCGCCGGCGTGTCGCGACCGGATTCCCAATAGCAATTGGATGGCCGTCAGGAGGTGCGGCGGCCTGTCGCGCGAAGTTGCCAGTGGCTTGCGGAGCAGGAGAACTCCTCTGTAACGTGGTAAGGGTCGGGTAGATCCGACCCGTATGCCGCTACAGGGCCGTTACGAGATTCGGGACGTGATCGGCAAGGGCGGGATGGGTGTGGTCTATCGCGCCTGGGACAGCGTGATCCGGCGGGACGTGGCGCTGAAGACCATCCGCGACTCGCCCAGCCGCGAGGCGCTGGACCTGTTCCGAAAGGAATGCGCGGTCCTGGCGCAGGTCAGCCACCCGAACATCATCGAGATTTTCGACCTGGGAGAACTGGAAGCCGAGAGCGGCGCCAAGCCTTACTTCGTCATGCCGCTGATGAACGGGCAGACGCTGGACTGGATCATCCGCCACCAGAACGACCGGCTGACGGTGGAACGCGTCGTGGACATCGTTTGCCAGACCTGCCGGGGGCTGCAGGCGGCGCACGAGAAGGGGCTGATCCACCGCGACGTCAAGCCCAGCAACATCTTCGTGCTCAACGACGACTCGGTGAAAATCATCGACTTCGGCGTGGCGCACATGGCCGACACGCGCTCGACCATCGGTCACAAGGGCACGCTGCTGTACATGTCGCCGGAGCAGTTGGAAATGAAGCCGCTGACGCCGCTGTCGGACCTGTTTTCGGCGGCCACGCTGTGCTACGAAGCCCTCACCGGGCGGCGTCCCTTCGAGCGGCCCAGCCAGGGCGAGACGGTGCGCGCGATCCTGGCCGAAAACGCGACGCCGGTTTCGGAGGTCAACGCCGCCGTGAATTCTTCCGTCAGCCGCGTGATTCACAAAGCGATGGCCAAACAGCCGCGGCACCGCTTTGCTAGCTCCCGCGATTTCGCCGACGCGCTGCAAAAAGCGCTGCGCAACGAACCGCTCGAGTTCCTGGACCCATCCCTCCTGAAGCCCCGCGTCGAGCGGGCCACGCGCGCTTTCGAGCAGGGCGATCTGGCTTTTGCCAGCGAGATCGCCGGCGAACTGGAAGCCGAGGGATTCCTTTCCACCGAGGTAACCGCGCTGCGGCGCGAACTGGACCGGACCATCCGCAGCCAGCGGGTGGAGCAGTTGCTCAAGAGCGCCCGCACGCGGTTTGAAGAACAGGAGTACGGGCTGGCTTTGGAAAAGGTCGCCGAGATCGCGCAACTCGACCCGGGCCGCGCCGAGGCGCTCGAGTTGCGCGCGACCATCGAGAAGCGGCAGGCCGACCAGAAGGTCCAAACGCTGTTCGAGCGGGCCGAGCAGCACCTGGAAAGCCGGGCCTACGGCCAGGCGCGGCAGGAGCTGGAACGGATCCTGGAGTTGCGTCCGGACCAGGCGCGCGCCCGCGAGCTGCTGGAGGAAGCGGACCGCCGCGAGCAGGAGTTCAACCGGATCCGGCAGGAGAAGAACGGTCTCCACCAGGAGGCGCTGGCTCACTACCGGGCCGGAGATCTGACCAGGGCGGCCGGGGAACTCGAGAAGATTCTCGAACTGGAGCGGCAATTTCCAGATCCGGATGCGGAAGCGGCGGCGCGCCGGCAGGGCCTTTTCGATCAGGTATCGGGGGAACTGGCCGCGCTGGAGGCGGCCTGCGCCGAGGCGGAACGCCGCCTTGCCGAGGCGGACTTTGGCAGCGTTCTGGCCATCTGCAACGAATACCTGGCGCGTTATCCCGGCAACGCGCCGCTGCAGAGAATCCGCCGCGAGGTGATCGAACAGGGCCGCCAGTCGCTGCCGGCCGGGGTCGCGGAGATCGACCGCCAACTCGACCAGGAACCCGATCTCAACCGCAGGATCGCGCTGCTCAAGCGCGCCTTGCGCCAGTATCCGGGCGAGTCGTATCTCGAGCAGACGCTGAAACTGCTCGATGACCGCCGGGCGCTGGTCCATGGTTTCGTCGCCAAAGCGCAACTGCTGGAGGAGTTGGACCAGTTCCAGGATGCGGCGGAGCAGTTGGAGGGCCTCCGCGCCGTGTACCCGGAGTACCCCAACCTCGGACCCGAGATCCTGCGGCTCAACAAGCGGCGGCAGGAGCAGCTTCGGAACCGGGCTTTGGCGCGCTTCTGGACCAAAGTGGAGGCGGCCGAATGGGCCGAGGCGGGCGCGGCGCTGGACCGGTTCGCAACCGAGTTTCCGGACCAGGGGGAACTGGCGTCGCTGCGTGCGGCCGTGAAGCAGGGGCTGGTCCGGGAGCGGCAGGCGAGCGAACTGGCGCGCGAGGGCCGGGATCTCTGTCTTGCCGGGCTGGCCGAGCCGGGCCTGGTGCGGCTGCGCGAGGCGTTCCGGCGCAATCCGAAGAGCGCTGAAGCGCGGGTGGCTCTGCTGGAGCACCTGATCGAGCACTCGCGCGAAATGCTGGCCAGCGACTGGCGCACGGCTGAGGTTCTGGCGCGCGAAGCCGTGGCTTTGAGCCCGGCCAGCGCCGCCGCCCGCAGCGCCCTGGAACTGGCAGCGGATCGCGCCGCCGAAGAGAAGGCGCGGCGGGCGATCGCCGAAGCGCGGACGCTGCAATCGCAGGGCAACCCCGGCGCGGCGCTCGAGCGTGTCGAAGCCGGGCTGCTGGAGCACCCCATCGACCCGCGGCTGATGCAGCTCCGGGAGACGCTGTCGGAAGCGCTATCGAAAGCCGTTCCTCACGCCGCTCCGGCGCCCGTCGCGCCGCCGCTGTGGAAGCGGCCCGCGTTTCTGGCCGCGGCGGCGGCGGTGGCGGTGATGGTCCTGCTTGTGCTGATGCTGGCGCTGGCGCGCTGGTCCGGCCGCTGAGGGCGGCGGCCATGGCGGCCGAATCCGCGGCTGCGGAGGTTTCCCGAGCCGAGGTACACTTGCTGCAATGGATGGCTTCCAGGGGTGGATGGCCACGCGCTTCCAGACCAGAAAGGAGAACCTGAATGAAGCGACTTTCTCGCATCACACTTTGGACAACTTGCGGCTGCCTGGTCATTCTGACCCTCGCATGCTCCAGCCCGGCGCCCTCTGATTCACGGGCCGCCGCCGAAGCGGCGATTCGCCAGGCCGATGACGCGTCGCTCAAGGCGATCGCGGCCAAACAGCTTGACGCCACCGTCTCCTTCTACGATGAAGGGGCTTCCCTGTTTGCCCCCAACGCCCCGATCGCGACGGGTAGAGAAGAGATTCGCAAGGCTTGGACGCAGATGTTCGCGGTACCTGGATTTGTCCTCAGCCCCAAAACAACCAAGGTGGAGGTGGCCCTCTCCGGCGACCTGGCCTACGCCCAGGGGACCTATGAGTTCACTGCAAACGGTCCCAAGGGAGCACCCATTGCCGATCGCGGCAAGTTCGTCGTCGTCTGGAAGAAGCAGACCGATGGAGCCTGGAAGATAGCGGCCGACATCTGGAACTCCGATCTGGCGCCCGCTCCCGGCCCGAAGTAGAGAGCGCTGCACCCGGCGGTCCACAGCGACATGAGAGCCCGCGTTCCGCGCCTGGTCCTCCTGGCCGCTTTTTCCGTTCCCTTCGCCGGCGGCCAGGCTCTCTTCACCGGCGAGACCAGCGGCAAAGGTGTGTCCTCCCTGTTCGTTGCGGCCAACGCCAGTTTTGTGCGGGACTTCACCACCCCGGCCAACTTCTGGACCGCTTACACCCGCGGAGTCCACGACCGTTTGGACGCTTTTGCCTTCTACGGCGCAACTGCCATCTTCGGACAAGTCCAGCATTACGGCGGCCTGGGATCGAACCTCGGCATCCTCAAGCGTGCCCGGCACAAGGTGGACGTTGCGTTCCTGAGCTTCTTTTCCACGCCCTTCAACCACCGCGATCAGGCCGCGACCGGCTTCGCGACGTTCGCGCCGATTGTCAGCCGGCCCGTTCGCCTGCGAGCCTGCCAGATGACGCTCTACGGCGGATACCTTCGCTCCGAGCCCTTCGGGCGGCGAGCCAATAAGCTGTTTACCCCGCCCGAGGGAACTCACAACGGTATCGTCGGGGCCGTACTCCCGGTCTCCAAATCCCTGTCGCTGATCGCCGAATACGACCCCGGCCCCAGCCAGCAGAACCTCGGCCTGGCTCTCTTATACACGCTTCCGCGCAGATAGATCGTTTGACTTCGCGTTTTTTCTTGCCGCAGAGCAGGGCGTCCGGTGGTAAGGGCGATGGTCCGTAAGTTCTTTTCTGATCCGCTTTGCCGCACTACCAGGGGCACGCTGAATGCTCGAAGGCGCGGTCACTCCGTCCGCTGCTATACCGCGCCGCGACACGACTCCCGTGTTGTCCTGTTGGCCGGCCGTCGCCTTGGGGGCTGGACAAGTCGGGAGACATACCCCACGACGCGCCGCCGCTGGCGAGGAAATCAAATCTCCAGCAGATACCCCTGCTTGCCGGCGTTGGCGGCGCGCGTGGGGCCGAGGTCGCAGACCACGCCGGCGGCCTCGTGGACGTGGCCGCAGACGAAGTGCGCGGGCGGGTGGCGGTCGAGGAACTCGCGCACGGCGGTCGAGCCGATGTGGACGCCGGCGCGCACCCGGTCCAGGGGCGTGCCTTTGGGTGGGCAGTGGCACATGAGCGCCAGCGGGCTCAGCCCGGCGAAGGCCGCCAGCCGGCGCGCGATTTCGGTCTCCGAATACTCGCCCGGCGTGTTGAACGGCGTCGGGTTGGAATAGCCCAGGCCGGCGATGAAGTGGCCGCCGGCTTCAAAGGTCCGGCCGTGCAACTGGTTGAGGCCGTGGCGGCTGCACATGCGGGCGATATCGGCCTCGGACTCGTGATTGCCGGGAAGCACCCAGACCTTTCCGGCGCGGCGGGCCATGATTTCGCCGGCTTGATGCAACCCTCGCGCGAGGCTCACGGTGTCGCCGGCGGCGATGTAGCAGTCGGCCTCGATTTCCATTAACTTCGCCAGAGCGGCCATGTCGTTGTGGATGTCGGAGAAGACCAGCAGCCTCATAAGGCCGATTGTATCGGTACCATGGTAGACATGCTGAACTGGGTTGTCGTCGGAATCGGAGACATTACGACCAAGCGGGTGATCCCGGCCATTTTGGCCGAGCCGCGCAGTTGCCTTTATGGCGTGGTCTCGCGCGACCCCGAGAAGGGCCGCCGCTACGCCGGGCGCGTTTGGACCAATTTGGACGACGCGCTGGCGGACCCCGAAGTTCACGCGGTCTACGTGGCTACGCCGGTCGCGCTGCACGCGCCGCAGACCATCGCCGCGCTGGGCGCCGGAAAGCACGTGCTGTGCGAAAAGCCGATGGCGATGGACTACGCCGAGGCCTGCCGCATGACCGACGCCGCGCGCCAAGCCGGCCGCAGGCTGGGCATCGCCTACTATCGCCGCATGTACCCCAAGCTCCAGCGCGCCCGGCAACTGGTGGGGGATGGCGCGATCGGCCGGCCGGTGCTGGCCGAGATCAACTGCCACGATTGGTACACCGATTCCGACATCCGGCGATGCTGGCGGCTGGATCCGGCGATGGCCGGCGGCGGACCGCTCTACGACATCGCATCGCACCGCATCGACGTGCTGAACTTCCTGTTCGGCCGGCCGGTGGCGGTGGCGGGGCAGATCTCGAACGTGGTGCACGCGACCGCGGTGGAAGATTCGGCGACGCTGCTCATCGAATACGAGCAGGGGACGCGGGGGGTGGTCGACGTGCGCTGGCATTCGCGGGTCGCGCGCGACGAGTTCCGCATTATCGGCACCGACGGCGAGATGGAACTTTCGCCGCTGAGCGGGCCGGAGCTGGTCTGGCCCGGCGGCCGCGAACAACTGCCCTGCCACGCCAACCTGCACTACCCGTGCGTCGAGAATTTCGTGAGCGCCGTGGAGGAAGGCGCGCACCTGTACTCGAGCGGAGAGACCGCGGTGTGGACGGATTGGGTCACCGGGGAGGCGCTGAAGGTGCGGCACTCCCGCTGACGCTACTTTCCGGCGCGGGACTTCTTCAGGCGGTCGACCACGCGGCCAGCCAGGCGATCCAATTCATTGGGTGTGGAGCTCTTGGGCTGATCGTAAATCGACCACACCACGTTGCGCGACTTCCGCTCGACCAGAAACAGAGTGCCTTTGCCTCGGCTGAACGAAGAGGCGCGCATGGGCGACACTTCGGCCGACTTGCCGCTGTCGTCCTGCTCGTCGGCGGACTCTTCCTGGTCCTGCTTCTTGCCCTTCTCCTTCTTCTCTTTCTCTCTGGCCTTCTTTTCCTCGGCCCTGGCCTTCTTCTCTTCGGCCTTCTTCCGCACCTCTTCCGGGGTGATGTAAAGTTCGGTGAAGCGGGCCTCGAACGCCTCGCCCAGCCGGTCGGTGAAGATAGCGTCGGCCTTGAGCGGGTCGGTCACCACTTGCAGCGCTCTCGCCGCCGTCAGCCGGTTGGCGATGTACTGATCCAGCCCGCTGCCCATGGGTAGCAGGTAAAAGGTCTGTATGGTATTCAACTGAGCCGCCAGGGGCGCAGTGAAAACAGCCAGGGCAAGGGCCAGGTACTTGGTCATTGAAACCATCATATCGCGGCCGGTGCGATGGGGGTCTGCTCCACGCCGGAGCAGTGCGCGGCGCGATGGGGGCCTGGGGCGGCGCGCGGCGCGGTGGCGGGGCTGCGCTATTCTGGTTGGGGCATGTACAAAGGCCAGCGCATCACGGTGATTATTCCCTGCCTCAACGAGGAGCAGGGCATCGAGAAGGTGCTCCGGCGCATGCCGGAGTTTGTCGATCAGGTGATCGTGGTGGACAATGGCTCGACCGACCGCACCTCGGACGTCGCGCTCTCGCTCGGCGCGCAGGTGATTCGCGAGAACGTGCGCGGCTACGGGCGGGCTTACAAGGCGGGCTTCTCGCAGGCCACCGGCGACGTCATCGTGACGCTGGACGGCGACCACAGCTATCCGCCGGACGCGATTTCGTATCTGCTGGAGGCCTTTCTGCACCTGGAAGCCGATTTTCTGAACGCCTCGCGCTTCCCGGTGCGCGACCGGCTGGCCATGAGCTTCAAGCACAAGTTCGGCAACCTGGTTCTTTCGCTGGCCATGTCGCTGGTGTGGTTCCGCTGGGTGCGCGACTCCCAATCCGGCATGTGGGTCCTGCGGCGTTCGATTCTGGAAGAGATGGACCTGGTCTCCGACGGCATGGCGTTTTCCGAGGAGATCAAGATCGAGGCGCTGCGCAACCCGCGGGTGCGCTTCGCCGAAATCTCGATCCAGTATTCCTCGCGCCTGGGAGAGATCAAGCTGAATCCGTGGCGCGATGGCTTTCACAATCTTTTCTTTTTGATCGGAAAACGCTTTTCGCGGCGCTCGAAACGTGGTATAATCTAATTTAACCCGCCTGCGTCCCCATGTCCCGTTTTTAGTGAATAATACCGGTAGCGGCCATGGAGCCTGTAACCGCAGTCGTCCCGAACTGGAACCGGCGCGAGTTGCTCGAAGCGCTGCTGGGGCGGCTGCGCGGGCAGACGCACCCGGTTTCCGAAGTTGTGGTGGTGGACAACGGCTCGACGGACGGCTCGGCGGAAGCGGCCGGCCGGCTTGGCGCGCGGGTGATCCGGTCGGCGCAAAACCTGGGGTTCGCGGCGGCGGTGAATCGCGGAATCGGCGAATGCCGCACGGGTTTGGTCGCGATCGTCAACAACGACGTCGAGCCAGAACCGGACTGGCTGGAGCGGCTGAGCGGGGCGCTGGAAGGTGACCCGAAGGCTTGGTTTGCCGCCGGCAAGATCCTGGACGCGCGGCGGCGCGAGGTGCTGGACGGCGCCTGGGACCTGATTTCGCGCGGCGGTTGCGCGTGGCGCGCCGGGCACGGCAGACCGGACGGCGAGGCCTGGAACCGGGAACGGCCGGTGCGCCTGGCGCCGCTGACCGCGACCCTGGTACGGCGCGAGCTGTTCGAGAAGGTTGGATTGCTGGATGAGCGTTTCGAGTCGTACCTGGAGGACGTCGAGTTCGGTCTGCGCTGCGCGCGCGCCGGACTGGGCGGGCTCTATGTTCCCCAGGCGCGGGCGTATCACTGGGGCAGCGCCACGCTGGGGCGCTGGCACCCGGAAGTGGTGCGGCGGATCTCGCGAAACCAGTTGCTTCTGGTGGCCCGGCATTACCCGGAGCGCTGGTGGCTCGGTTACGGCTGGCCGGTTCTGGTGGGCCAGACGCTGTGGGGCCTGGCGGCGCTCCGGCACGGGGCCGGTTGGGCGTACCTGCGCGGCAAGGCCGAAGGGATCGGACGCTTCGCCGAGTTCCGGCGCGCCGGGTCGGGCGGCGGGCCCCTGGAAGAGACCCTTGCGGCCAGCGAGCGGGAGTTGTTCCAGTTGCAGCGGGAGACCGGTTTTGACGCCTATTGGAAGCTGTATTTTGCACTGACATGAGCGGGACGGCGATCATCGTAGTGACCCACAATTCGGCCGAGGTTATTGGATGGTGCCTAGAGTCGTGCCTGCGCTCGGGTGCGGCCGAGGTGGTAGTGGTGGACAACGCCTCGACCGATGTGACCCTCTCCCAGGTGCGCGGTTTCGGCGGCGTCCGTCTGATCGCCAACCGGGAGAACCGGGGATTCGCCGCGGCCGTCAACCAGGGGGTTCGGGCGACCACCGAGCCGTTTGCGCTGCTGCTGAATCCGGATGCGGACATCGCGGGCGGGGTCGCGGAACTGGAGGCGGCCTGCTCGGAACCGGGGGTGGCCGCCGCCGCCGGAGTGCTGGTGGGGGAAGACGGCAAACCGCAGCGAGGGTTTTCGGTGAGGCGTTTGCCGACAGCGGCTACGCTGGTGTTCGAGACGCTGGGCCTGAACCGGCTGTGGCCCTCGAACCCGGTGAACCGGCGCTATCGCTGCCTGGATCTCGATCTGTCGCTGGAGCAGGACGTCGAGCAGCCGGCGGGGGCCTTTCTGCTGCTCCGGCGCGATGCGTGGAAGCAATTGGATGGCTTTGACGAGAGGTTTTACCCGGTCTGGTTTGAAGACGTCGATTACTGCCGGCGGCTGTCGGACGCCGGATACCGGGTCCGGTTGGCGCCCTCGGCCCGTGCCCGGCACCGGGGCGGACACTCCTTTCGGGCGGTATCCCATCAAGACCGTATAGTATGGTGGCACCGAAGCCTGCTAAAATACGCTTCCAGGCATTTTCGCGCCGCTGGCCGATCGGCGGTCTGCGGAGCGGTCCTGGCAGGCGCGGTCCTCAGGATGGTAACGGGGATGTTCACCGAACTGGGGAGCGGCGGGGGAATCCGAGTCTATGGTAAAGTAATTTCGCTCGCCCTGGCGTGCCTGTGGTCGGGCCGCGCGTGGGCCGCGGCGGGCGGAGGCAGTGGCAAGTTCTATACAATTGAAGAAGTGAGAAACCAGGACTAGCGCACCGGCATGGAGAATATCGACCTCGTTTCCGTCACCATCGTGACCTACAACAGCGGGCGCTATATCAAGCGATGCCTGGAGTCCATCCTGGCTCAAAAGTACGCCAGCAGAGAGGTCGTGGTCATCGACAACGCCTCCACCGACGGCACCGTCGACATTCTGGAACAGTTCGAAGACCGCTGCAAGATCGTCTATAACGACGCGAACATCGGTTTCGCAGCCGCGCAGAATCAGGCCATCGGGCTGTCGAGCGGCGATTGGGTGCTGACGCTGAACCCGGACGTTCTGCTGGCCCCCAACTTCATCCATGCGCTGGTGGAAGCCGGACGCCTGGACCCCCGGATCGGCTGCGTGTGCGGAAAGCTGCTCACCATGACCTCGACCTTCGGCCTGCCCGACAAGCCGCTGGTCGATTCCACGGGAATCTATTTCACGCCCATGCTGCGGCACCTGGACCGGGGCAGCCAGGAAGCCGACAACGGCCATTTCCTGAACTACGAATACGTTTTCGGCGCCACCGCGGCGGCGGCGCTGTACCGTCGCGAGATGGTTGCCGACATCTCGCTGGACGGCGCTTTCTTCGACCCCGATTTCTTCGTGTACCGCGAGGACGCCGACGTCGCCTGGCGCGCGCAACTGCTGGGCTGGCGTTGCCTGTACACTCCGCACGCGCGCGGCTATCACGTGCGCAACGTGCTGCCGGGCAACCGCCGGGCGCTGCCGCCGGAAATCAACATGCACTCGGTGAAGAACCGCTTCCTGATGCGGATCAAGAACATCACCGGGCACGTTTACCGCCGCTACTGGTTCTGGATCACGTTGCGCGACATCGTGGTGGTGAGCTGCGTTCTGCTGCGGGAGCACAGTTCGCTCAAGGCCTTCTGGTTTCTGGCCCGCAACTGGCGGCGCTTCGTCACCCAGCGCCGCGAGATCATGGCCCGGCGGCGCGTCACCGACGAGTATCTGGCAAGCTGGTTCTCTTACACGCCGGTGAGCCGCCCGGCGCCCAAACCCGTCCCCAGCGCGCTTCCGGCCCGCAGCGCCGAGGTGGCGGGGAGTTGAGTGGCGCCGCCCGAAACGCCTGCCCCAATGCGTATCGCGCTGGCCGGCACGCGGGGAATTCCGGCCCGCTACGGCGGCTTTGAGACTTTCGCCGAGGAACTTTCCACGCGCCTGGTTTCGCGCGGCCACAGCGTCACGGTTTATTGCCGCCAGCGCCACGCCGAACCCTCCTATCGCGGCGTCCGCCTGGTTTATCTCCCCACCCTGCGCCACAAGTACTTCGACACGCTGGTCCACACCGCCCTTTCGACACTGCATCTGGTTTTTCACCGCCAGGACGCGGCGCTCTACTGCAACGCGGCCAACGCGCTGTTCACGTTTCTGCCCCGGCTGGCCGGCATGCCGGTGGCGTTGAATGTCGACGGTCTGGAGCGCCACCGCAAGAAGTGGAACCTTCTCGGAAAGGCCTGGTATCGGGTTTCCGAACGGCTGGCCACGTTTCTTCCCAGCGTGGTTGTCACCGACGCGCGGCGCATCGCGGAGTATTACCTGGAGCGCTTCGGCAAGCCCAGCGAATTCATCCCCTACGGCGCCGAAACCGGCGTGGTGGCGACGCGGGAAACGCTCGACCGGCTGGGCCTGGAACCGCGGCGCTACTTCCTTTATGTCAGCCGCATGGAGCCCGAAAACAACGCCGTGATGGTGCGCGAGGCGTTCGAGCGCATTTTAACCGGTCTGAAACTCGCGCTGGTCGGCGACGCCCCGTACGCCGCCGGCTACCTGGAGCGCGTCCGCGCCACCACCGACGCGCGGGTCGTCCTTCCCGGCGCAATCTACGGGCCGGGCTACCACGAGCTTCAGGCCCATTCGTTCGCCTACATTCACGCGACCGAAGTGGGCGGCACGCACCCGGCCCTGATCGAGGCGATGGGACGCGGCGCGCTGGTTCTGTACCTGGACACGCCCGAGAACGCCGAAGTGGCGGGCGGCGCGGCCATTCCCTTCACTCACGATAATCTCACCGAGCGGCTGCGGCAGGCGCTTGATATGAGCGAAGAGGAACGCGATTCGTGGCGCGAGAAGGCCCGCCGGAGAGTGGCGGAATGCTATAGCTGGGAGGCGGTCGCCGGCGCGTACGAGCGCATGTTTCGGCGGATGTTGGAGGATTGATGGAGAAGGCTCGCTGCCGTTGCTGGGTCGAGATCTCGAAGCGGCGGATCGCGGAGAACTTCGCCGCCGTGCGCGAAGTGGTGGGTGCGGCGGTGGAAGTGATGCCGGTGGTGAAGGCCGATGCGTACCATCACGGCGCGGTGGAGGTCTCGCGGGTGCTTGCGGGCGCGGGCGCGCGGTGGCTGGCCGTGTCGAACGTCGAGGAAGGCGTCGAATTGCGCGACGCCGGCGTCGGCGTCCGCATTCTGGTCATGGCCGGGCTGTTGGGGGGCGAGTGGGAAACCGCGGCGGCCCGCGACCTGACGCCGGTGATCCACTCGCTGGGCGAACTCGCGGTGCTGGAGCGGATCGCGCTCCGGACGGGCCGCAGACTGCCCTATCACCTGAAGATCGACACCGGTCTGGGCCGCCTGGGCATGCGCGCCAGTTCCGGCGAGATTCTGTCGGCGATCCACGGCGCTCCTCACACGGAGTTGGAGGGCCTCATGACTCATTTCGCCTCCGCCTCCGATTTCAACGACCCTCAGACCGGGCAACAGTCGATCGCGTTCGAGTCGATGTTCATGCTTCTGGCTGGGCACGGATGCCAGCCCGGTTATTTGCACACGGCGAGTTCGAGCGCCATCGCCTATGGCCGGCGCGGTTCATGGAAGACGATGGTGCGCCCCGGGCTGTCCATCTACGGCTATGTTTCGCCGGCCGAAGGCGACCCGCCGGAGCGGTTGCTGGCGGTGGGGCCCGCGCTGAGTTGGAAAGCCGCGGTGCTGGATGTGAAGGACGTTCCCCGCGGCGCGGCCATCGGCTACGGCGCGCGGTTCCGCGCCCCCAGGCCCATGCGCATCGCGGTGCTTGGCGCCGGTTACGCCGACGGCTACCCGCATCAACTCGGCAATCGCAGCCGGGTGATCCTCAAGGGCCGCCACGCCGCCCTGCTGGGCGCGGTTTCGATGGACCTGCTCACCGTGGATGCGACCGAGTGCCCGGACCTCGAACCCGGCGACGCCGCGACGCTCCTGGGCCGGGAAGGCGAGGTCGCGGTGGACGCCACGGAACTGGCCCACGGCGCGGGCACCGTCGCCTACACCGTGTTATGCGGCATCGCCACGCGAGTCAAGAAATTCTACGTGTAGTATTGCGGCCGACCGGCCGCTTCGGGGGCTACCCTCAACCATAGCGGCGGCCGCCGCCGGCGGGAGCGCATCCGCCCGCGTTGCCGGAACCGGACGAGGCCGCAAAGGACGACACCTGACGCCGGATGTCTTCGGACTCGCAAACCGGGCACTTCAAATCGCGATCCGCGTCGCTAAAGCGGCGCAACATCTCGAAGACCCGCCCGCACTCCTCGCACCGGTATTCATAAATTGGCATAGGCTTATCTCATTCTACTGGATGCACAGGCGGGAAGAAGGTGACAGCCGGCGCACGGCATTGCCCCGAAATTATGCTTGACGTAACGCATAATCTCAGATATGCTTGGTAATGATTGTCAGCTTTCGGGACAAGCGGACCCGGGACTTCGCCGCCGGGGAGTGGGTCAAGGCCTTCTCTGGGTTCGAACGCTCCGCGTGCCTGAAGCTCGACCGTCTTGAGGCCGCCGTAAGGCTCAACGACCTTGCCGCCCTGCCCGGCAATCGTTTTGAAGCGCTGATCGGAGACCGCAAAGGCCAGTACAGCATCCGCGTCAATGACCAATGGCGGATTTGCTTCCAGTGGCCTGAGAAGTCCCCGGGGCCAGTAAATGTCGAGATCGTTGATTATCACTAGGAGAAACGCCATGGCACTGACTGCGATCCATCCAGGGGAACATCTGGCAGAAGAACTGGAAGCCCTCGGCATGAGCGCCGCCGCGCTTGCGCGCCAGCTCAAGGTGCCGACCAATCGCATCACGGAGATCATCAACGGGCAGCGCGCCATCACCGGCGATACAGCCCTGCGCCTGGCCCACTTTTTTGGCACGAGCGCGGAGTTCTGGCTGAATCTTCAGATGCTCTACGAGTTGCGGCTGGCCGATCGGAAGGGTGGGAAATCCATCCAGGCCCTCCCGACTCTCAAGGACCGCGAACCGGTTCACCCGTGACCGTGGGTATCGTAAGGCCGATACCAGTTGACGACGGTCGCGGCCATCGCAGGGGCCCGGCCAGCGACGCAACCATCGTCGTCTCCGAATTTCGAACCCTGCGGCCTTACCCCACTGCGCGCTGGGCGGCGCCCGGCAGTGTCTTCTCTCGACTTTCCGAAACTGCTGAGGACAGGGGATGCCAGTTGATAATGGCATCCCCTTGTGGCATGCTTTGAAAGGCAGGAGGTACGCCCCGTGAAACCCAGTCCGATTTTCAAGACCCTCAATCGGTTCCTGAAGCGGCATCCCGTCGAGGACGTAGAGCGGTTCTGGGAGGATGAGGCCGGGTATCGCGATTGGGTGACAAACAAGCCGGACGGTTATGTGATCAACGTAGTTCGAGACGGGAAGTTGGTGCTGCACAAAGCCACTTGCGGCACCGTGACCGATTTCAGCCAGCAGATGACCGTGTTTGGCGTCAAAGTGTGCTCCAAGGATCGGGCTAACCTGGAATCATTGTGCCGCGCGGCGTTCAAGCGAGAACCCGAGAGCTGCGGGCGATGCTTTTCGGAAGACGATCGTCCTGGCAACGGAAGAACGAAGAATTTCCACCTTCCACTCCCGGCACAGGTGTATTCTTTGCTCCGCGATGAAGCCAGTCGAGCCAATCGCCCCGCAACGGTGCTGGCCCGCCAGGCAATTGAAGACTGGCTGCGGCAGCGGCGAAAAGCCGCGACCCATGATGCCATCGCCGCTTACGTGGCCGAAATGGCTGGTACCGGCGCGGACCTGGACCCGGCTTTCGAAGCTGCTTCCCTCGAATACCTTGCGGAATCCGAGCGGAGACCGTGATGAACAGGGGAGACGTGTACTGGGCCGATCTGTCTCCTCGCTCCGGGTCGGAGCAGTCAGGTCGCAGACCCGTGATTGTCGTTTCGCACGACGCCTTCAACAAGGCCGCTGGTTGGCACTCGTTCATCGTTGTTCCGGTGTCCACCTCTCTGGCTCTGGCCAGGAGAGGCCCCACGGCGGTTCGTCTCGACGAGGCGGGTGATTTGCTGCCCAGGCCAAGCGTCGCTCTCTGCCATCAGGTGACGACTCTGGATCGAGCCAAGCTGCGACAGAGAATCGGGGCACTTCCGGTACAGGTTTTGCGCTCGGTCGAAGCCGGCCTCAAGAAGGCTTTGGATCTCGACTGACCGCGCGCGTTGTAAACTGAAAGAAGCATGAACTTAGACGATCTCTCCAGGCAATATGAGGCGCTCCGCCAGCAGGCTGAAGCTGTGCGGAGCTATCTTTGACGTTCCCGCCAAGCAGGGGCAATTAGCCAAGCTCGAAGAGCAGATCTCGGCGCCGGACTTCTGGTCGAGCCCCGAAAAGAGCCAGAAGATCATGCAGGAGCGCAAGCGGATCGAGGAGGCTCTCAGCCACCACCGTCTGGTCGCCTCGACCGTTTCCGACCTCGACACGCTGTTCGAACTGGGGCGGGAAGGGGAAGACGTCGCCGCCGAAGTGGAGCGCGAGATGACGGAGTTCGCCGCGCGTCTGGAGAAACTCGAGACCGGCATGCTGCTGACGGGCGACAACGCCGCGCGCCCCGCGATCATGACCATTCATCCGGGCGCCGGCGGCACCGAGAGCCAGGACTGGGCCGAGATGCTCGAGCGCCTCTACCTGCGCTGGGCCGAACGCAACGGCTTCGAGGCGGTGATCACGGACCGGCTGGACGGCGAAGGCGCGGGCATCAAGTCCGTCACCTTCGAAATCAACGGCGAGAACGTCTACGGCCTGTTGCAGAGCGAAATCGGGGTACACCGCCTGGTGCGCATCTCGCCATTCGACGCCAACGCGCGCCGGCACACGTCGTTCGCCTCGGTGTTCGTGTTCCCGCAGATCGACGACGAGATCAAGATCGACATCCGCCCGGAGGACTTGCGCGTGGACACCTTCCGCGCCTCGGGCGCCGGCGGGCAGCACGTCAACCGCACCGACTCGGCCGTCCGCATGACCCACCTGCCCACGGGCATCGTGGTGCAGTGCCAGAACGAGCGCTCGCAGCACAAGAACCGCGCCGGCGCGCTGAAGCAGTTGCGCGCGCGGCTGTACGAATACGAGATGGACAAAAAACGCGCCGCGGAGAAGAAGGTCGAGGACGCCAAGCTCGACATCAACTTCGGCAGCCAGATCCGCAGCTACGTGCTGGCGCCCTACCGCTTGATCAAGGATCACCGGACCAAGTTCGCCGTCGGCGACGTCGATCGCGTGCTGGACGGCGATCTCGACCCGCTGATCCACGCCTTCCTGGTGTGGCGCAGGACCGGCAAGACCGCCGCCGACGGCAAGGACGATCTGGCGGAGTGATTCCCAAAGTAGCAGCGGAGATGATGAAACAGGCGGCCGAGCTGATCCGCGCGGGGCGGCTGGTCGCCTTCCCCACCGAGACGGTATATGGGCTGGGGTCCAATGCGCTCGACGCCGCGGCGGTGGCCAGGATCTTCGCGGCCAAGGGCCGCCCCCCGACCAGCCCGCTGATCGTGCATGTGGACTCGATTGACATGGCGCGTTCGCTCGCCCGCCAGTGGCCGGATGCGGCCGGGGCGCTGGCGCGCCGGCACTGGCCGGGTCCGCTGACGCTGGTTGTGCCGAAATTGGACACCGTCCCGGATATTGTGACCGCGGGACTTCCGACGGTCGGCCTGCGCATGCCTGCGCATCCGCTGGCGCTGGCGCTGATCCGCGCCGCGGGCGTTCCCATCGCCGCGCCCAGCGCCAACCGCTTCACCCAACTGTCGCCGACCACGGCCGAGCACGTGCGCCGCGGATTGGGCGATGCCGTCGATCTGATCCTGGACGGCGGGCCCACTCGCCTGGGCATCGAATCGACGGTGCTCTCGCTGGCCGGCGAACGGCCGGTTTTGTTGCGTCCCGGAATGGTCTCGCGCGAGGAGATCGAGCGGATCATCGGTCCCGTCGATCTCGCCGGCCAGGTCGAGGGCGCGCACCCGTCGCCCGGCCTGCACCCGCGCCACTACAGCCCGCGGACACAACTGGCGCTATTGGACCCCGGCGCGCCGCTGCCACCCGGTTCCGTGGCTCTGCTCTGGCTCACCGCCGAGACGCCCGCCGCACGGTCGATTCACATGTCCGGCGATCCGGCGGAATACGGCGCCCGGCTCTACGGCCTGCTGCACGATCTGGATGCCGAGGGATGGGACTGGATCGCCGTCGAGCGCCCGCCGGCGACGCCCGAATGGGCGGCCATCCTGGACCGGCTCAGCCGGGCCGCTGGGTAGCACGATCTTCACGAGTGTGATACGATTCCGAACTAGGGATCGGAATCATGGTGCAACGACCTGCTTTCCTCAGCCTGGTTGCCGGAGCGGTTCTGGCCGCGACGCCGGCGCTTAAAGTCCGTGTTGTCGATTCACAAGGAGCCGCCATCGCGGGCGCCACGGTCGAAGCGCGATGCCGGTCGGGAAGCTCAACGCGGACGACGGATCCGGAAGGCGCCGCCAGATTGACCTGCGATTCGACGCCGGCGATTCGCGTTTCGGCTCCCGGTTTCGAGGCGTTCCTCCAGGAGTTCGCGGAGTCCGCGGGGCCCGAAGTGCGCATCGAGCTCAAACCCGCAATCCTCCAGACCACCGTGGACGTGGTGGTGCGGCAATCGATGGCCGAAGGTCCCGTGACGGGCAGCGCCGTGGAAATAGACCGCCTGGGCGCGAGAACCGTGATGGACGCGATTGATCGCCTGGCGCCGGGGGCCTTTGTGACGCGCCGTGGCGTGATGGGATACGGCATCGCGACCAACGGGACGGGCGGCGTGACGATTCGGGGAATCGGCGGGCAGCCGACGACGGGAGTGTTAATGGTGATCGACGGCCGGCCCGACGCGCAAGGTCTCATGGGACATCCGCTGCCCGACTTCTACAGTCTCTCGGACGCGGCGAGCGTGAGCGTCACACAGGGTCCGGCATCCGTGCTCTACGGCAGCAACGCGATGGGCGGCGTGATCGAAGTGCGGCCCCACCGTCCCGAGCGGGGCTTCGAGACCACGCTTACTTCGACCGCCGGTTCTTACTTCACCGGCCAGCATCGCCTGGCGCACGGCGGGGCCTTTGCGCGCAGCTTCTACCATCTGACGGCGGGCGTGTCTCACACCGGCGGCGACCGGCCGAGTTCGGCGTTCCGGAACCAGGACGCCAGCGTCGCCTCGGGCTACGATCTGGCTTCCCACTGGAAAACGTCTTTGCAGGGCCGCTACGGTTTCTTCCATGTCGAGGACCCCGGTCCGGTGCAGGCGCCGTTGAACGGAGCGTACGCGCGGGTGGGCCGCGGCGGGTTTTCGTGGAACCTGGACAACGCGTATCGCCGCACGTTCGGTTACGCGCGCGTTTACGGCGGCTACGGGCGTCACATCATCACCGACGGCTTTCGCTCGGTGGACGAGACAACCGGCGTCCGGCTGCAACAGACCGTTTTGGCCGGCTCCGGCTTTTCCGCCGATATTGGAACCGACATCACACGATTCGGCGGCCGCGCGCAAAACGTGCGGGGGCGGATCGACTACGGCGAGCATGAGTTGAGCGAGGGCGCCGCCTTCGGCCGCTTGAACTGGGCTGCCAGGGACGGCACGCGGCTGGCGGCCGGCTTGCGTTATCACCGCCATTCGCTCTACGGCGCGATCGGCGTGCCGGAATTCAGCCTCGCGCGCCGGCTTGGCGAGCGGCTTTCGATCTCGGCGGCGGTTGCGAAAGGATTCCGAAACCCCACCATTCGCGAACTCTACCTGTTTCCCGCCCCCAACCCGCTGCTCAAACCCGAGCACGTGTGGAATTACCAGGCGACGCTTCAGGCCAGGCCGTTCGAGACGCTGACCGCCTGGACGACCTTCTACTACGCGGACCTGAAGAACCTGATCGTCACCGAGGGCCGCTTTCCGAACCTGCGGCTCACCAATGCCGGAGCCGCGCTCAACCGGGGCATCGAGGTGAACGGCCGGTGGCGTCCGCGCCGGAAGCTCGCGTTCAACTCCGGCTACGCGTGGTTGCGCTCGACGAACCTCGCGCCGTACCTTCCGGCGCAGAAGCTGAACTACTCGCTCGACGTCGATCTTGGCCGCGCGATCCTGAACCTCGGAGGCATGACGGCCGGCCGCCGCTGGGCGGATGCCGGTCACTCGCGGCAACTGGGCGAGTACTCCGTTCTGACGATGCGGTTGACAGCGCCTGTCGGACGACGCCTTAGCCTGCTGGTTCTGATCGACAATGCGCTCGGCCGGCGATACGAAATTCTGCCGGGTTACCCGATGCCGGGCGTCAACGCCATGGGCGGCTTCACTCTTCGCTTCCGATGAAACGACCTCCAGACAACCGGCTGCGGCACATGGTGGTGAGCGCCGCGATGATGGCCCTGGCGCTCGCGTTGCCTCCGGTGTTTCATCTTGTGGGGCTCGGCGGCAAGTTCCTGCCGATGCTGCTCCCCTTGTTGCTGAACGGGTTCCTCACGCCGGTCCGGTGGGCGTTGCTGTTGGGGGCGGCGACACCATGGATCTCGGCGGTGGCGACCGGCATGCCGCCCCTGTATCCCCCGGTCGCGGCTTTGATGTCGGTGGAGGGGGCGATTCTGGGCGGTACCGCCGCGGCCATCTATCGCCGGAGCCGCGGCAATCTGTGGGTTGCGCTGGTGGCGGCAATCGTTCTCGGACGCGGCACGGCGGCGTTTCTGAGCTGGTTTGCGGCGGGCTGGTTCCACCTTCCGCCAATTCTCACGGGCGCTGCCGTCATCGTCCAAGGCGTGCCGGGAACCCTGCTGCAACTGGCACTGGTGCCGCTGGTGGTGCGGTCGCTCGGGTCCCGAAAAGGAGTTCTCTTCGATGAACCCGACAGCCAGGCGTGAGTACTTCAATTCTCTGGCGCCGCGCTGGGACAACATCCCGTCACCGCCGGATGCGGAAGCGCGCGTGCGGCGCTTTCTGGATGGCGTCGTGCGTTCCGAACACCGGTGGGTTCTCGATATCGGCTGCGGGACGGGATTGCTGGTGCCGGGCCTGCTTGCGGATTCGCGCCGCATTGTGGAACTCGATTTCGCGCTCGACATGCTCGCCGAGAACAGGCGCAAACACCCCGGCGCGCGCGTCAGCCATGTCTGTTCCGACGCGGAGCGGTTGCCCTTTGCGGGCCCGTGTTTCGACCTGGTGCTCTGTTTCGGCGTCCTGCCGCATTTTGAGCGGCCGGCGCACGCGCTCGGAGAACTGCTCGGCCTCTTGCGTCCCGGCGGCCGCCTCGCGGTCGGCCACCTGATGGGCAGCCAGGCGTTGAATGCATTCCACGCCTCGCTCCCAGGCCCGGTGAACGGAGATCTTCTGCCGGCCGCCAAGGAACTGGCACGCCTGTTCGAAGACTTGGGCGCGCGCGTTGTGGCCGCCGCCGAAGCGGCGGATTCTTATCTGGTGAGCGTGGAGAAGTGACCAAGACGATCCATTTTCGGCGCGAAGCGGCGATGGCCGCGCCGGTGGTCGTATTTGCGATCGTGCTCGCCGGCATGCAGCGCATCACCGGCGCCTGGACCTGGTTGCCCGCTCAAACGCTGGCGCTCTACGCGGCCGTCCGGCTCCTGGTATTGGCGCTTCCGCGTCAATGGTTCTCGTCCGTGCCGGAGCGCCACAGCTGGATGTGGACACCGGCGCTGTTCTTCTTCTTCGTGCGCCATTTCCTGTCGATTCTGGGCCAGGAGGCCCGCCGCGTTCTCATCGCGCGGTCGCTCGCGCTGACCCGGCCGTACGGTCCCGGCAGCTATGGTTCCATCCTGTGGAGCGTCGCCTCGATCTTCCGCCGGTCTCTGACCCGCGCCGAGCGGTTCTATGCGGCGCAATGGCTGCGAGGGCTTTCCGAGTGACAGCGCCGCTCGAGGTGGAAGACCTGAGTTTCTCCTACGATTCGCCCCTCGCGCTCAAGGGGATCAGCTTCACGGTCCGGCCAGGCGAGCGTGTGGGATTGGCCGGCGCCAACGGCTCGGGCAAGAGCACGCTGGTGTGGTGCATCCTGGGTCTGCTTCGCTGCGGCGGCAGCGTCCGGCTTTTCGGTGAGCCTCCAGGCGGCGGCGTTCTCGCCAGGGTGGGCGTGGTCTTCCAGAATCCCGAGGACCAGCTCTTTCTGCCGTCGATTCTGGACGACGTTGCGCTGCCGCTCATCAACCGCGAAACGCCCCGCACGGCGGCTCACGCACGCGCGCGCGCCATGCTTGCGGCCGTCGGCCTGGCCGGGTGCGAAGGCCGGCCCGCCGCGGCGCTTAGCCTGGGGCAGAGAAAGCGCGCCGCGATTGCCGCCGCCCTCATCGACGCCCCCGCTCTTCTGCTCCTGGACGAGCCGACGGCGGAGCTTGACGGACGCTCCGTCCGCCAGCTCAAAGAGCTGTTGCTGGGCCTGGACGCGGCCATGCTCATCGCCAGCCACGACCTCTCGTTCCTGCGCGATATCGCCTTGCGGGCCGTCGTCCTGGGCGAAGGAAAGATCTTGCGCGACGGGCCGGTCGGCCCGGTTCTCGGCGATTCGGCGCTGCTCCTCGATGCCGGTCTGATTTGACAGCGGCGGTGAGCCGGAGCCACAATGAAAGTTGCAGCTCGAGCGGGAGTAACTCAGCTGGTAGAGTGCAACCTTGCCAAGGTTGATGTCGCCGGTTCGAATCCGGTCTCCCGCTCCAACCTAAATCCTCACTTCTTCAACGACTTTCAGACATAAGACCAAATCGAAGTGCAGTACGGTTGCACTCCGATTCTTGGACCTCGGCCAGACCTCGCTGCCATTGCCGGCGCCGTGCGGCGCGAGTATCGTGGTGTCAGGGTGTCACGAAATGAAACGCGAGATCGGGATCGCATGACAATCACGTTCCGGCTCAGCCCCCGCGCTCAGAAAGAACTGCGCTAATTCGCCGGCGGCTGGTCTTCGCCTCGAATGATTCGAAGCGCGCTAGATTGGGGTTGGGCGTTGTGGATAGTCAAAACCAAACTCCTCGCGGCCATACGTGGGTTCGCATCGGCGGCGGCAAACTCGCCATTGGCCACAGGCCCAGGCTCAGGAACCTCGCCCAACTCAAACAAGGCGGTTGCACCCACGTCGTCACGATCCTTTCCGAAAAGGAGGGTGCGCTCGCAATTCGAGATGCCTGCGCGGCACTGGGTCTGGCGTGGATCTGGCTCCCACTCCCAACGGCGGACCCAGGCCCTTTGGCCTGCCAAGTCATTGAACTCACCCGAGACAGGCGAAAGCGCCTGCCCCACGAGATGGGATGGCGCCCTACCACGTCATGCGAAGACCCATGCGCAGCGCGCGGACGCCGTTGACGCCCAGGGCGGTGATGGCCTGGCGATGATTCTGGGCCTGCTGCTGCCGTAGCCGGGCAGGGGATGGAACCGCTCCTGGATCGCTTTGGCGACGGAGTTGATGCGATTGGCGGGAATTCTGTTGCCGGGGAACCGTAGCCCGGACTGGGGATCGTAGGTGGCGGCGGCGAGTCCGGAGAAATCGCCGTCGCGCCAGGCCGGCGCCGGGGAAGTGCATGATGCCGGTGGCGCGATTGTGGGTGACCCGAAACGGCACTGTGCTCGTGATTTCAGGAACCGATACGGCGTCCACTCAGGCGGGCGGGCAGTCCATCGGCGGCGAACTCGACATTGTCGCCCATCGCATCAAGAAGCTGTGACTGGGAGCACGAGGGCAACCGGAGCGGGATCGAACCGGGATGCACAACCTGGCGGAAGCCCAGCCGCGGCGGCTGCGTGCGATGATTACGCAATGGGAACGGTGAACCCGCCGCGCCAACGAGGAGAAGCGAACATGAACCTGACACGCCGGAAATTTGCAGCCTGCCTGGGCGCGGGGGCGGCGATGGGCGCGGGAAATCCCCAGCGGCCGAACGTCGTGCTGTACCTTTCCGACGATCATGGCTGGGACCTGGCCGGATGCTACGGCAATCCGGTCATTCGGACGCCTAACATCGACGCGCTGGCGCGCCAGGGCATGCGCTTCACGCGCGCCTTCGCCGCGGCGCCGACGTGCAGCCCGTCGCGCGCGGTTCTCTACACCGGCCTGTATTCGCCGCGGAACGGTCTGATGGACAATCACGCGGGCTGCAAGCCCGGGGTCAAGTCGATCACCCATTACATGAAGTCGCTGGGCTACCGCACCGTGCTGGCCAACAAAATCCACGTCAAGCCGGTGGAGGTCTTTGACTTCGAGTATGTGAAGGCCACCCTGCCCAACGTGCCCGGCCGCCAGCGGCACTACCGGGACGAAGGCCTGGACACCGCGGTGGTCGACCGGGTGCTTGCCGAACATGCCCGGAACCGGCGGGACCAACCGCTGTGCCTGATCCTCGCCGACAGCGGACCGCACGTGGTGTGGGAGCCGAATCGGATCTACGACCCGGCCAAGCTGCCGCTGCCGCCGATCGTCGCCGACACTCCCATCACCCGCGCGGCGATGGCGAATTATTATCAGGACATCACCACCACCGATCAGCGGCTGGGCCAGGTGATGGGCTCGCTCAAGCGGCACGGATTCGAAGAAAACACGCTGCTGATCTATACCAGCGATCAAGGGCCCGAATGGCCGCGCTCGAAGTGGACGACCTATGACGCGGGACTGCGCGTGCCCTTCATTGCGCGCTGGCCGGGACGGGTCGCCGCGGGCGCCGTGACCGATGCCATGATCTCGTTTGCCGATGTCACTCCGACCTTTGCCGACGTGGCCGGAGGCGGGCCGCTCAAGGATCTGGATGGCAGCAGTTTCAAGACGGTCCTGCAGGGGAAGGCGGCTTCGTTCCGGCGCGAGATTTACGCCACGCACAGCCGCGACGGCGACAAGAACGTGTTTCCGCAGCGCGCCATCCGCGACGTGCGCTACAAGTACATCCTCAACCTGCATCCCGAGCGGAAATGGACCACGCATTTCACGCTGGTTCCGGAGATTCCGGTAAGCCACAAAGCGGTTTACGATACCTGGATCGAGCGGGCGAAGTCGGATGCGGCGACGGCCAGATTGATCGACTTGATCGAGCGGCATCCGGCGGAAGAACTCTACGACACCCAGACCGATCCCCATGAAATGCGGAACCTCGCGGGTAAGCCCGAGGCCGGGCCGGTGCTGTCGCGCATGCGCGAGCGAATGAAACAAGTGCGCGCCCAGTTAGGTGATGTAGATGAGTAGCCGGCTGTGGTTTCTTCTGTGCGGGCTTTCGATCGCGGGCGCTCAGACCGCCTTTCGGCCTCCCGCCGTGCCGTTGGTGACGCACGACCCTTACTTCAGCCTGTGGTCGATGGCGGACCGGCTGACCGACGAGCCAACCAAACACTGGACCGGCACGGTGCAGTCGCTGGTCGCGCTGATCCGGGTGGACGGGCGAACGTTTCGGGTCGCCGGGACGCTGCCCGGCGGCCAGTTCGCGCCGCTGCCGCAAACGGGGCTGGATGTGTGGCCTACCCGGACGGTGTACCGGTTTGCGGGACAGGGCATCGCGCTTACCCTGACTTTCCTGACGCCGGCCTTGCCGGCGGATCCGGACGCGCTTTCGCGTCCCGCCAGTTACGTGATCTGGGAAGTGAATTCGACCGATGGGCGGCGGCACCAGGTATCGCTCTATCTGGACGCTTCGAAAGAACTGGCGGTCAACATCCCGCAACAGCGAGTGGTATGGAGCCGCCACCGGCTGGGGGATGTGACGGTCTTGAGGATGGGATCCCAGCGGCAACCTGTCCTGGAGAAATCGGGAGACGATTTGCGGATCGATTGGGGCTACCTCTATCTGACCGCGCCTCCCGCGAACGGCTCGGCTCTGGCGGCCACCGGCCGGGAGGCGGCCATTCAGTCGTTCCAGCAACGCGGCCAAGTCCCGGAGGCCGACGAACTGGAATCGGACCAAGGCACGGAGGACCGCACACCGGTGCTGGCCTGGAGCGCCGGCCTGGGCGAGGTTGGGGCCGCGCCGGTATCGCGCCATGTGGTGCTAGCCTACGACGACTTGTTTTCAGTCGAGTTTCTGCAGCGGAAACTGCGCCCCTACTGGCGGCGCAATGGCGCCGGCGCCGGCGACATGCTGCTCGCGGCGCTACGCGAATTCGAAGGGCTGGCGGCCCGCTGCCGGCGGTTCGACCAAGAACTGATGGCGGACCTGCGTAGCGCCGGCGGCGAGGAATACGCGCGCCTGTGCGCGCTGGCATACCGGCAGACGCTGGCCGCGCACAAACTGGCGGCGGGCATCGACGGCGCGCCGCTGATGTTCGCGAAAGAGAACTTCAGCAACGGCTGCATCGGCACGGTGGACGTGATTTATCCGAGCGCTCCGTTGTTCCTGGTCTTCAACCCGAAGCTGCTGGAGGCGCAACTGCGCCCCTTGTTCGAATATGCGTCGCTCGGGCGATGGAAGTTTCCGTTCGCGCCGCACGACCTGGGAACTTATCCGCTGGCCAACGGCCAGGTCTATGGCGGGCGGGAGACGTCGGAAGAGCGGCAGATGCCGGTGGAGGAGAGCGGCAACATGCTACTGCTCACGGCGGCGCTGGCGCAGAGCGGTAACACCGAGTTAGTGTCGACTTACTGGCCGCTGCTTTCGCGTTGGGCCGCGTACTTGAAACAGAAAGGATTGGACCCGGAGAACCAATTGTCAACGGACGATTTCATGGGGCATCTGGCTCACAACGCGAATCTCTCGCTGAAGGCGATTCTGGCCCTGGGCGCCTACGGCGACTTGTGCGAGCGGACCGGACGCAAGCAGGAGGCCGCCGCCTATCGGGAGACCGCCCGGGAATTTGCCCGGCGCTGGATTGAACTGGCCGATGATGGCGACCATTTCCGCCTGGCCTTCGACGCGCCCGGGACGTGGAGCCAGAAGTACAACCTGGTGTGGGACCGTGTGCTGGGTTTGAACCTGTTTCCGGCGGAGGTGGCGCGCAAGGAGATTGCATTCTACAAAAGCAAGCAGCAGCGCTACGGCATTCCCTTGGACAGCCGGAAACCACTTACTAAGTTAGACTGGCTGCTTTGGACCGCCACACTTACCGAATCCTCCGCCGATTTTGCCATGTTAGTGCAACCCGTGTACCAGTTCGTGAATGAGACACCGAACCGGGTGCCGCTGGCGGACGGGCACTGGACCGAAGATGCCCGCCAGCGCAACACGGCCCAGGCCCGCTCAGTGGTCGGCGGCGTCTTCATGAAGATGCTCGCGACGCCCGCGCTGCGCCAGAAGTGGCAGGGCAGGGCTTCGACGGGAGTGCAGCATGTGACGCCGCGCGGCATCGACGACGATTTCTCGCGCGGAATGGCGGATTGGTGGGTGGAGGGCGGTGAGCGCGCGTGGGTCGAGGACGGCCGCCTGCAGATGAAAGCCGACCCGGCCGAAGGCGCGGCGGGAAGCGTCGCGACGGTGTGGCGGCGGGGCGTCCAGCCGGGCAATTTTGAACTGGAACTCGACGCGCGCGTGGTCTCCTCCGTCCCGAACGTCAACAACATCAACCTGTTTTTCGGCTACGGCGATCCATCCGGCGTTCCGCTGGAGAAATCGGCGGCGTCGCGCCAAAGCGCCGCCTACGGCCTCTATCATCAGCTCAACGGCTACATCATCACGTTCCTGAACGATACGGAAACCGGCAGCGGAAAGGCTCGCGTCCGCATTCGCCGCAATCCCGGATTCAAGCTCCTGGCCGAGACCTTCGCCTATCATTGCCGCGCCGGAGTAACTTATCACTTGAAGGTAGTCAAGAACGACGGCGACATCCGGTTCTCGGTGGACGGCAATGAGTTACTCCGCGCCAATGATCCGGAGCCGCTCGGACCCGGCTATTTCGGGTTGCGCACCTTTCGGACCTGGTTGTGGTGGGACAATATCCGACTGAGGCCGCTGCCATGATCGCTAGAGCGCTGTTGCTGTTTTGCTTTGCGGGCGCTCTGCCCGCCCAAGAGTTGAAACTGGTTCCCGCGCCGCGCTCGGTGGCGCGCGGACAGGGGACGCTGGCGCTGCGATCGCCGGTCCTGATCGCCCTGGCGTCGTCCTTGGCGGAAGACCGGTTCGCGGCCGGGCTGCTGGTCGAAGATTGGAAGAGCATTCACGGGCTGGAGTGCTCGGTCGGCTCCGCGGGAACGGTTCTGATCGGCCGTCCCGGAGAGCCGCGAGTCGAGCGCGAGATTGTGCGCCGCAAACTGGACGTATCGGCTCTAGACCACGAAGAAAGCT
>JAUYBU010000206.1 GCA_030693045.1 Bryobacterales bacterium | reverse complement strand
ATGGCTACTGTTCGGAAGTACGCTGACGGCAAGCGGTAAGTACCCGGGTCTTAGCGCGGCAGAACCGGATACGGCACGTTGTAGCCCTTCACCGAGTGCCAGATGACGCGGTTCAGCAGTTGCTCGGGCGCAGCGTCGGGTTCGTCGAAATCCATCTTCATGGATTCGAGCGCGAGTTGCCGCTGAAGCCCGCGCGTCGCCTGGAGCGGCGGGTTCATCTCATCCAGCGGAATCCGGTTCGGAAGCGTCTCATAGGGCGTGTAGTCGGGTTCCGCGGTGAAGACGCTGAACATCGGCTCGGCGCCGAGATCGTACTGGTTGAGCGGCGGCAGACCGAGGATCTGTTCGATGGTCCGGAACATATTGATGGTGGTGTAGAGCGAACTGTCCACCGCCTTGCGCCGGGCATACGGGCTGATGACCAAGCCGACGGTGCGGTGCCCATCGACGTGGTCCAGGCCGGCCTGCGCGTCGTCCTCGAGGACCAGGATCGCGGATTCCTTCCAATACCGGCTCTTGGAGATGGCCTCGACCATGCGGCCGAGCGCGAGGTCGTTGTCCGCGACCATGGCGCGGGGCGTCGGGTAGCCGGGACTGGTTCCGTTGGTATGGTCGTCGGGCAGAAGCATGATGACCAGGTTGGGGAGGTTGCCGTTCTTTTCGTACTCGCGGAATTCGCGCAGGAAGACTTCGGTGCGCCACTGGTCGGTGATGCGCATGTCGAAGCCGGGGAAGTCCGGGCAGATGATGTCGCGCAGTCCGGCGACGCGTGTGCGCGTGCCGATGGCGATGTCGCCGGTCTTCTCTTTCCAGGCTTTGTAGATGTCGGTCCAGGTGGCGCTGGCCGGGCTGCGCGTGCTCTGGGTGAACTCGCCGTAGACGCGCACGGTCTTGCCGTGATTGCGGGCGTGGTCCCAGAGGAAGCCGGTGGGCGCGTAGGCCATGGGGTTGGTGCCGGCGTAATCGTTGCGCGCGTTGCCGTACTTGTGAGAGTAGTCGTTGGCGTAGGCCTCGTCGGTCCACTGATGTCCCAGAGAGGACTGGTCACCGGCCACATAGAAGTTGTCGAGCAGCACGAACTGCTCGGCCAGGGCGTGATGGTTGGGCGAAACATCGCGTCCGAACTGAACCAGCGTCGCGTCGCCATTGCCCTGTGGGAGGTCGCCGAAGACCTGGTCGTAAGTGCGGTTCTCCTTAATGATGTAGAAGACGTGCCGGATGGGAGAGGCCTCGGCGCGGTTCATGGGAACCGGGAACTTGCGCGGCGCGGCGGCAACCTTGCCGGCCGCCGGCGCCCGGTTGTTGCGCATCACCTGGAGTGTGTAGGCGGCCAGTTGGGCCTCGCCGGGCGTCGCCAGAATCGAGACCACGCCGACGCGATTCGAGTAGGACCGCCCGCTCCCTTTCACCGGAGCGATGGACCCGAACCCATAGCCGCTGGCGATGAACAGGCGCTGACCGTCTTTGGCCACCGCCACCGCGGTTGGAAACCAGCCGGTGGGAATGAAACCGCGCAGCGGCTTGGTAGGATGATCCGGTTCGACAACCGCGACGGCGTTGTTGGCGGCGTTGGCGACGTACAGCGTGCCTCCATCCGGGCTCAGCGCCAGCGCGTTGGGAGCGCTGCCGAGCGGCGCGCCTTCGAATAGGCGAACATCCAATGACCTCACCACGGCGTCGGTTTCAGTGCTGATCACCGACACCGTGTCGCTGTTGGCGTTGGCGACATACAGGCGCCGGCCGTCGCGGCTCAGCAGCATGGCGCTGGGATGCAGCCCGACCTCGATCTGTTTGACCACGCGCTGCGACTGCGCATCGACCACCGACACCGTGCCGTTATTCGGCAATCCGGTCTTGGGGTCAACGGCCACCGGGATGCCCGGTTCGGTGGCGTCGCCGGGTTCCGCCTTGCGACCGCCCCAGTTACTGACGTATACCTTCGCGCCGTCCGGAGTCACTGCCGTAGTATAAGGATAGCTGCCTGTCGCGATCTCCTTCACCACGCGCGATTGTGTGTTGATGATCGCCAGTGAGTGCCGCGTGTTCAGTGCGACATACAGCCATTCGCCGTCGGGACTGAGACTAAGTCCGCTCGGCGCCGAACCGGGAATCGAGACCACGCCGTCGGCGGCGTAAGTTCCGTCTTCACGCCGCAGGAAGAACTTCACGTTGTTGTCCCGGCCCCCGCCGACATAGAGGTGAAGGTTGTCGTAGCTGAAGGTTACTCCGACGAAGCTGTCGCCGATAGGGATCGACTGCATGACTGAGTCTTTGCCCAAGTCGATCAGGTGAACCTGGCGGCTGGCGAAGTTACTGCCGGTGACTACCGCCAGTTGGTCGCCGCCGGGACTTACTGCCATACCCAGCGGGCGGTCGGCGACTTCAATGTGCGCCCCGGCCGGAGTAATCGTCTGGCCGGTTGGGACGATGATCGAACCGTCCGGTTGCACGCCCATGCGGGGATTCGGCGCCAGGCTGAGCGCTATCGCCGCCAGTGTCAGCACCGCCAGAAAGGCGGGTACGGTTGGTCGCATGAAACACCTCTCAGTCGGTGGCGCTGAGGCCCTTCTTGTTCAGCAGGCCGGTGGCCATCTTGCCGTTTCGAATGTCGAAGACCCCGGGAAAACGCGGTTCCCAGGCTTTGTTCGCCGCGGGGCAGTACTGCCGTGAATTGGACTCAATGGCCGCCACCGTCGGCACGTGCGCGGCCAGGCCCGCCGAGTGGATGAGCGAAGCGCCCGGGCAGGTCAGGTCCTGCACGCACAGAAACATCTTGAACTTCTGCGCCGCGGCGGCCATTAGCAGCGCGTTCGCCTGTCCCTTGCAGGCCTTGAGCGCCGCGCCGGTGTAGCCCATCTCGCGCGCCAGCATCAGGCTTTCCAGATCGATGAGCGATTCGTCGATGACCACCGGCCGGAGTTTGGAGGCTTCGTGCATCACGTTCGACCGGCTGGCCTTCAGGTCGCGCCCCGTCGGCTGCTCGATGTATTGAATTCGCGCGAAACCGGCCGGAGCTTTCTCCTTGACCTGCCGCAATAACTCGATCAGGTAGCCGACATTGGGGCACTTCTCGTTGAAATCCATCGAGTAGAACCACTGCTTGACGCCGCGCTTGGCCTGAGTCTGTTCGGCCGCGCGATTGACCGCCAGCACGCGTTCGAGGTCCCATTTCGGGTCCTCGCCGTTCAGTTTGATCTTGATGTGTGTCAGGCCGCTGTAAGTGATCCACTCGGGCAGCGTCTCGGGCATGCCGTCGCCAACCCGTTTTTGTATGTCGGCGTCGAAGATGGGATCGACCGCGCCCACTAAGTGGTAGAGCGGCATGCTGGGCTTGGGTTCGGGGTTGACGTACTTCGACAGGTACTCGCCTTTGAACTCCGGCGTCAGATAGTGCGCCAGATCGTAGGTCATGAACTCGGGGCCGTAGGTGTGATAGGCGCTCACGCCGTGCAGCTTGCCGAAGGCGTCGTGCACGGCGGCATCGAACGCGCTCGCTGTTACCAGCGTGGCCAGCTTGGGAATGGGTTGCGCGAGTTTGCGCGCGCGGCTGACCTCGTCGGCGGCCTTGAAATACTCCGGTTCGAGCGCAACGTTGAGATCCACGGGGTGGCCGGACGCCTTGTGCGCGCCGGTGATCTTCGCGATTCGCTCGGCCAGAGCTTTCATCGCGCCCAGGGTCTCGTCGTATTTCATGGTCTTCGACGGATAGGCCCAGACATTTCCCAGCGGCATCGAGCCGAAACCCTTGGCGCGCTTGCCGCCCGCGGTTTCGACCACCGAGTTGACGTTCAACAGCGTGACGCGGTCGAGCACCGTGCCGCCGAACTTGATGGGCGTCCGGTAGAGGTAGTCCTCGTAGGACAGCCGGATCTCGACGATGCGCACGTCGGTGGCTTTGCCGGCAGCGCGCAGAATGTGAAAGCCCAGGGCGGGGGTGGCGGCGGCCAACCGCAACAGGCCGCGACGGGATGTGGTTGTCATAAGGACCCTCCGGCGAAACACCTCGCGGGGGGCGCACCACCCGCGAGACTTGTCCATTATCGCGTAAATGGGACCGCGCCGGCGGGATCCCGCGCCGCCCGTTACCGGCAGCGCGCGGGGGAACAAACTTGTCAGCGAAGTGTCTAAGTAAGTGGAGGCGGCCATGTTCGAGCAATCGCTAGAAATCGAAATGAAACGGTCCCATCGTGCCTGGACTTTGCTTGCCTCGCTTGCCGGCCAAACGATGGCGATCGGGGTGGCGGTGCTTCTGCCGTTGATTTTTCCGGACAGCTTGTCGCCGGTGCGGCTGACCGGGCATCTGGTGGAGCCATCGCCACCCCCGCCTCCACCGTTCGACGCGGTTCGCATCGTGGAAGCGGTGATTGAAAGAGCGGCGCAGACGCAGATATTCGCCGGACGGCTGTTCGAACCCGCGGCGATTCCGGAAAGACCGGCGACCATTATCGACGAACCGGCGCCGGCGCCAACGCCAGGTTCTACGTTTGGCGTGCCGGGCGGCATCGGCGTTCCAGGAGGCTTCGACGGCGGCGTGCTGCACTCGCTGCTGGCCGAGACGGTGGCCCGGGCGATCAGCTTGGCGCCACCGCCGGCGCAGGCGGTGAAGGAAGCCGCGCCGCCACCGCTCCCCACGCGCATCAAGGTCGGCGGTCTGGTGCAACAGGGCAAGATCCTTCATCAACCCATGCCGGTCTATCCGCCCCTGGCGCGCGCGGCTCGCGTCCAGGGCACGGTGCGGCTGGAAGGAATTCTTGGCAAAGACGGGCGCGTTCGCGAACTGCGCGTCGTCAGCGGGCACGCGCTGCTGGCGCCGGCGGCGGTGGAAGCGGTTCGGCGGTGGATCTACAAACCGACCTTGCTCAACGGCGAGGCGGTCGAGGTCGTCGCCCCCATCGACGTGAACTTCACCTTGAACTAATCAACCTAAGAACGGCAGCAGGCCTCGTGCCGTGAACAGAGAAATGGTTACCATTGTTCAACATGAGCAAAGAAGAAGAGGTCGTTCAGGCTCACCCGGAGGGTGAGATCCAAACCGCGGGAAATCACCCCGCCGAAGCCGTTACCAGCCTGGACACTTTCGCGGGCAAGGTTCATGTGAAGTGGACGCCAGAAGCCGCGGTGAGCAGCCTGGGCCTGATGCCATACTTCATCGAGTTCCTCAAGACCAGTGGCCTGTTCGACAACTGGGTAGCGGCTTGTCCTTTGCGCTACACCAGCGGGAACGCGCCCGAGGTGCGAGACGTGCTGGGGACTCTGGTGCTCTCGGTGCTCGCCGGTCATTGGCGGTACGCCCACATCAGCGCGATCCGGGGCGACGGGATCAATCCGGCGTTGCTGGGAATGACCGGGGTGGCGAGCGAGGACTCGGTGCGGCGGGGTATGAAGGCGATGGACGAGGCCGCCAGCGGCCAGTGGCTGAAAGGGCATCTGAAGGCGAGCTACGAGCCGCTGCTGCAGGAGCCCTGGGTATTGGATGTGGACACCACAGTGAAGCCGTTGTACGGACACCAGCAAGACGCCAAGGTGGGATATAACCCGACCAAGCCAGGACGTCCGTCTCACGCCTATCACAGTTACTTCGCGGCGGGTATTCGGATGGTGTTGGACATGGAGGTACAGGCGGGGAATCAGACGGCTCCGTCGTTTGCGCAACCGGAACTGTGGGAATTCGTGGACGGACTGCCGGAGCCGAGCCGGCCACTATTCTTGCGCGGGGACAGCCATTGGGGATCGGAGAGAGCCATGGTTGGAGCCGAGGAGCGAGGGCTTGGGTACCTGTTCAAACTCAAGCAGAGCGCGAATGTGAAGAAG
>JAUYBU010000133.1 GCA_030693045.1 Bryobacterales bacterium | reverse complement strand
CGGGCGGGGCGGTGGCGGCCGGCGTCGGGCCCAGAGGGCGCCCCGCAACCGTGGTTTCGCGCGCCGCGCGCCGCGCGCCCTCGAACTGCTCGAGTCCCTGGATGGCCGCCGCCGGCAGGTAACCCTCGACCGCCCGGCCGTCGATGGTCGCCGTAACCTTATAGCAGGCGCCGTCGAAGGCGAATCGCGGCTCCACCGGCGTGCCGCCGGCCAGGTGCGCCAGCGCTTCGTCATCGGCGCCGCAACCGGTGCGCCGCAGCACCGCCTGGTCCTGCCCGGCCACCACGGCCGCCGCCACCGCCAGCAGCGTGAACACGCCCATACCCCGATGCTAGCCGCCCGCGGCCCTTATGTCTCTCGGGGAAACGCCTGAGACTCCGGTTTCCTCTATCCGGTGAGGCGCCCGGCCGGCAAACGATCATTCCGAGGTCAACCGAGTCGGCAAGCGGGGCGCGATCGTGGTGCCCGCCCGATTGCGGAGGCGGTTTGGGATCGAGGAAGGATCGCTGGTAACCGCCGAGGAGCGCGAAGACGGGATTCTGATCCGGCCGGCGGTCGCGATGCCCGTCGAGGTCTACAGCCCGGAACGCAGGGCCGCTTTGCTGCTTTCCAACGCCGTCGACGCGAAGGACTATAGGGCGGCCTTGCGCGAGGTCGAGGCCATGGGACTCGACCCCGGCCGGATCCCTCATCACAAGCCCGGCCGGGGACGCCGATAGGCCGTGGACCGGCTCTTCCTGGATGCGAACGTGCTTTTCTCGGCCGCATGGCGTGAAGAAAGCGGGTTGTTGCGCCTCTGGCATCTTCCCGATGTCAAACTGCTGACCTCGACGTATGCCCTGGAAGAAGCGCGCATCAACCTTCGAACCCCAGCGCAGCGCTTGCGGCTTGCCAGGCTTGTCGAACGGGTTGAGACGATCCCGGCCGTGCACTCGCCCCGGTTGCCCGCCGGCGTGGTTCTCCCCGCAATAGACCAGCCGATCCTCTCCGGCGCCGTCCAGGCCAACGCGTCACACTTGATCACCGGCGACAAGGAGCACTTCGGCCGCTTCTTTGGACGTAAGCTGTTGGGTGTGACCGTTCTGCCGCCGGGCGAGTACCTGCGTCGAAAGTAGTCCGCCGGCCGCGGGCGGGCGGGCGGCCGGCGCGTTCGGAGCCTTGCCCCCGCAACCAGCGCCTCCCCCGCATTGATCGTGCCCGGACCGCCTCCGGCTATCGCAGGATGGCGGCATAGATCAGGCTGCGAAGCAGGGGGCGATAAGCGTCTCGCATCCGCGGCGACTGCATCATGAAGACGACGAACATGTCGTACTTCGGGTCCACCCAGAAATAGGTGCCCGCGCCGCCGCCCCAGTAATACTCGCCCGGCGACCCGATGGCGGATGCGATGCCGCCCTCGCGCCGCACGGCGAAACCGAGGCCGAAACCGTAGCCGGGCCCGGGTGTGAAGGAAGGTCCGGACGCCATGCCGCCATCCAGGTGGTTTGAAACCATGTAGTCGACGGTTGCCGGGCTGAGATAGCGATGGCCCTCGAACTCGCCGCGATTGAGAAGCATCCGGAGGAACTTGGCGTAGTCCATGGCGGTGGACACCATCCCGCCGCCGGCCGATTCAAAGCGGGGCGCGCGACGCGGATCGCTCATTTCCAGCTTCGGCAGAATCAGGCGTTGCGCCCGGAAGGGTTCCGCGATTCGGCCTTGCCTGACCGGATCGGAAACCCAAAAGCCGGTGTCGCGCATGCTCAGCGGCCGTAGCAGGCGCGCTGCGACAAACTGGGACAGCGGCTGCCCCGACACCACTTCCACGACCCGTCCGAGCACGTCCGTCGAAAAACCGTACTCCCAGGTTGTGCCCGGCTGATAGAGAAGCGGCAGCTTCGCGAGTTGCGCAGCGAACTCTTCGTTGCTTGAGTGTCCGGGGTTCTGAATTCGGGCGGATCATGCCAGCATGCTGGTTCCTTCGGCTCTGGACAGGTCCAGCCGGTCCCGGAGGAATTTCACGAGGATTGAGGTTTTGGCGGCAGTTGCGAGAAATTCCGGGAGGGTATGGCGAAGGGCGCTGGCGACGACCTGTTCGGAGGGGGCCAGTCCTGGCCGAACGGTCCGGAGCCAGGAGCCGAAGAATCGCCAGATCAGCTTGGGTTTGGTCGCGGAGAGGATCTGAAGCAGGCCCTGGGCGATGAGTCCGAGTTGGATGTGGCGATGGTAGGCCGCGATCTTTCGGCGGACGGCGTTTCGGTAAGTATCCGATTTGTGGTGCAGGTACTGGTTGCCACTGACGCGCCGCAGTCGCGTCATGGTCGCCATCCAGAAGTGGTAGGCATACGCGCCGATGACTCGGAGGGCCTGCTTGAAGGAGACTTCGATCTTGAATCGCAGGCCATAGATTCGGATGATGTCCAGGGGGGGCAGGGTCAGGTCCGTGCACATGAGCAGGATGGCGCCGCGACGAGGATGGTGGACCACGACGAAGCGGACGAGGATGCCGACGGGACGCCACAACAGGTCGGCGACCCGGAAGCGGAGGGTCACCCCCTTCTCGCCATAGAC
>JAUYBU010000096.1 GCA_030693045.1 Bryobacterales bacterium | reverse complement strand
CGTCTCCCGTGAGTTCGCGCGGAGAGTGAAAGTCCCGAAAGTCATGCCCGGACCCGCGCCGGGCCAGAACATCGAAAGCGCCGAACGGAAAGGATAGGTGCCTGTGGCCACCAGCGTGTCTCCGCGCATGTTGCCGGGTTCCGGCGGCCACCGGGCGGTATTGCCCGGGGTGGCCGGTGGGCCAGCGATCGCTAGGCAACTGGCAAGCGGGAAGCAGTTGACAGTCCCGCTCGCGGTGGTCAGGCTCAGATTGAGCACATCCGGCAGCAGGCCCACCCCGGCCCATTGCACCCGCTCGGCGATCTGCTGCACGGTGGTCGCCTGTCCGCCCGCGGTCTCGCAGCTCTTGCCGTGTACCACCGCGAACCGCACCGCGTCCTTCACCGCGTAGGCCAGGGTGTGGTAAACCCACATGGCCCGGGACATCTCGAAGATCGAGACCAGCACGAAGATCATGGGGATGCCCACCAGCGTGAACTCGATCATGGCGCTGCCCTTTCTCCGATGCCGTCTCATCCCCCTCACCATTGCCTCACCCGCATCTCCACCGCGCGCGTCATGGTCTCCTGGCCCGAGAGCACGCCCGGAATCGGGACCATCCGGATGGTGCGGTAGCGCACCGTCACCCGTGAAGCCAGTTGCCCGTCCATGCTCGGGGGCGCGGTGGTGCTGTCCAGTTCCTCCACCCGGACGCCCACCGGGTTGGCGTCGTCCACCGCGGCGATGTCCACGCAGGCGCAGGCCGTGGCGCTGAACGCCGGGCCCCGGACGTTGCCCATGCCTTCCAGTTCCTTGAGAGCGAAGCAGCAGGCGCCGGCCTGATCCGTCGTCGCCGCCGGGCTGTCGCTGGTGTATAGCGCCGCCGCCCGCGCGGCGTTTTCCGTGGAAATCAGCGAATACGCATAGAAACCCATATCGAAGGCGCCCACGAACAGGAAAAAAATCCACGGCGCCAACAGCGCGACCTCCACCACGGCGTGGCCCCGCCGGGCCCGTCCTCCCCCGCCCGTGTGCCTGTCCGCTCTCATTCCAGCCGTCCTATTCACTCACATCACCAGTGATCGGGCGCTCTCCGCGTCCACGTGGCGCCGTGGCAGGTCACGGAACCGCAGGTGTTCCACCGCCAGCGCCAGAACCAGGTCGCCTTCCAATTCCCGCCACCAGACCGCAATCCCCCGGCAATACAGCGATCTGCGAAGGCTGCTCGACCGCCCCGGAAGCTCGATGTCCGCTTCGATGAAATCACCTTGCAGGAGTCGTTCGGCCAGCCCGGCCTCTCCCTCCAACCGCACCAGGACGCCACTTCGGCTCACGTTCTCCGTACGGCCCGTGACTTGGGCGCCGGCCATCCCGTTCCCCAGCCTCAAGTGGCATTGAAGCTTAACTTGCACTCGTTCCGATGATCGGCGGTCCATAGTCCCCGTTCCGCGAAGCGGCCCTCATATACGTTGCAGTGTTTCGGTGCTCCACACAAGACCATTTCTGGATAACCCAGGTACTGCTAACCATGGATAGCAGCAGCGGGACCCCAGATCGGGATGGCTCAATCTGAACTCGCAAGGGGCGTGCGAATCACGAGAGGGGGGGCCGGGAACGTACTAGCCCTCTATCCGCGGGTGATTGCACGGCTGCCGCGAGCCAAGGCCAAGCCCAAGGCGCTGACCATAGCGAGCTGAGCGGCGCGGCTGGATTCAAGACAAAACCAGAGGTGGAAGAGAGGAAGCAGGGATAAGTGCGCCTGAAAGTACGAGCCGGCTCAGCCGGGTGGCTCGAATCGTCCCTCCGGGAAGGGCCGATGGCCCCACTGGGCAGGCAGGTACCAGGACCCGTCACCCGACTAATTGGCCCCACTGGGCAAGCAGGTACCAGGACCCTTCACCCGACTATCAGTTTTTGCACGAAAACACGCCCCAACGGGACAGGCTCTAAGTAGCGGGGTGGCTCTCAGGCGCGCGGTGAGATCCGGATCGTCTCGGAGGTGCGCCACAACGACATTCGTGTCCAGCAGGGCACTACCATCCGTACTACTAACATCCATTTTCTTTGCGTGCTGCAAAGATTCTCGGTTATCGACCGCAGAATCTTTAGGTTGGCCGCATAAGAAAGATGAACCGCCGATGAACACCGATGAACGCTGATCCGTGCAGTCATCGTCGTTGATCCGCGTTCATCGGCGGCTTGAAATTTTGGCCTCTAACTTGGCATTTTGGTTGCGGCTCCGCCGCGCTGTGTCAATCCGTGGCCAGTAGACACACCTCCGGCCCAATGGGTCACACCGCGCGGGAGGGAATCACCCGCGGCTTAGTTCACGCCGCGTCCCGGACTTCAAACCAAATCCGCTTCTTCAACGCGCTGAACGCGGCCTCCAGTTGATCCAGCCGCGAGTGATGCCTCAGATCAAACAGCCGTTCAAGGTTCGATTTCCGAATCCCCGTTCGCCTGCCCAGTTCCGCCTTCCGCATCCCGGAAGCGCGAAACGCCTGATAAAGTTCCACCTTGGCGGACTGCAGAGCCGGCAGCGAGATCTGCCGATAGCACGCGCCACGCCGCTTGGTCGCAACCGGAAGCTCCTGGGATTGCTCGATGTGGTCGCCGATCATCGTGGCCAGCAGATCCTCGGCCATCACCAACGCCTCGTCTTCCGTGTTCGCTTGAGACACGCCCCAGCCAAAATCCGGAAATGTGATGACGAAGCCTCCGACCTCGCGATCTGGTTCAAACAACGCTTGAAAGCTGACCATGGCCCATCCTCATTTCAACCCCAGCTCCTTCAAAATCCCAATCCGGGTTCCCGGCTTGACCTCTTCGGACGGATGGCGAGGCAGCGTCGTTCGGCGTTTTCCGAAACGAACAATGGTGTGTTTCGTGCCCTCCTTGAAAATGCACCCTTGTTGCCTGAGCCAACGCTTCAGTTCGCTCACCGTCACTGTTCCAGTGTAATCAGATCTGATAACAACGTCAATGCACCAAGCGACCAGCGACCCGGCCCCCGGGGACACTCCGGGCTGGCATCACGCAAACCACCGCTTGAGTAGCCCACAGGCGTGTCCCCCCTTTCTGGAACACACCTCCGGCCCCATCGGTCCCAACAGCTTGGATCACTTACTTATCCGTACGACTAATGTTCATTTTCTTTGCGCGCTGCAAAGATTTTCGGTTATCGGCCGCAGAATCTTTAAGTTGGCCGCATAAGAAAGATGAACCGCCGATGAACACCGCTGAACGCTGATCCGTGCAGTCATCGGCGTTGATCCGCGTTCATCGGCGGCTTGAAATTTTGGCCTCTGACTTGGCATTTTGGTTGCGGCTTCGCCGCGCTGTGTTCATCCGTGGCCATCCGCCATGTTCACCGCGCACCGTTTACACTCGCCCATCTTTTTTTCGCCGTCTGTTATCAACACCTTAGCCAAGTACCGTCCCAATCTGCGGCCAAAGGGCCGCTACACTGAGACCAAAGAGGCTGATTGGGACCTGGGGACGCTCCGGGCTAGCTTCACGGAAACCACCGCTTGAAGTAGCCCGCGGGCGTATTCCCCATTTCTGAACAGGACACCTATGGAATCTCTAGCTCGACAAGCTGCGCCCCGCGCCAACGGCTTCCTCTCCCGCAGCCCCAAAACCAAGGCAGGCAAACGCCGCTTCTGCGTGAATGCGCTCACTGACGGCCTGCTTGCCAAAGTCACGGCCCTCAAGGTCGACAAGCGCCAAAATCTCCAGGAACTGGTCCGCCAGCATACCCAGCACCTTGCCCCGCGCGATGCCGTCGACCTCGGACTCACCGCCCAGTCTTTCCCCGGCGATCTGGACCGCCCGATCCGTTCCTGCGGCGCCCTGCTCCGCGGCCATCCCCACATCCGCCTCCTCCAGCGTTACGAAATCCGCCTCCAAAACGTGATTCAGCTCGCCTCCATCCGGACTCTGCGCCGGATCGCCGAAAAAAAAGTGCGAATTCGAACCCGACGGGACACGCCTCGGCCGGCGCCTCCGGAGGGCCGGCACGGCGGAGCGCACCGTGCGCCGGAGCCTTAATCTATGCGCCTCCCGACACACTTCCCTGTCCCCGGACTTGCGCCCGTGAACTCCAAAGACCTCCGCCTCCGCCATCCCCCGGGAACCCGAGAAAGACCAGCCCACAATCCGGCGCCACGACAGGGTGCCAACCGTTACGGGGTCCGCCTTCAGGGCCATCCAATGCCTTCGGGGACGAAAGCCAGTTCGAGGCTCCAGCCACTCCCGCGGTGCCGGGTCAACGCCCGCGCCCTATTTCGCGGCGGCGCTCCGCAGCGCCGGCTTCAGATTCAGATTGCGGATCAGGCGCGAGAGATAGGTGGGGTTCAGGCCCAGCCGCCGGGCCGCCTCCTGACAACTGCCCCGCGCCTCTTCCATGGCGGTCAGGATCAACCGCCGCTTGGCTTCGCTTACCGCCTCGTGGTATTGGCTGCCGGCAACGCCGGCCGGCCACGCCCGCTCCAGAATCGTCTCGGGGAGATCTTCCGGCGCGATCAGCTCGGAAGAGCCGAGCACCACCGCGCGTTCGAGCGCGTTCTCCAGTTCCCTCACGTTGCCCGGCCAGTCGTACAGGTTCAGACAGGCGCGCGCGGCCGGGGAAATGCCGGCAATCCGGCGCGGTGTCTTCTCCGCGAACCGGGACACAAAGTAACTCGCCAGCAGCGGAATGTCCTCGCGCCGCTCGCGCAGCGGCGGCACGGTGATGGTGATCACGTGAATGCGGTAATACAGGTCCCGGCGGAAGGTGCCCGCCGTGGTGGCCTCCTCCAGGTCGCGATTGGTGGCGGCCACCAGGCGAATGTCGGCGCGGATGGGGCGCGTGCCGCCGACACGCTCGAACTCCCGCTCCTGCAACACGCGCAGAAGTTTGGCCTGCAGCAGCGGCGCCAGCTCCCCGATCTCGTCCAGGAACGGCGTGCCGCCTTCGGCAACCTCGATCTTTCCGCGCTTCTGGGCAATGGCGCCGGTGAAGGCGCCCTTCTCATGCCCGAACAGCTCGCTTTCCAGCAGCGCTTCCGACAGCGTGGCGCAATTGATGGCCACAAAGGGCCGTGCCGAGCGCTTGCTGCCGCTATGAATGGCGCGCGCCACCAGTTCCTTGCCCGTGCCCGTTTCGCCGCGCACCAGAACCGTCGAGTCCGCGGGCGCGGCTTTCGCAATCTGCTGGAACACCTCGCGCATGCGCGGACTCTCGCCCACCATGTTGTGACGCAGGTTGATCTCCGCCAGCAAGCGGCTATTTTCAGCCTCCAGCCACTCCAGGCGGCGAGCGCTTTCCAAAGCCGAGGCGGCCATCACCGCCACCGCCGTGAGCCACTCCAGATGGTCTTGATCGAAGGGCGCCGCCGGGGCCCGGGTCTCCAGCGCGATCACGCCCAGCGCGCCGGCGGGCGTCAGCAACGGCGCGGCCACCAGCGAACCCGCGCCATCCTCCAACTCGCACAAGAACCCCGATCGTTCCTCGATCGCGCGCCGCACTTCCGCCCGCGCAACGGCCGGCGTCTTCGAGGGCCCCAACTCCCGCTCCCAGCCGTAGGCCGAGACGAATTCCGGACTGCCCGGGGCTGCCAGCAGAATCCAGCCGCGCTCGGCCGGCAACGTCTTGAAGATCCACTCCATCAGGCGCCACTCAATCGAGGGGATATCGCCGATCGAAGGCAGGGTGGTGCTGATTTCCAGCAGCGCTTTCAGTTCCTGTCCGCGCCGCGCGCCCAACGCCAGCGCCTCCGCCAGCTTCCCCGATTGCAGATACAGCGACTTCTCCGGGAGGATGACAATCGAACGGGTGACCGAATCCGACTCCGCCGCCGTCACCTCCGGTACGGCTGCCGTTTCTTCATCGCCCGTGAGAAACACAAAGACGGAAGCGCCGATTCTCACTTCATCGCAGTTCTCTAGAACCCGATGCCGCACCGGCAGGCGGTTCACGAAGGTGCCGTTGCGCGTCTCCAGATCGGTGATCGTCCGCGAGTCGCCCGAGCCGCCGACGACGCAATGCCGCCGGGATACCGTAGAGTCGTCCAGACATAGCATGTTGGAGGGATCCCGGCCCACCGACAGTGGGTCGCTGCCCAGGTGCCACAGCGAACCCTTCAACGGACCGTCGACGGCGATCAGGCGCGGATCCATACCTGCACTTAGCAGTATACGCCATAGGCTCTTATCCAATCCCTCGCCGGCGGTTATCCGTTTCGATAAGTTTCGCCGCCGCCCCATGTTGCGCCGTCACCCCAACTGCATCCGTAACCTCCGATTTGTCAGTGGGTTGCACATGCGTCACGAAACAGCCAGGCAACTGGCACGCGACCTGCATTCTCTATCGGCATGGAACGAGACGGAAAACGGCCAACCGGAGCAAGCGAGGCCGCTTCCAAAGGTTCCCACCAAAATTCGAACCCAGGAGAAGGAGACCCCATGAAAACGCGATTGATTTGCAGTTTGGGAGCGGCTCTGTTGGCGGCGGTTGGTCTGTACGCTCAGAGTTCGCAAACATTGGTTGCGAATGTTCCGTTTGGCTTCCACGTGGGTAGCGTCGCGCTTCCCGCCGGGGAATACAACGTGGACATGAAAGCGGCCCCGGGCTTTGTGCGGCTGATTTCCGCCGATCGCAAGTCGGCGGCCATCATCGGCACTTTCGCCACGCAGACACTGAAGTACAACGAACGGGGAAAGCTGGTCTTCAACCGGTATGGCGACAACTACTTCCTGTCGCAGGTGTGGCCGCCCGGCGTGACCGGCCGGGGGATGAGCAAGAGCAACCGGGAGAAGGAAATGGCCTCCAACGCGGGCCAGTCGGCGCGGGAGACACTGCTGGCAAAGTCCGCCAAGTGAAGAAGGTGCACCGTCGTCGGCGGGGGCACAATCGAGCGGCAGGCCGGGGCGCCCTTATAGTTGATCCGAGAGGAAATTTATCGATATAGGAGGAAGGGGGTTTGGAAGTTCACCGGGGAGGAGTGTATTCCCCGGAGCTTGTCACCGCTCAGAACTTTTGCTAAGACTTTTGTCTGAGCGGGCATC
>JAUYBU010000084.1 GCA_030693045.1 Bryobacterales bacterium | reverse complement strand
ACATACAGACCAGGAAGAATACAAGCCCTTTTTGCGAATTCGAAAATAGGACTGTTTTTGATGATCCGGCGAAGAAGGCAAACCGCTCTAAAGACTCAGCGGTTTACCGGCGGTGCAGTTCTGAGGGTTCCGAAACTGCTGGACCTGGGACCCGGGGACACTCCGGGCTCCCTTCATGCAAACCACCGCTTCACCCACCGGGCCGATCTTACGGAACACAGCATCCGGGGACACTCCGGGCCGATCTTACGGAACTCATCGCTTCACCCCGGGACACAGGCGTGTCCCCCGCGAAGAACCTCCCGCCCCCGGGGGCACTCCGGGCTGACCATACGGAACTAATCGCTGGTAGCGGCGACACCGCGCGAAAGCCCGGTGTGGGATGGAAGCGGTAGACTGTGAGAAGTGCCCACGGCTTTTCATCTGGCAAACAAGGTGCGCCTTCCGCCCCCGAACGGACTGCCGGGAGTGGCTGAACTGGCCGAGTCTTCCTGGGTTCGCAATTGTTTTGAGTGGTTTGGTCGAGAGCGGCAGTGGATCAACGAGCGGCATCTGGAGCTTTGCCGCATTCCGGCGGCCACCTTCCTCGAACAGAAACGCGCCGAGTGGATGGCCGGCCAGTTCCGCCAATCCGGCTATGACGTTCACATCGACCGGGCCGGCAATGTCGTGGCGCTTCAACCGGCCGAGGGCGACGGACCGTTGGTCGCGCTGACCGCGCATCTGGACACGGTTCTGGCGCCGCGCCGGGCCGAAGAGGTCTCGATCGGTTCCGACGGCAGATTCAACGGGCCGGGGGTCTCCGACAACGGCGCCGGTCTGGCCGCGCTTCTGGGAGTGGCCCGCGCGACGCAATTGGCGCCGCCCTTGGAAGGCCGGCAAGCCGGCCTGGCGCTGGTGGCAAACGTGGGCGAAGAGGGCGAGGGCAACCTGAGCGGCATGCGCTATCTCTGCCGTCCGGTCGGCTTCGCCGCGAAAGTCAAGGCCTTCCTTGTTCTGGACGGCCCGGCCACCGACCACATCACCTGTCAGGCGCTGGCCAGCCGCCGTTTTGAAGTGAGCTTCGCCGGACCCGGCGGGCACAGTTGGAGCGACTACGGGGTGGGCAACCCGGTGCATGCGCTCAGCCGGGCCATCACGCTTTTCGTGGAAGCAAACGCCGGCGCGCGCACCGAGCCGCGCTCGTCGTTCAATTTCGGCATGATCGAGGGCGGAGTGAGCGTCAATTCGATTCCGGCGCAGGCGCGCGCCAAGCTCGATCTTCGCTCCGAAGCGCCGGAAGCGATGGATGAGATGGCCGTGCAACTGACGGAGGTGGTCGAGCAGGCGCTGGAGGCGGAGAACCAGCGAGCCTCCGGCGCCAGGTTGACCGCCAAGATCCGCGAGATCGGTTCGCGGCCGGGAGGGCGGCTGGCCCAGGACTCGGAGCTGTTTCGCTCGCTGCGCGCCGTGGACGCCCACCTGGGCATCCGCGCTCAACTGGACTGCGCGTCGACGGATGCCAACATCCCGCTGTCGCTCGGCCTGCCGGCGGTGTCGATCGGCGCCGGAGGCCAGGGCGGCGGAGCGCACACGCCCGCCGAGTGGTACAACCCCGAGGGCAGGGAACTGGGTCTGAAACGGATCCTGCTCACAGTGGCGTTGCTGCTCGGCTGTCCCGACGGCGCGCCGGCTTCCCGATGAACCGGAGTGCGTCCGCCCCCGGCTGGCACGCCGACCTGGCGCTGGTCGGGATCGCACTGATCTGGGGCGCCACTTTCGTGATCGTGAAGCAGGCCCTCGACAGCGCCTCCACTCTGGTGTTTCTGGCGCTGCGCTTCGCCATCGCGACCCTAGCGCTGGCGTTTGCCTTTCGCGGCCGTTACGGGCGGCTGAGAGACCGCCGGCGGGAACTTCGAGGCGGAGTTCTGGCGGGGATCTGCCTGTTTGCGGGCTTCGCGTTTCAGACCTTCGGGCTGCGCTACACCACGCCCTCGAAATCGGCCTTCCTCACCGGGCTCAGCATCGTGATGGTACCTTTTATCGGCTCGCTCGTCTATAGGAAAGCGCCCCAGGTGTCGGAGGCGCTGGGTATTGCCGCCGCCACCGTGGGGATGGCTCTAATGACCCTGGAAGGGCCTTCGCTCGGGATCGCCTTCGGCGACTTGCTGACGCTGGCCTGCGCCCTCGCCTTTGCGCTGCACATCTTAGTTATTGGATGGTTCTCCGCAGGCGGGAGTTTCGAGGCGCTCAGCCTGACGCAGGTCGCGACGGCGGCCCTGCTGGCGGTCTCCGTCTGCGGATGGGCCGAGCCGCCGCGAGTGGTTTGGACCGCCGGCCTGCTGACGGCTCTGGCGGTCACCGGCCTGCTGGCCACGGCGCTGGCCTTTTCCGTTCAGGCCTGGGCCCAGCAGCGGACCACGCCCACCCGCACGGCGCTGATCTTCGCCCTGGAGCCGGTGTTTGCCTGGATTACTTCCTACCTGGTGTACGGCGAACTGCTGGCGGCGCGGGCGGCGGGCGGGGCGGGACTGATTCTGGCCGGGATTTTGCTCGTGGAATTGAAACCGATTGCGCGCCGGAAACATCCATGATGTCAGAAAGTCATTGCTGGCCGTCCTGGCCGGATCGATCTCCTGGAGCCCGGTCTCTTATAATAGTGTCAGACACTCGTCCTGAAAGGTGAAACGAACCATGAATTTCCTCGAAAAAATGCGTCAACAGAAGCTGCTTTCCTTCACGCTGCTGCTGTTCACGTTGTCCATTGGGATTCTGATTGGGACGCTGGTCAATACGGGCGTCCGGGCGGCCAGGGAGCAAGCCGTGGCGCCGGATGCGACGCCGCTGATCATCCCGCCCGCGACGCTGTTGCCGAGCGAGTTCACCGAACTGGCCAAGAAACTAGAGCCATCGGTGGTGAACATCAGTACCGACTACACGCCCAGGCAGGCGCGAACCCGCCGGCCGGGGCCGCTGCAACAGCAACCGCAGGACGAAGACGAGCAAGGCATGGACATGTTCCGCCGCTTCTTCGGCGGCGGCGGTGAGATGCCGCAGCGCATGTTCCGCCGGGAAGCGACCGGTTCCGGGTTCATTGTCGATCGGGCCGGCTACATCATCACCAACAACCACGTGGTCTCGCAGGCGGATCACATCAAGGTTAAGATGGCCGGCGACAAGACCGAGTACAAAGCCAAGGTGATCGGTTTCGACCGCGAAACCGACGTGGCGGTGATCAAGATCGACTCCCCGAGCCCGCTGCCGGCGGCCAAGATCGGCAACTCCGACGGCGTGCAGGTGGGCGACTGGGTGGTGGCCATCGGCTCGCCCTTCGGCCTGGAAGCTACCGTGACCGCGGGCATCGTGAGCGCCACCGGCCGCGATATCGCCGGCGCGCAGCAGTTCCAACGCTTCATCCAGACCGATGCGGCCATCAACCCGGGCAACTCGGGCGGGCCGCTGCTGAACCGCAAGGGCGAGGTCATCGGCATGAACACCGCGATCGCCACCAGTACGGGCGCTTACCAGGGCATTGGCTTCGCGCTGCCGGGGAACACCGCGGTCAAGGTCTACAACCAGATCATCCGGACCGGCCACGTCACGCGCGGCTCCATCGGCGTCAGCTTCGGCAAGTACGACAAGCCGGACGTTTACAAGGCGCTCGGCTTGCAGGGCGGCGTGCTGGTGGAGTCGGTCGAGCCGGGCGGGCCTTCGGAAAAGGCCGGCATCAAGGTCGAGGACGTCATCATCTCGATGAACGGCAAACCGGTCAAGGACGGTGACGACCTGGTGGGCAAGGTCTCCGAGATGCCCGTCGGTTCCGAAGTGGGTGTCACGGTCGACCGCGGCGGCAAGAAGGTGGACCTGAAGGTGACCATCGCGGACCGCACCAAGGTCTTCGCCAACAACCCGCGCATTCGCGGCGGCGAGTTCGAGGAACCCGCCCGGGCCGAAGGCACACAGGCCAAGTTCGGCATCTCGATCCGCAACCTGACCGACGCCGAGCACGAGCAGATGAAGCTGGGCGAGAGGCGCGGCGTCCTGCTCACGCGCATCGAGGAGGGCTCGTTTGCCGAGGAGATCGGCCTGGCGCCCAACGACGTCGTGGTTTCGATCAACCGGCAGGCGGTGGCGTCGGTCGACGACGTCAAGAGGCTTCAGGCCGCGCTCAAGCCGGGCGACGCGGTGGCCTTCCGGGTCATGCGGCAACTTTCGCGCGGTACCGGCCGCGCCGCGGTCTGGCAAGGCCTGTTCGTCGCGGGCACGCTGCCAGCCCAGTAACGGCGTAAGGAGGCTGGGTTTGAGTCGGCGCGGGGCCTCGGCCCCGCGCACCCCTGATTCAATACCCACAAATGCGGGTAAAAGTAATAGACCAAAATAAAGTTAGATATATGTCTCAAAGGGGGGTTGCAATATCACTTTAGTACTGGTACAACTAGTACATGCCATCAAAAGTACTCCCCTCCCCCGTGGCAGCTCGTTCCATCGAAGAGCAATTGCGCTACCTCTACGCACGCAAATCCGTGGTTGAGGAACTGATTCGCAGCCTGGAAGCATACTGGCACTGTGTCGCATCGGTGCCCAGGAAAGCGCCGGCAAGCGAAACGGCGGATTTCATCTTCCGGAGGCTGGCCCTGTAAAGTGGCACCCCACAGCCCCCGGGGACACTCCGGGCTAATCTTACGCAACCCATCGCCTGCCACGGGACGCAGGCGTGTCCCCCCCCGCGACCTGCCACCTCCCCGGGGACACTCCGGGCTAATCTTACGCAACCCATCGCCTGCCACGGGACACAGGCGTGTCCCCCCTCCCCGCGACCTGCCATCAACTATTTCGCCGCTTGAGACAACTCGTCCAGCATGTGGGAAACCAGCCAACTGCCATTGGCTGTCAACCCGAACTCAGTCCCCGAAGGCTCGCCCTCGATCAACGCGCACCCTCTCCACGGCTCCAGCAACGATGTCGCGTTTACAGCCTGAAGCGCCTCCGCCGATATGCGGCCTCCCATCAGTTGCGCCGCCGCGGGCCGGATTCTTCGTTCCAAGGCAGACTCCCGCAACCCACCCTCGAGAACCACGTCGCCGTTCCCGCCGCGCAGATACTCTTCCAACTCGGGATGCCGATAGTGATACACGCCGAAAACGCCATCCGCGGTGGGGCCCAGGCCCAGAAGGTCTTCCTCCCGCTGGGGGTGCGTGTAGTAGAGGTTCAAATCCTCGATGCGGGCGAAGTGAGTGAAGTGGTTCTTCCGGTAGCCATTGCGCGCCAGACATTGACTGGCGGCCTGGAACAGCACATAGTCGCGAAGCGCGCCCGCGGCGGGATCGGCGATGCGTTCGAGAAAGCGCCGGTTGCGCGCCGAGACGTGCAGGCTGTAAAGCGAGAATCCGTGGACCCCGAGCGCGATGAGCCGTTCGAGAGTGGCGATCAGCCCGGAGAGCGTCTGGCGCGGCAGTCCGAACAGGATGTCGACGGAAACCGTGAAGCCCGCGGCCAGGGCCGACGCCACTCTCCGCGCCGCCGTCTCGCCCGGCTCGCGCCGGCCGATCAGCTTCCGCACCTCGTCCTCGAGCGTCTGAATCCCCACGTGCAGCCGCCGAAAGCCCCATCGCAGCAGCCCGTCCAAATGCTCACCGGTGAGCAGGCTGGTGCGCGACTCGATGGCCCATTCGGCGCCGGCCGAAATTTCGAGCCGCTCCCGCATTCTCGCCAGGATGCGTTCCATGACCGCGGCGTCCAGCCAATTGGGCGTCCCACCGCCGAAATGGACCGTGGTCACCCGGCGCTTCGCCAATCCCTGGATCGAGGCCCAGGCGTCGATCTCGGCGGCCAGCGCCTGTTCGAACCGCACTTCCTTCTCGCGGCTCCGCCCTCCCAGCGGCACCGAATAGCAGTCGCAGAAGCCGCAGCGGCGATCGCAGAAGGGCACGTGTACGTAGACCGAAATCGGCGCGGCCGGCGCGGCCGGTAGCTCGTCTCGCAGGTGCCGCCAGGCTTCCGCTCCGTCGTGCTCAAATCCCCGCCGGGCCCAGACCGGGAGCGGCATCCTTCTTCGCTCGATCGCATAGCGCCGGGTGGCGGCGCGCCATTGTTCGCGGATGGCGGTCCGGTCCGCCGACGGCGGCGCGTCTTCCAGCAGCGGCCCCAGCGGGTCCCGATCCCCGGCCGCTTCGAAGATCCAGGCCTCCCCCAGCAGGCGCTCGAAGCGGCATCGGAAGCCCGGCGTCGCATCGCCGCCGGTGAGAGCGCAGTGTTCCGGGCAGTCGCGCGCGCAGTGGTAGAGATTGAAGCAGTCCCGGCAGCGCGTGGGAATCTCCGCGAGCTTCCTCCGCTGGGCGGCGATCTTCTCCGCGTCGATCCGGTACTCACCGCTGGCCTGGTCCCACCCGCCGATTCCCGCTCCCGCGCCGGACTCAAGGAAACACTCCGCCGCCGTGCCGTCCGCGGCCACCTGGAGCACGTCCCGAAGAACATTGCAGTAAGGCCCGTGGACTTCGTCCAGGCGCGTGCCGGACAGTTGCAGGTCGCACCCGCGCTTGCGCGCCTCGCGCTGGGCGGCCAGAAAGTGATCCAGGAACCATTCGGCCTGATCGGGTGCGAATCCAGGCTCCACGCGGTAGACCGGCTCGAAGCGCAGTTGGGTTGCCCCCAGGCATTGGTTCAGATACGCGACGATCTCCGCCTGCCGCTCGACCGTCGCTGGCGTGATGGTTGCGCGCACCGCGAAGCGGGCGTCCATCTCAGCCAGGATACGCGCCGTGCGCTCGACGAAGATCGAGGACGCGCCGCCGCCCGCCAGCGGGCGCTGCCGGTCCTGGATATCGGGCGGGCCGTCGCATGAAATGCCGATCAAATCGACGTTGCGGGCCAGCCATCGGACTCGCTCCTCGCTCATCACGCCGTTTGTCGCGATATAGCCGAACCATCCAACTTCCGCCTGGCGGGCGATCCGTTTGGTCGCCTCGACCAGCCGGACCAGCGCGTCCCAGTGCCGGGCCGGCTCGCCGCCCCCATGCAGCGTCAGATGAAACGGTTTCCGCTTTGCGGCCGCGCAGCGCGCAACCAGGCGCGCGGCGGCAAGCACGGCGGCCTGGTTGAACGGCGCGGCCACCGGGCGCGCGGCGGCAAGCACGGCGGCCTGGTTGAACGGCGCGGCCACCGGGCGCGCGGCGGCAAGCACGGCG
>JAUYBU010000067.1 GCA_030693045.1 Bryobacterales bacterium | reverse complement strand
ACATACAGACCAGGAAGAATACAAGCCCTTTTTGCGAATTCGAAAATAGGACTGTTTTTGATGATCCGGCGAAGAAGGCAAACCGCTCTAAAGACTCAGCGGTTTACCGGCGGTGCAGTTCTGAGGGTTCCGAAACTGCTGTACGCCTTCCTGAGCAGCGCCGCCCGGCTGCGGCGAATCGACGGGCGATCCTCCAGTTGAAGGCCCGCCTCCGCCGCCGCGGCCAACTCGGCCTCGAACCGGGGAGCGCGCACATGTCCAATGGGTTCGGCGAGCAGCAGACGACCGCCCGGCTTCAGCGTCCGGCCGGCTTCGGTGAAAAACGAAACCGCCGACGGCATTTCATGCACCACCGCGAAGGCCAGCGCAAAATCCACTTGACCTGACAGATCGGTCAGCCCGAGCGAATCCGGCTGAGCCAGGCGAATCTCGACGCGTTCCAGAAGCCCGGCCTTGCGGGCGCGACGCCGGAGCGCGTCGAGCATTCTGGGCTCGACGTCCACGGCCACCACCCGGCCCGTGGCTCCCACCATGCGGGCCAGCGGGAGCGTGAAAAAGCCCATGCCCGGTCCGGGCTCCAGTACCGTCGCGCCTTCGTGGACATACGGAGCCAGGATCTTCGCGGGGTCGTGGGCCCACCGCCGCAAAGGGCAGGCCAGCAGATATCCGAGCCACCAGGGAGAAACGTGTCGTTGCATGTCAATTCTCAAGGACGGCAGAGGTCGAGCGCGCGGCGGGTTTCCTCGATGCGGCCGTGGCCCAAGCGTTCGCGGAGTTCGAGGGCGGCGGCGAGGCGCTGGCGGGCAAGTTCGCGCTCGCCGAGCCGCAGGTGGGCAAGTTCGCGCTCGCCGAGCCGCAGGTGGGCGAGGCCGCAGAAGTGGAGACCGTCCGCCTGCCCCCAGGCGTATTGGCAGTCCGGGTGCTGGGAGCGGTCGAGCGCGTTGCGGGCGTTCTGAAGGGCTTTGCGCGCATCGCCGGCGGCGAGGTAGGTTTCGGCCAGGGCGAGGCGGATGTCGATAGAGTGCTTCCCGAAGCCGCAGGTGTCCGCCAGGAGGATGCCGGCTTCGCCCTCGGCGATGGCTTGATGGAAATCGCCGAGGTACCGGTGGAGTTCGCAGGCGGCGTGGAACGAGCGGAGCTGGAGTTCGACATCTCCGGAGCGGCCGGCGAAGGCGCAGGCTTCTGCCAGGGCCGGAAGCCGGGCGCTCTATCCCAAGGACCCCTCTCGCATTTTCAGAGCTAGAGCCAGCTTCTCGTAGCCTCGCTCTTGAAACAAGTTGACCCATTGCCATCGCGAAAGACGGTCAGGGACCGCGACTTCCTCCAGACGCGCTGGGATGATGAAGACTATGCCCGGAGGCTTCTCGTCGGCTACGTCCAAAGCGAACCTAATTTCCCACTGCACAAATCCCGTCCTGACGATCGAGCTCCGCGAAAGGCAAACGACCACTACATCGGACTTTCGTACAGCCGCCGCAATTCCCTCTTTCCAATCCTGCCCGGGCAGCAAGTCTTCTTCATCGAGCCACGCCGAAAAGCCGTCTTGCCGCAACCGCACGTACAGTTCTCGCACCGCCGGTTTGTCTTCAGCGGAGTGGCACAGGAAGACCTGCAATCGGCGACGCGCAGCGGTCTCCACTCCTCCAAGTGCGGCTGCAACCAGATTGACTAATTCCTCGTGACTGGACCGAATGCGCTCCCGCTCGGCACGAGTGAGGGTCTTAGCGTACTCCTCCAGCATGCGGCTCAGCCCCTGGGCCTTGCGGTCTGATTCTGGCTTCGTCCCCAATAGACTCCGAGAAAACTCGCTCAAGGCGGGGTGGACGGAATAGACGAGTTGTCCATCGATCTGAGAGCGAAACACGAGGCCAAGCTCCATGAGCCGCTCCACGTTCGACATGAGTTGTTGGTCCGCAAGACCGACTAGAGCTCCGGTCACCTCTGTGCTGGATTGCACGATCCGACCGAGAAACTCGGCCTTCACGCCTCGCGGAAACTGGGAAAGGCGGGCGAGTAGTTCGCGTTCCACGGGAGTGAGGGCCTGGGCGTACTGCTCCAGGATACGGCTCAGCCGCCGAGCCTTGGGATCCGACTCTTTCGCGTCCTCCAATGAAAACTCCGGCGTCCGGCCGGCGAAGTTGCCGAGATACGAACCCAGGACGGCCACCGAAAGCGCGTGATAGCGGTCCCTGACGTTAAGCGGTTCGATCAGTCGCGCCAGCGCGTTATTGTCTCCTTTCACCTTCCAGGCCCGCAGCACGTCGACCGCGACCGTGCGTTCAAGGTCGTCCAACTCGATGGTCCGGTGCCCCGCTCCGGTCCAGTCGTCGAGATCCACAAGCGGAAAGCGCGAGGTCACCAGGACGCGGGCGCTCCCGATGCCTCCGGCCAGCGCGCGCACCAGGCGCTTGAGTTGCAGGTCTTCAAGCTCGCCGCGACGGCGATGGCCGCCTTCGCTCTGGACCCGTTCGAGCCCGTCGAGGATCAGAACATGCGGCGCGTCGCCGGACAGGGCCATTTGTAGGCGCTCCAACATGCCGCCGGCGGGCGCGTCCTTCTCGCCGGTGAAGTAGATGTAGGCTTCGCGCAGGAAAGCGTCGGTGTGGGAGTCTTCGTGGAAAGACCAGACAAAAAGCCCGGCGCGGTCCGAGCGTGTCGCCTCGCGCAGGCCTTCATTCACGAGCGCGGTCTTGCCGGCGCCGCCGGCTGCGACCAGCGAGACAACCCGGTCCGGAGTGACTGGCGCTTCCAGCCAGACCTTCAGCTCCTGGAGCCTGGCCTCGCGGCCGCGAAAGTGCTGGGCCGGTTGCAGCGCGTGGCAGAACAGCGGCTGCCAGACGCGAGCGGTTGACTTCAGCCGCGGCCTGAAGTTGGCGAGCGTGATCGCGACGTGCTTGGCCAGCTCTTCCGGGTTGGCGAACGTCTGTCGCAGGCATTCGCGCTCCAGGTAAGCTTTGAACTCTTGCAGTTTCTGAACCGCTTTGACGATCTCCGGAACTTTCTCCGGCGGCTCCCACCTGAGCCGGTCCTGTTCCGCGTCCTCGGTCCAGGGGGCCCTGGGATCGATCAGAAAAGCAAACACCGGCTTGCCGGCGCGCTTGGCTGCGTCCACTTCGAGCCAGGTGAGGGAGCGCTCCCCGTCGCCGCCGAGCTCCGGCGGCGGGACGTAGCCGTAGCGGTGAGCCACGATGCAGACCACGGCGTCCGCCTCCGCCGCCATGCGCATGCACTCGCTCGCCGGCTGGCCGGACTGCGCCGAGAAGGTCTCCATCGCCACCGGCAGATTCCCGAGGCGCAGCACGGCGTCGCGGACCTTGTCGCGATAGTCGCGGAGGTCGACTGCGGTGGACGAGATGAAGATCCGTAAGACGTCGCGCGTGGTCACTTGTTGGAGTGTAGCGCAGCTCGGACCACTCCTGGCGTTCAGCCCCCCCTACGTCCGCATCCGCATCAGCAAATACAGCCCCGCCAGCGCGAACAGCGCGTCGGGCGACCAGGCGGCCAGGGCCGGCGGCAACTGGTTCACGTTGCCGAACTGTTCGAAAAGCTGGCCCACTCCCCAGTAGGCGATCGCGATGCCGAAGCTTACGCCCACGCCGGCCATCGCGCCGCGGTTGCCGGTAAGGAAGGCGAAGGGCACCGAAATGGCGGCCATGATCAGGGCGAACAACGGCACCGAGAACTTCTTGTAGAACTGCACCTGGAGCTTCACCGTATCGAAGCCGCTCTGCCGCAACTCGCGGATGTAGGCGTCCAGCTCCTGGAAGTTCATCTGCTTGTCCTGCTTCACTTCCTTGAGGAAGTAGCCCGGCGGCTCGTCGAGTTCCGGAAACGTGGTGGCCTGAAACTGGCGGTAATTGGACACGCGCACGCCGTCGATGTCGCGGGTCCAGCCGTTCTGGAAGATCCAGCTCTTGAGCGACCATTCCCACCTCGCGCGCTCGGCCCAGATGTGGCGGCGTAGGCGGAACGTCCGGGGGTCCAATTCATACACGCTCACGCCCACCATCACGTTCTCGGCCTGGTCGAAGTGGCGGTAGTAATAGATCCGCGAGCCCTGTCCGAAAATCCACTTGCGGTCCGGCCGCAGGTAGGTCTGCACGGGCCGCCCCTTGATCTCGTTCCGGATGGCGTCCTGAATGCGGTTGGCTTCCGGCACGTAGTAATGGTCGAAAGCGAACAGGCCGATGCTAAGCACGCTCGAGGTCAGCAGCACCGGCACCGCCAGCCGGTGAAGGCTGATGCCGCAGGCCTTCATGGCCGTCACTTCGTTCTGCTTGGTCAGAATGCCGAAGGTCACCAGCACCGCCACCAGCACGCTCACCGGCGTCGAGTCGTAAACCAGTTTCGGCGTCAGGAAAAAGAAGTAGGTGAGCACCCGCGACATGGGGATGCGGTTCTTGATAATGTCGCTGAGCAGCTCGAAAAAGAAAAACACATGCGCCATCAGCACGAAGCTGAGCAGCAGAAGCAGGAAGTAGAAAATGAAGCTGGAGAGGATGTAAGTGTCGATCAACTGGGGAAGCAGCGGAAAACGGCCCGCCCGGCCGCCGTTGCCGAACGAGCCGGGCGCGGTGGGCAGATGTCCGCTCACCCGGCGGTATTGGTAGGCGAACCAGGAGCGGATGGCGCCGATGGCGTCGTGTTCGCCGGGCTTCTCCAGCCGCGCCATCAGAATCAGACCGGCGATGGCGAACAGCGCGTTGGGCGTCCAGGCCGCCACCTCCACCGCCAGCGTGCCCTCGCGCGCCAGCCCGATCAGGCTGATCAGACCCATGTAATAAAGGAAGGCCAGGAAAACCGTCAGCACGAAGGCGGTCGATTTGCCCGCCTTGCGCGTCGAGACGCCCAGCGGGATTCCCACCAGCGCCAGCAGGATGCAGGCGAACGGCAGCGCCAGCCGCTGGTGCAGTTCGATGCGCGCCGCCGTACGCGAGCGGGGGTCGAGATCGGCGCGGCGATAAGCGTCGTGCCAGAGCGGGCCCAGATCCATCTCGACGAATGGCCGCGCCTTCACCTCGTCGGGACGCCGGGCCTCCAAGGTCTGGTCGCCGCGCGGGAAGGCGGTGTTGAAGTACTGCGAGGATTCCTTGCCGGCCTCGTGCGAACTGCCATTCAGCATCGAGAGCTGGATCCGGTTGGAGACGGGGTCCGACAGGGCCACCGCCTCGGAGGCGACGGTAATGCGGGGCCCCTCCCCCTGCTCGCGCGCGCCCGCCTTGCGCTGGTCGGGCGGCGTCACGTCGGCCAGGAAGATTTGCCGCCAGAGCACCGACTTGCCCTGCCGAATCACGTCGCCGACATAGAGGACGATATTCGATCCCGAGAACTGCTCTTCGAAGACCCGGGGCTGGATTTCGGCCGTCATCTGGGACGCCGCCAGCCGGTTCAGAATCTGGTAGCTCAGGCGGATCGAATACGGCGTCAGCCACAGCGTGCAGGTGGCGGCGGCAAACATGGCCAGGGTCGCAAACAGCGCCACCGGGCCGAGCACTTTGCGGCTCGGCTGCCCGCCGGCGCGCATGGCCGTGATTTCGCCGTCGCTCGACATCCGGCTCAACCCGATCAGCACGCCCACCAAAACGCCGATGGGAATGGTGAAGGTGAGCGCGAAGGGCAGAACCAGCGCAAACAACTGGAGGATCGTGCCAAGCGAAGCCGAGCTGCGGACCATCAGCTCGAACAGACGGCCGACCCGTTGCAGCGACAGGACAAAGGTGAACAGGACGCCGCCCAGCAGGGCTCCCGAGAGGATTTCACGGAAAACCAGGCGGCTGAGGATTCCCATGGCTCAAGGTTCGGCGCTGGCGGTGGGCGGCGGAACGACAGGCAGCTTGGGGCGATCCTCGCGCGGCAGTTCCAGGTCGGCGTCGTCGATCAGGATCGACGGGGCGATCACGCTCACTCCGGCCATGTAGCCGCCCGCGTCCATCATCGCCAGGGGCGCGCCGTTTTCCAGATACTCGAACACGTGCATCTGGTCGGAGGCGGCCACCAGGTCCTTCAGCGAGCGCGTGTTCAGGCCGCGGAAACGCAACCCGCGGACCAGCTCTTCCTTTCCGTCCAGGCTCACGCGCCACACCAACAGCGGCGCGCTGGCCGGACGCGAGCTTCCGCCCGCTTGCGCCCCCGCGGCCATCCGCCGCAATTCCTCCATCGACGCCGAGGAAGGGAAATCCATCTTCCGCACCAGCAGGCCGTAGGTCTTCCCTCTCTGCCGGCAGAGTTCGATCAGCTTGCTCTTCAATTCCGCCGCTGTCACGCTCTGCCGCGCGCGGACGAACAGGTTGCCGGGGACGGGCAGTTTGGCGCCGTAGGCCGTGGGGATCCGCGCCCGGCCGTTGGAACCCTCGAATCCGCGAACCGGCTGGCGGGTCAGCAAAAAGCCCTTCAGCACGCCCGCCTCGACCGCGTTAAGCGGGACCGGCACGACGCCCTCCATGTCCGCCAGGTAGTGGCCGAACAGGGATCGGCCGCGCCATTCTTTTTGGGTCGGATCGTCCACCACGTCCAGCCATTCGGGAAGGATCCGGACGCCCAGGCGACCCTCCAGTTCGCTCTCCAGGACCGGCGCGGGACGGCCCGGCGCGGAAACCGGCCGCCGCGAGATCCTCAGATTCCGGCCCAACATCTCGGCGAACAACTGCGCCGACGCCGCACCCTCCATCAGAACCGGTCCGGAGTACGCCTCGCCCGCCGGCGCCGAAACCAGGGCCGTTACGTTGGCCGCCACCGCGCGCACGGCCCGCTCGAGTTCGGCGTCGGAGACCGCCGGCGCCGGCTCCGCCCATTGAAGCACCGCCGCGTCGCGCACCTGCATCCCGTCGCCGGCCTGGCTCCAGCCGCGCACCCTCATCCAGGCGAATCGCTCCGGGATCTTGACCTCGGTTCCCTCGGAATTGACCAGGTAGAAGTCGGACTGGACGGTGTCGAACTCCACGCTCGAGCCGTACACCCGCGGGTATTCGCGAAACACGGCCGAAAGCGCCCGAACCCGCTTTTCCCAGAGCGCCTGGTCGATCTTGACGCGCGGCGACTCGACCACCAGGCGGGTTGGCTCGGCGCGCGCGAAGTCGTTCAGAGTCTCGGTCTCGGTGACATTGCGCAGGGCCGCCCGCTTTCCGCCCAGCGCCTCGACCGCCCCCTTGTACATCCGGTCGGTCAGCAGCCAGAAGGAATGCCGGATGGCGGAGGGGTTGTCGTCCAGCGGCAACTGCTCGGCTTCGAAGCGCGCGCCGGGAGCGTAGTCGGCGAACACGGAATTGGTGTTGTCGAACTTGTAGTCGCCGGCGCGGACCCGCACCCGTGGAACCCGGTAGCGGCCCACACGCGAGGAGACCAGGCCGCCCAGCGTGGCCGAGGCGCTGAATATTTCCGTGTCGTCGTTGGCGTACTCGATGTAGTAGGGCGGATCCAGATTGACCACCCGCAGGGCTCGCGAACGCTCCAGTTCCTCGCGCATCGCGCGCAGCATGATGTCGGGCTTCGGCGCCTGGGCGGCGCCGGCCAGCGACAACGCCGCCAAGACCAGCGCGCCGCCCCTCATCGCGTGCCTCCCGCCTGGGTGGGGGAAGGCAGCAGCGGCGGCCGGTCGCGCGAGCCCTCTTTCTTCTGGATCTCGATCTCGGAAACCAGCAGCGCCGGCGCCACCGCCGCCACCGGCACGTTCCCGGATTCGGCGCCGCAGTATCCGTTGAAGACCTCGCGCTTGTCGGAGGCGGCCAGAATCTTGGCGAAGCTCGCCAAGGGCGTACCCACAATGTCCACGCCACGCACGAGTTCGTCGGGCCTCCCGTCGGGATACACCCTGTAGACCACCAGCGGAATCACCTTGAAGGCCTGCACTCCGCGCCGATCGGTGTTGGTGAAGCCGCCAACCACATGCTTGAAGTAGTAGCCATACGGCTTCGCCTGGCGCTGGATCTCGGCCACCAGCATTTCCCGGAGTTTCGCCTCCGGCACCGTCCTGGCCGACTCGACGAACAGGTTCGACTGCCTGGAGACAACCTCGGCGCCCGGCTGCCGCCGGCCGTGGCCGTTGGAACGATTGAACCCCAGGATGGGCGAACGCGACATCAGAAACGTCTTCAGCGTTCCGCCGTCGACCAGCGAAACCGGCCGCGCCTTCACGCCCTCGTCGTCGTACAGGTACCAGCCGTTCAGATCGACGCCCTCGGCGGTGCGGCGCGTGGGATCGAAAACCACCGACAGAAACTGCGGCAACACCTGCTGGCCGACGCTCTTGGTAAAGGTCTGCCCGTCGGTTTCGTCCTTCTGGCGGTGCCCTTCGATGCGGTGACCGAAGATCTCGTGAAAAAAAACTCCGGCGGCGCGCCCGGAAAGGATCGCCGGACCCACGTACGGCTCCACCACCGGCGCCCGCAACAGCCCGGTCAGTTCGGCCGAAACCTTCTGGATGGCCGCCGCCACCACCTCATCCTTCGGCAGCCGGGAAACGTCTTCGGCTTCGAAGGTCTCGCCGGTCTCCAGGGTCATCCCGTCGGGGGTCTTTCCCTGCACCGTGACAGCCAGGCGCGCAAACCCCCGGCCCTGCTGAACCCGGGTTCCCTCGGTCGTCACCAGCCACTTGCTCTCTCTTTGCGCGGTCAATCCGATCACTCCCGACAGCACCGACGGGTACTTGTCGAACCCGGCGGAGAGCCCGCGAAGCCGCGCCGCCCAGTCCGCCGCCGGCGGCTTCAGCCGCACCGGAGAATCGGAGTGGACGGATGGCTCCTCGGTCGAGAAGTCGTCGGAAGAATCCTCGGCGGCCGGCTTAACCTGGGTGCTGGTTTTCAGCGTGACCAGACGCTGCGCGGTCTGCCGGTAGACCCGGTCGGTCTCCTGCCACACGCGGTTGCGGATGGCGGCGGGATTGTCATCCAATGCCAGCGACGCGCCCGAGGCGAACTGCGGCGTCTCACCCTGGATTCGGTGGTAGTTGTCCAGTTTCGGGCTGCCCACGCGGACACTGACGTCCAGGTAACGGCTGCGCCCGGAGTTCTGGGTAATCAGGGCCCCGCGCGAGGCGGCCATGGCGACCCGCTCGATTTCGACGACCGAATAGGCAATGAAATACGGAGGCGGGTCGGCTTTCTCTTTCAGAATCCTGAAATTACGGTCAAGCTCCTGGCCCAGTATCCCGAGCACGGCGGAAGTCTGGGCCCCCAGGACGCCGCCCAGGGCCAACGCCACAAAGGCGCGCAGAAAGTGGCGCACGTCACCAGCATATCAGAACCCCAGGAAAATGCGTCAGCCTGGTATGGCCCCTTTTCTCGAACCCGGGGACACTCCGGGCTGACCTTACGGAAACTATCGCTTAGCCCCGGGACGCAGGCGTGTCCCCCGCGAAGCCAGAACCCGGGGACACTCCGGGCTGACCTTACGGAAACTATCGCTTAG
>JAUYBU010000057.1 GCA_030693045.1 Bryobacterales bacterium | reverse complement strand
GGAGTTGCGCTCTCGTGCCAACCGGCCTCGGGCATTGCTTTGGACGAGCCATAAACATGCTACCTAAACACTCGATTTGCCTGTGCCTGTCCGCCTTGTTCGCGCTGGCGGGCCAATCGCTTTCCGCCGTTCGAGTCGATCCCAAGGCCCAGATCCATCCGACCGCGGTTCTGATCGGGAATATTACGGTGGGGGCTTATACGAAGATCGGGCCCAAGGTCGTGATCCAGGGCGAGGTGACCATCGGCCACCACGTCAACATCCTCGGCCAGGCGGTCATCAACGCGGACCATCTGACTATCGGCAACTACGTTAAGATCGACTACGGCTCGCGCGTCGTCGCCGGCCGTCCGGCGGCGTCCGGAATCACGGCCAACACGGTTGCCGACCAGACGTACATTAAAGACAACTGCTTTGTGGGCATGAACGCCACCCTGCGCGGCGCGCGCATGGAAGAGGGTTCGGCCGTGGGCATGCGAGCGGTGGCCGATTTCAATACCCACCTGGAGCGCGGAGCGGTGCTGGCGCCCGGAGCCGTGACCGGCCACGACATGGTGATTCCGGCCAACGGCCTGGCGGAAGGCCTTCCGGCCGCCCTGACCCGCAAGGCGATCACCGACCAGGACCGGCAAAAGATCCTGGGCTTCATTCCCTCGACTTGGATTCGCCACGAGAACGACCAGATCGCCCGCCAGATCGACAGGAACCCGCCCAAAGTCCGGAGCAGTTATCCCGGCATCGATGGCAAGCCATACTGGACCGGGAAGAGTAAGGTGGATCCCACCGCGCAGGTCCATCCCACCGCGATTCTAATCAACGCCACCATCGGCGCGCACACCCGGGTTGGCCCCTACGTGGTCATCGCGCGCGCCGTCATCGGCCATCACTCGGACATTCGCGCCATCTCCAACATCCGCTCGGATACCGTCATCGGAGATTACTGCCTGATTGGAGAGCGATCGCACGTGGGATCGTCGCGCGACGGCGGTTTCGACAATCCGCTCTGGATCAAGGACTACACATACATCAGCCCGGGATCGGTGGTGCACGCCACCAAGATCGACGACGGCGCATATTACGGGGCCAACGCCATGACCGACTATGGCGCCTATGTGCACCGCAACGCCGTGCTGATGAGCGGCGCGTCGGCGCTTCACGACTCCAACATCCGCGAAGAGATCGTCTTTCGCGGCAGCCCTGGGATGATGGACAAGGACCCCGGCGTCTCCGACCAACTGCGCATGCGGCTTATCGGTTTCCTGCCGCGACGCTGGCTGGCCGAAGTGAACGGGCCGGCGCTCGAGAAACCGGAAGCCTACGAGACGCCGCTCGCGGATTGGGAACACCCCAACCAGGGAGTGGTCAAGGGGAAGATAGTGCCGGGCGCGATGGTGACGGGAAACGTCAGCCTGGACGAGGGCGTGCAGATCAACGCCGGCTCTTACGTGGAAGGCAACGTCCACATCGGCAAGGATGTGAAAATGTACCCCGGCACGATGATCGTCGCCAACAATGTGAAAATCGGCCCTCACACGCACATGTACGATCAGGCCATGATCGTGGACGGCCGCACGGCTGTCGCCGCCGGCTCCCCGGTGGTTGACACTCCTCATATCGGGGCCTTTTCATGGATCAATCATATGGCCTCGCTGCAGGGGGCCTGGATGGAAGATTTCTCGCTCTCCAATATCGGAGCGGGCGCTTCGCCTGGCACCAGAATCGGCCGCGAAGCGCTGCTGCTGAATGGCGCCGTGACCTATGCGGACCAGCAGTTGCCCGCCCGCTCGATCGCCTATGGCATTCCCGCCAAAGTTCGCGTCACCGATTCCACGATGCTCGAGCGCATGCTCTATTTCTATGGCCGGGACTGGCCGAACTGGGAGCGCATGGCGGCGGCGGAAGACTTGAAAGCATACAAGCTGCCGCAGTAGTGAGGGACCCAATTTCGGGGACAGGCTACGAAATCCCGAAATTAAACTGGGAGCGCATGGCGGCGGCGGATGACTTGAAAACGAACAAGCTCCCGCAGTAGCCTTAGTCAGGGGTTAACGTACGAGGAGGTAGTCATGAGACGCATTCTTCTAATTTCGGTCGTCGCGCTGGCGTTCCATGTGAACAGCTTCGCGCAGACCACGTTTGCCACCATCACCGGCATCGTCACCGACGCCCAAGGCGCGGTGGTTGCCGGAGCGCAAGTCACGGCCACGCAGTTGAGCAGCAACTACAAGTACACCGCCAAGTCCAATGACGTCGGCTATTACACCCTGGGCCAATTGCTGCAGGGCGAATACTCGATGCGGGTCGAGGCGCCGGGATTCAATAGTTCGGTCATCAAGAGCATCCTGCTCACCGCGCAGGAGCTGCGCCGCGTGGATGTCCGCCTCGAGGTGGGCGCCGTCGCCACCACCGTCGAGGTTGTCGGCGGCGCCACGCCCATCGAAACCGAGAGCGCGCGCATCAGCGACACCAAGCTCGCCAGTCAGATCAAGAACCTGCCCTTGAACACGCGCTCGTTGTGGAACTTCGTCGGCCAGAACCCGGGGATCGTCTCCGCGGCCAGCGGCACGGCGACCCGGCGCTTCTCGGGCAGCCGCAACAACCAGTCCGACGCCTCGGTGGACGGGATCACAGTCAGCAACGGGCGCGACGGAACGCAGATCACGCCGCTGGTGAACTATGTCGAGAGCTTCCAGGAAGTGCGCGTGGACATGGGCAACAACACGGCGGAGTTCGGCTCTCTGGGCCAGGTCACCGTGGTTTCCAAGTCCGGGTCCAATGACCTCCACGGCGCCGGCTTCGACTACTACACGACGCCGGTGTTTCTGGCCCGCAATCCCTTTTCGCTGACCAAGAGCGGCAACGTCCAACACCAACCCGGCTTTACCATCGGCGGTCCGATGTACTTCCCCAAGCTCTACAACGGCAAGAACAGGACCTTCTTTTTCTTCTCGATGGAGACCGCCCGAGGCGGCCAGGCCAAGGACATCCTCAACCCGACCGTGCCGGCGGCGAACTGGCGTCAGGGCAACTTCGCGAACCTGCTGCCATCCACCGTGGTCAAGGATCCGATGGGCGGCAACGCGCCGTTTGCCGGAAACATTGTTCCGACAACGCGGCTCAACGCCGTGTCCCTGAAGCTTCAGGAGAAGTTCTATCCGCTGCCGAATTTCGGCGATCCGAATATCTTCGCAAGCCAGAACTACCGCGCCACGGTGCCCCGCCCGTACGATCCTTCGACCTACTGGACCACGCGCCTGGACCATCGCTTCTCGGAAACCGCCTTCGTGTTCGGACGCTTCACCTGGGCCAAACAATATACGCGGCCGTTGGACAACAATTTGCCGACTATCGGGAGGATCTGGAACCAACGCGAGAACCAGGGAGCGAACATCTCCTTTACTTACACGATCAAGTCGAGCCTGATCAATGAAATCCGCTGGGGCGTGGCCTACAACGACCAGCCGCGCCACGGCGCCCAGAACGGCCTTCAACTGGTCAAGGAACTGGGGTTGCTCGGCCTGGCGCCGAATCTCCCGGATATCGCGGGCATTCCGCAACTCGGTTGGACCGGCATCGGCATCCAGCCGCTCACCCAGCAGGTTTGGCGTCACCCCGGCTTCAAGAACAAGTTCAATCAGGTCCAGGAGCAGTTGAACTGGTACCACGGCCGTCACAGCGTCAAAGCCGGCTTCATGTTCAACCGCGTGTATTATGCGGACGGCAGCGCGCCCACGAACCTGTTTGGCAACGTCACCTTTTCCAACCGGTTTACCGGCCATCCGTATGGGGACTTCCTGCTCGGCATTCCGACCACTTACGCCCGGGCATTCCCGAACGTGGTGGCCCAGGAACTCCGCTCGGGCTACGACTGGTTCGTCGCCGACCAGTTCAAGATCACGCCGTCTCTCACCCTCGATATGGGGGTGCGCTACGAGTATCATCCGGTGGCCCGCAACGTCGATGGATACAGCTCCACCTTCGACATCGGCAGCGGAAAGATCATCGTCCCGGACGAGAGCCTGAACAAGGTAAGCCCGTTGATGCCGCTCAAATATGTGGGGATCGAAGTGGGGAGTAAGCTGGGGCTGCCCTCGAACCTTGCGCCAACCGATCGCAACAACTTCGCTCCGCGCATTGGCCTTGCCTGGCGCCCGTTCGGTCCGAACACGGTGTTCCGCGCGGGGTACGGCATTTACTACGATATCGTGCCCACGACCGCACAGAGCGGCGGTATACCGTTCATCATCGCCGAGCCCACTCAAACCAATTCGACCACCGCGCCGGAAGTGATCTTCCCGCGCGTGTACACAGCCAGCGTCACGGCCGGTCCAAGCACCGTCAGTCTGCCTACGGCGCGCAATCCCAACCTGGTCATACCCTACAGTATGCAGTACAACGTGACCATCGAGCATCTGGTCGGGAGCAACGCGTTCCGGCTTTCCTACATCGGGACCAATACACGCAAGGGCGAGTACCGTTACAACATCAACCAGCCCCTGTCGGGTCCGGGGTTGTTTGGGACCAAGCCGCGCATGTTCCCGACCTATCCGGCGGTCAACTACCAGACCAACGGCGCCGGCCACCAGTACAACGCCATGACCGCCGAGGTTAAGCGGCGCGCCGCCTCCGGGCTGACCTATCAGTTGAGTTACACGCTGGCGCGCGACATCGGCGACGCGGAGCGAAACGATCTCATCGAAAACGCCTACGACCGCGCCCGCGACCGCGGGGTATGGATCGATATTCCCGCGCATCGCGTCAATGGCAGTCTTATCTGGGATCTGCCCGTCGGAAAAGGAAAGAAAGTTCTGGCCAACGCGGGACGCGGCCTGAACCTGCTGGCGGGAGGATGGAGCATGAGCGCCATTTATTCGACCCGCTCCGGCCGCTTCCTCACGCCGACCTGGAGCGGACCCGATCCGACCGGAACGGCCTACACATCCAGCGCGAGCATTCCCACGGTCACCCTCCGGCCGAACATCCTGCGCGACCCGAACCTCCCGTCCAGCCAGCAAGCCGTGAACCGCTGGTTCGATGTGGACGCTTTCGCGGCGCCGGGCGCTTACTTCGGTTCGTCCTCCATCGGTGTCATCAAAGGCCCCAAAATGACCGTCTGGGACTTCGGCATCTTCAAGGCGTTTCCGATAGGGGAGCGCGCGACGGTCCGCTGGGAACTGACCGCGGTGAACCTGCTGAACCATCCCAACTACAACGATCCCTCGATAAGCATCAGCGCCGCCGCCACGAGAGGCGTGATCGGCGGAGTGGGCGGCAATTCGACCGTTTCGGGGGCTTCGGCCCCGCTCGATCCGGCGGGCCCGCGTAGCCTACGCATGGGCCTGCGCATCGAGTTCTGAGCCAACCCGAAAAATGCGTCAGCCTGGTATGGCCCCTTTTTCGGGACAGACCAGTGTGTCCCTTGCGGACACACCTGTCTGTCCCAAAATAAAGGGGCCATACCAGGCTGACGCATTTTTCAGGGGACGACGGTCGGCAGGACGTAGGCGTACAGCGTCACCAGCAGACCGATTCCGGACGCCAGAAAGAAACTGTGCCAGAAGGTGAGGCGGAACAACTGCGCCTCCTCGGAACTTTTCATTCCCGTCGCCGCCGCCGCGACCGCGATGCTCTGGACGCTGATCATCTTTCCCATCACGCCGCCGCTGGAATTCGCCGAAGCCATCAGGACCGGGCTCAGGCCCAGCCGCTTGGCCGTGACCACCTGCAAGTTGCCGAACAGGGCGTTCGAGGAAGCGTCGGACCCGGTCAGGAACACGCCCATCCACCCGAGCATGGCGCTGAAGTAAGGGAACAGCGTGCCAGTGGCGGCGAAGGCCAGCCCCAGGGTCGCGGTGGCGCCCGAGTAGTTCATCAGAAAAGCCAGTGCCAGAACGGATGCAATGGTGACCAGCGGCAGGAACATCTGGTGGGTGGTGGCGGCGAACACTTTCGCGAACCGGCGCGGCGACACACCGGCAAGTAAGGCCGCCAGGATGCTCGCCACCAGGCAGGCCGTGCCCGGGCTGGAGAGCCAGTCGAGGCGGTACTGCGCCGGATACGGAGACGGCGCGGCCACCACCGGCGGCGTGCGCAGAACCTGGTTGTGAAGCGCCGGCCAGTCGAAAGAAATGCTGGTCCTGGCCAGCGCCGACTGCACCGGCGGCATGCCCCACAGCAATACGCATGCGGCCAGCAGCATGTACGGCATCCACGCGCGCCAGACTTCGGAGGAACGATGAACACAGCCTGAAGGCTGTGCCACTGGATGTCCGAAGTGGTCTTTGGGCCGCCAAAAGCGAAGCAACAGGACCAGGCAGGCCATGGCCGCCAGCGCGGCGAGGATGTCGGTCAACTGCGGCCCGACCAAATTCGAGACCGCCAGTTGCACCGAGGCGAACGACACGCCGCACACCAGCGCCGCGGGAAAGGCGCCCTTCAGTCCCTTGCGTCCGGCAACCAGCACGGTCAGGTAAGTGGGCACGCACAGCGAGAGCGGGGCGCAAATCCGGCCGATACCGGCACTGAGGCTGGCCAGCGGCAGGCCGGTGGTGATGGCCAGTGTAAGAATCGGCGTGCCGATCGCGCCGAAGGCGACCGGCGCGGTATTGGCGAGCAGACAGATGGCGGCGGCCTGAAGCCGGCCGAAACCCATGCCGGTCAGCATCGCCGCACCCACCGCCACGGGAACGCCCGAGCCGGCCGCTCCCTCGATGAAGGCGCCGAAGGCAAAGGCGATCAGCAAGGCCTGAAGCCGGCGGTCGGTGGTCAGGTTGGCCAGGGAACTCTTGATGATCTCGAACTGCCCCGTCTCGAGCGTGAGCCGGTAAAGAAAGATTGCACTGAAGGTGATCCAGCCGATCGGAAGCAGGCCGAACGACGCTCCGAACAACGCCGCCGAGACGATTCTGACCGGAGGCATGCCGTAGAGCAGCCACACCACCAGGATCGCCGTCGCCAGCGCGGCCAGCGCCGAAACCCACGCCGCCTTGCGCCTTACGGCCAGGAAGTAGAGGAGAACCAGCATCGGCAGAGCGGCCCCGGCGGCCGACCAGCCGATGCTTTGCGCCACAGGGGTATAGTTTTGTTGCCACATGGAGATGTATTCAACCGATGCGCGGGGACGGATACGCGGATTGGGGCATAGAGGCCTAGCTTACGGGCTTCGGCCCCGTGGCGTCAACCGGCCCGCCCGCCGGAAATCGACTAGTGACCGGGGGCGGCCCGCACTCCGTCGAGCGACTCCGCTTTGCTGAACCTGGGCCAGTAGAAGCCGTATAGGGCAACCAGAACGAAGCAGAACATGGGCACGATGAAACCGCGGGACATGTCGTATACGTCGGCGACGTGACCCATAAGTTTGGGCAGAAGAGCGCCGCCCATGATAGCCATGACGATGAAGGCGGAGGCCTGTTTCGCCCGGGCGCCGAGGCCGAAAATCCCGAGGGCGAAGATAGTCGGGAACATGATGGACATGAAGAAGTAGCTCAAGAACACGCAAGCCACCGACAGCCAGCCCAGCTTGCAGAAGACCAGGAAAGTAACGATAACATTCAGCAAAGCATAGAGGCCGAGGATTTTGTGAGCGGAGTACTTCTTCAGCAAGACGGCGCCCGAGAAGCGGCCCACCAGAAAGAACACAAAACCCAGGGACGCCAGATTGGATGCGCCTTTGTCGCTGATGGCCAGAACGCCTTGTTTGTTGGTTTCGAACCAGCCCAGCAGCCACTCGTGCAGGAAGCCGGAGTTGGCCGACAGCCTGGTCATGGCCGAGTTCCAGGAGGCGGGAATGGCGGGAACTTCGGCAGTCATGTAGTTGATGAAGAAGCTGAAAATGCCGGCTTGCGCGGCGACGTAGAAGAACTGGGCCGCGACAGCCAGGACGAAGTGCGGGTGCTTCCAGATGGAATGCGAAGCGCCCGGCGTGGCTTCGTCCAGGTGATAGTCGTCCTCGGTTTTGATGTCGGGAATGCTGGCAAAGTAGAAAATGGCGGCCAGAACGAGAACGCCGATGGCGATGCCCACGTAAGGAATGTGGAGCGTCTGGCTGCCGGTGCTTTGGCCCAGGGCGTCCTTGGAATAGAAATACATGCTGCCGACGATCGGACCAAGAATCCAGCCAATGCCATTGCAGGACTGGGCGAGATTGATGCGGGTCGCCGCATAGCGCTTGGCGCCCAGCACGGTGGTGTAAGGATTGGCGATTGTCTCCAGGAATGTGAGGCCGGTCGCGATGAGGCAAACGCCGGCCAGGAAGGCAACGAACGCGGTGGTGGACGACACGCTTCCCTCACGGACCATTGCGTTGATACGGCTGGCCGGAATGAACCAGAATCCGCCCAGCGCGACAATCACGAGACCGGCGATGATTCCGCCTTTGTACCCGAGTTTGCCCGCCAGCCATGCGGCCGGCATCGACATTAAGAAGTAGCCGAGATAGTGCGCGAACTGTACCCAGGCGGATTGTGATTTCGTCAGGCCCAGCTCTTCCTGGAAGTGTTTGTCCATCACGTCGATCATTCCGTTGCAGAATCCCCAAAGCAGAAACAACGAACTCACGAGGATGAACGTGAACATCAGGTTCTTGCCGTCAGCTCCGACAAACATGCTCTTCTTATCCGTGCTCATGGTATTGGACACGATTCTAGCAGCCATCGGGCGCGGCGTGCCCTCCGCAGGCGGGGTCGCGGCTCAGTAGCGCGTTTCCGAGCCGCGACCGGGTGCCGGGTGCCCGTAAAGAGTGTAAAGAATCGTAAGGAGTTGCCGTCCCAGCGACGCTTTAGGACGCCGACCGGGTTGGTCCAGGCATGGATAACGAGATTCTGGCCCGCCTGGCCGACGACCTCAGGAAACAGGGCTTTGACGCGCGAAACCTCACCGGCGTCGGTATCACCGTCTGGAGCAAAGGGACCGGGCTCTTCTTCCCCGCCGAGGAGGCTGCGCGTTTGTCCACGGCCCTCGCGCGCCGCGAAGTGGAAACACTGATCGAGCCGGCCGCCTCGCGCCAGTAGGATTCACGCCGGGACTTCGGCCTCGGCGCGGTCGTAGATGCCGGGGATGACGGCGGCGAGGACCTCCTCGATTTTCTCCACGAAGATGAACTCCATCTCCTTACGCACCTCTTCGGGGATGTCGCGCAGGTCCTTCTCGTTGGCTTTGGGCACCAGCACCCGGCGGATGCCCGAGCGGCGCGCCGCCAGCACCTTCTCCTTGAGGCCGCCGATGGGCAGCACCAGGCCGGTCAGCGTGATCTCGCCGGTCATGGCCGTGTCGCCGCGGGCCGGACGCTTCGAATACAGCGACGCCAGCGCCACTGCGGCCGTGACGCCGGCCGAGGGGCCGTCTTTGGGAACCGCCCCGGCGGGCACGTGCAGGTGCAGACCGCACTCGCTGAACTGCTTGGGGTTGACGTTCAACTCCTCGGCGTGCGTCCACACCCAACTTTGCGCCGCTTTCACCGACTCCTGCATGACGTCGCCCAGTTGCCCGGTCAGCGTGAGTCCCTTGCCATCCGGCAGCAACGTGGCTTCGACGTACAACACATCGCCGCCCGCCTCGGTCCAGGCCAGGCCGGTGGCAACGCCCGCCGGCAGTTCGCGCCGCATCTTCTCCAGGTGAAACATCTCCGCGCCCAGCATCTCGCCCAGGTCCTCTTCCCGGACCGTGACCGCGTTCTCGCTGCCCTCGGCGTACTTGAGCGTCACCTTGCGCGCCACCCGGCCCAGCGTCCGCTCCAGTTGCCGCACTCCGGCCTCGCGCGTGTAGCGTCGGATAATGCGCTTGAGCGTTTCCTGAGGAAGAACACACTCTTCGGAAGTCAGCCCGGTCTCCCTGAGTTGCCGCGGGATCAGGTAGCGGATCGCGATCTCGGCCTTCTCTTCTTCGGTGTATCCCGACAGGTGCAGAATCTCCATGCGGTCGGCCAGCGGCCGCGGAACGGTGTCGAGCGAATTGGCTGTGGTGATGAAAAATACCTTCGACAGGTCGAAGGCGAGGTCGAGATAGTTGTCGCGAAATGTCTTGTTCTGTTCCGGGTCCAATATCTCCAGCAACGCCGCCGCCGGGTCGCCGCGGAAGTCGCGCCCGAGCTTGTCCACCTCGTCCAGCATCAACAGCGGGTTGCAGGCGCCCGCGCGCCGGATGGCTTGAATCACGCGGCCCACCATCGCGCCGATATAGGTCCGCCGGTGCCCGCGCAGTTCCGCTTCGTCGTGCATGCCGCCCAGGCTCATGCGCTCGAACTTGCGGCCCAGCGAGCGCGCGATGGATTGCCCCAGCGACGTTTTGCCGACGCCGGGAGGCCCCACGAAGCACAGGATCGGCGCCTTGGCGTCCGGGTTGCGCTTGAGCACGGCCAGGTGTTCGAGGATCCGCTCCTTGATTTCGTGGAGCCCGTAGTGGTCCTGGTCCAGGATTTCGCGGGCGCGCTTCAGGTCGAGATTGTCCTCGGTGATCCGTTTCCACGGCAACTCGAGCACCAGTTCCAGCCACGTGCGCGCCACATGATGTTCGGGCGAAGCCGACGGCAGCCGCTCCAGCCGCGTCAATTCGCGCTCGGCGTCCTTGCGGGCCTCTTCGGGCAGTTCGGCCTTCTCCAGGCGCTCGCGCAATTCTTCGGCGTCGGCCTGTTCCGGGTTCTTCTCGCCCAGCTCCTGCTGAATGGCGCGCATCTGCTGGCGCAGCAGGTATTCGCGCTGCTCGCGGCTCATCTCGCTGCGCGCCTCGTTGGCGATCTTCGAGCGCAGCTCGAGAACCTGCACCTCGTGCGACAGGTAGGTGTGCATCAGCCGCAGCGCGGCGGCGCAGGTTTGCGCCTCCAGCAGAGCCTGTTCCTTGGACGCCTCCAGACTCATCAGCGATGCCAGCAGGTAGACCATGCGCATCGGCTCCTCGGCCCCCGCCAGCATCTGGCCAAGTTCGGCGGGCGCTTGGGGTTGAACCAGGCTGAAGGCCTTGCCGGCCAGATCCGCCACCGCGCCGCGCAGGGCCTCGACCTCGGTCCCGGTGTCCTCGGGCAGCGGCAGCGGGCGCACCCGGGCCTCCAGGTATTCGCCGTTGCGCTCCACTTTGAGGATCGCCACGCGCTCGATGCCGAGCACCAGCAACTCCATCGTCGACTCGTTCGGCCGGGTCATCTTGCGCACCACGGCCTTGGTGGCGATGGCGTGAAGGTCGTCCTGCGCGGGCGTCTCGACGGAAGCGTCCCGCTGCGCCACGATGACGACTTCCTTTCCCTCCGAGGCCAGCGCGGCCGTCACCGCCGCCAGAGAGCCCGGCCGCCCCACCGAGAGCGGCATCAACAGGTTCGGAAACAGCACGCTGTTTTTGAGCGGCAGCACCGGCAGGGTCCTGACCGCGGGATCGATTTCAGTCATCGTCGCTCTCCTGTTTCGGTAGTGTCGGTGGCGAAGCTAAGCTCTCCCGAGGGCGCGACGCCGACCCGCACGGTCGAGCCGTCGCGCACCTCGCCGCTCAAAATTCGCCGCGCCAGCGCCGTTTCCACTTCTTTCTGTATCGCGCGCTTCAGCGGCCGCGCGCCGTAAGCCGCCTCGTAGCCGGCCCGCACCAGGTGCAGGCGCGCCTCGCTGGCGATCTCGACCGAGATGCGCCGCTCCGCCAGCCGGGCGATCAATCCATTCAGTTGGATGCCGACAATCTTTATTAGATCCTCTTCATCCAGAGAATGGAAGACGATGGTCTCGTCCACCCGGTTCAGGAACTCGGGCCGGAAGTGCGCCCGCATCTCGTCCAGCACGGCCCTCTTCATGCGCTCGTAATCGGGGCCGTCGAAGGCGCCCCGGTACTCCAGAATCCGGTGGCTGCCGGCGTTGGATGTCATGATCACGAGGGTGTTCTTGAAGTCCACGGTGCGGCCCTGGCCGTCGGTCAGCCGGCCGTCGTCCAGGATCTGTAGCAGCACGTTGAACACGTCGTGGTGCGCCTTCTCGATTTCGTCGAACAGGATCACCGAGTACGGCCGGCGGCGCACCGCTTCGGTCAACTGCCCGCCCTCTTCGTAGCCCACGTAGCCCGGCGGCGCGCCGATCAGCCGCGCCACCGCGTGCTTCTCCTGGTATTCGGACATGTCGATGCGGATCATGGCGCGCTGGTCGTCGAACAACGATTGCGCCAGCGCGCGCGCCAACTCCGTCTTGCCGACGCCCGTCGGCCCCAGGAAGATGAAACTGCCGATGGGACGCTGGGGGTCCTTCAGGCCCGAGCGCGCCCGCAGCACCGCCTCCGATACCGCCGTCACCGCTTCGTCCTGCCCGACCACGCGGCGATGGAGCTCCTCTTCCAGGTGCAGCAGCTTCCGCGTCTCGCCTTCCAGGAGCTTGGAAACCGGAATGTGAGTCCAACGGCTCACCACTTCGGCGATGTCCTCTTCGTCGATCTCTTCCTTGATCAGGCGCGCGGCGCTGGGCCTGCCGGCCAGGTTCTCTTCCTCGGCGCGAAGCTCGCGCTCGAGCCCGGTCAGTTGGCCGTACTTGAGCTCGGCCGCGCGGTTGAGGTCGTAGCCTCGTTCGGCCTGCTCGACTTCCAGTTTCGTGCGCTCGATCCGCTCGCGCAACGCGCGCAGCCGCCCGATGCCCTCCTTCTCGGTTTTCCATTGAGCCTGCAGGGCGTCGGCGTCGGCGCGCAGGTTGGCGAGTTCCTTTTCGAGCTTCGCCAGCCGCTCGCGCGACGCCTGGTCGGATTCCTTCTTCAACGCCTCGCGCTCGATCTCAAGCTGCATGATGCGGCGCAGCTTCTCGTCCAGTTCCCCGGGCAGCGAATCGATCTCGGTGCGCAGCTTGGCCGCCGCTTCGTCGACCAGGTCGATGGCCTTGTCGGGCAGAAAACGGTCCGAGATGTAGCGGTTGGAAAGAACCGCCGCCGACACCAGGGCGGTGTCCTTGATGCGCACGCCGTGATGCACCTCGTAACGCTCCTTCAGGCCGCGCAGAATCGAGATGGTGTCCTCGACCGAGGGCTGATCGACCATCACCGGCTGGAAGCGGCGCTCCAGCGCGGCGTCCTTCTCGACGTGCTTGCGGTATTCGTTGAGCGTCGTCGCGCCGATGCAGTGCAGCTCGCCTCGCGCCAGCATCGGTTTCAGCAGGTTGCCCGCGTCCATCGCGCCTTCCGCCTTGCCCGCGCCTACAACCGTGTGCAATTCGTCGATGAACAGAATGATCTCGCCGTTGGAGGATTGGACTTCCTTCAGCACCGCCTTGAGACGCTCCTCGAATTCGCCGCGGAACTTGGCGCCGGCGATCAGCGCCCCCATGTCGAGCGAAACCACTCGCTTGTCCTTCAAACCCTCCGGGACGTCGCCGCGCACGATGCGCTGGGCCAGCCCTTCGGCGATGGCGGTCTTGCCGACGCCCGGTTCGCCGATCAGCACCGGGTTGTTCTTGGTGCGGCGCGAGAGCACCTGCATCAGCCGCCGGATCTCGTCGTCGCGCCCGATCACCGGGTCCAGTTTACCCTGCCCGGCCAGTTGCGTCAGGTCGCGCCCGTAGCGTTCCAGGGCTTCGTAGGTGGCCTCCGGCGTCTGCGTCGTGACGCGCTGGTTTCCGCGGACCTCCTGGAGCGCCCGCATCAGCCGCTCGCGCGTAACCTTATATTCCTTGAACAGCTTCCCGGCGACGCCGCCGTCGTCGACCAGGGCCAGCAGCAGGTGCTCGATCGAGACGTATTCGTCTTTGAGCTGCCGGGCTTCGGTCTCGGCCTGCGCCAACAGGCGCTGCAAACGCCCGGTGATGAAGATCTGGTCGGGAGGGCCGGAGGGTGTGGAAACCTTGGGCAGCCGGTCCAGTTCCTGGGTCAGCCGCTGATGCAGACGGACCAGGTCCACCTCGGCGCGATTGAGAATCGAGGCGGCCAGTCCGCCCTCCTGCGCGAGCAGGGCGGCAAGCAGGTGCTCGACGTCAACCTGCTGGTTGCCAAGGCGCACGGCGCTCGACTGCGCGGCGCGGACTGCCTCCTGAGCCTTCTCGGTGAAACGGTTGATGTCCATATCTTAGCGGCTTCCTATCACATATTATAAGCATAAGACCATAAATTATCAACACCCATCTTTTCCGTTATGGGCCAGTTTGTTAACCAAACGAAATCAGATTTGCGTTTAGTACGACCAAACGCTATTCTGTTATCGTATGGCAACTCGACACTTCTGGCTTGATCGGCTCAACCGAGCGTTCCAACGCCGATCCGTCCTCTGGCTCATGGGAGTGCGCCGCACGGGCAAGACTTTCCTGAGCCGGAGTCTTCCGGACGTCGACTACCTCGATTGCGAGCTCCCCAGCGTTCGCCGGCAGCTTGCCGATCCGGAGAGCTTCCTGCGGGAACGGCAAGGCAGGACCGTGGTCCTGGACGAGATTCATCGCCTGGAAAACCCGTCGGAGGTTCTGAAAATCGCCGCGGATCATTTCCCGGGCGTCCGCATCCTGGCGACTGGGTCAAGCACGCTGGGCGCCTCCGCGCGTTTTCGCGACACGCTGGCCGGGCGCAAGGAAGAGGTTCTGCTCACGCCCATGACCAGTGCCGATCTGGCCGACTTCGGCGGTCCCGGCATCGAACATCGTCTGCGCAATGGCGGACTGCCGCCGATGTTTCTGAGCGACGCATTTCCCGAGCGGGAATGCCAGGAGTGGATGGATGCCTATTGGGCCAAGGACGTCCAGGAACTGTTTCGTCTCGAGCGCAGGCACTCCTTCCAGCGCTTCCTGGAACTGCTGTTTGTCCAAAGCGGCGGATTGTTCGAAGCGGCAAGCTTCGCCAGCCCCTGCCAGGTGAGTCGCACAACCATTCAGAACTACCTGGCGGCGCTGGAAGCGACTTTCGTCGTAACCGTTGTGCGGCCATACCATTCCAGCAAAGCGGCGGAGATCGTCGGCGCTCCCAAAGTCTACGGATTCGACACCGGCTTCGTGTGCGTGTTTCGCGGTTGGCGCGATCTCGGTCCGGACCGTTTCGACCCGCTCTGGGAGCACTATGTGCTGAACGAGTTGCGCGCCAGGCTTCCCTCCATCCGCCCGCAATACTGGCGCGACAAGCAGAAACACGAAGTCGATTTCGTTATCGAGCCCAATCCCGGTGCGCCGCCGGCGGTGATTGAGTGCAAATGGTCGGCCGACGCATTCGACCCGGCCAACCTGCGCATCTTCCGGCGCCGCTACCCGGAGGGGCTGAACCTCGTGGTGGCGCACAACGTGACCGCCCCCTACACCCGCCGGTTTGGCGCGCTTGCCGTGCGCTTTGCCGGCATTGAAGCGCTAGATCCTATTCCGGGGACAGGCTACGTAACCTCGGAACTCGGGTCGCCACCGGGTGCGACTTCGCCGGGCTGGAGTTCCGAGGTTACGTAGCCTGTCCCCGAAACTAAATGAACACGTCGGTTGAGACCTTGAAGAACTCGGCAAGTTGCCGGGCGTGAGCTTTGCTGATGGCCCGTTTCCCATTGATGATGTCGGATACGTAGCCTCTGGACTTGATGATGGGAACCAAATCGACCTGCCGCAGGCCGCGCTTCTCCATGAGATATGCCAGCATCTCGCTTGGGCTCGGGTCGGCAAGCGGATGGTGCTCTCTTTCGTAGTCCTGGATCAGGCGAACCATGAGATCCAGAGCCGTGTCTTCCTCCCGGCTGCGACGTTCGCCCCGGTCCATCAGTCTTTCAGTCTCCGCGAGCATGCGCTCATGCTCCCGGTGCGAACCGATCACCCGCGGCAGGACCTTCGCCAATACGCGAGCGTACTTCCTTTCGTCGATGACTAGCGTGCCCATTTCTTCCAACTCCCTCTCATGTACTCGGCATGGTTGAGGAACGCTTTGACCTCACTGAGTTCGCGCCAAACGGAACGGCTTGCCGCTTTGTTCCAGCGCAGCAGTTCGCCGGCTGCATCGGTGTGAAGAGCGGCAAACCTCTTGATGGTCGCCGCGCTGATGACGTTCACTCTTTCATGTTCGCATAACGCGAGCAGGAAGACGATCTTCTAGTGGCCTTGGGGCCGGATCAAGCGGTTCCGATTCCGAGGGCGCGGCCACGCCGAACCGGCACGCTCATTTCGAGACGGATGCTTGGTTTCGAAGCGTGAGCGCTACGTAGCGGATGTCGGCGACCTGCTGGCCGGCGATCTCGACGGCGCGCAAGCTCAGTTTGCCGCGACCCTTTGAGAGCGGAATCGCGCCCAGCCGAAAGGGCCGGAAATCCTTCACGTAGGACTCGCCCCGCGGCACCCGGTCGTCCTTCTCTCCCACCAACGGCGGGTCGTGGGCCTCGTCGATTTTCCGCCGGACGCGGCCGTCGAGGAAGCTCAGTTCGACCGTCGAGCCGATGTTCCCCGGCGCGCAGGTATGGTAAACGTCGGCGTCGTATTCGCCGCTTTGGGCGACCTCGATGTCCCAGATCATCCGGTCGTCCTTGCTGGTCCAATTGGTGAAGAACGAGCAATTCGGAGGCTTCGCGCTTCTTTCGATGCCACCCTCGGAAACGCCGTCGCGGGCCGGCAGCAGGGTGGTCTGCGAGTACCCTACCGGGAATGGACGGTCGTCCGGGCCGACCAGCGGCAGCACTTGTTTCGCCCACTCTGCCACGGCCTGGCGCAGTTTCGCGGCGACTTCGGGATTATCCTTGGCGACGTCGCGCTCCTGCCCCGGATCGGCCAGCATGTCGAACAGTTGCCCGTTCGGGTCCAGGCGGTACTGCTGGGTGCGGACGCTGATCCTCTTATTCTGCAAAGAAAAGATCATCCGGTCGGGCCACTCTTTGGCCTGTCCCATGAGCAGCGGTTTGACGCTCTTGCCGTCCAGCGGCTTGGCGCTGGCGAGGGGAATTCCCGCCAGGTCGGCCAGCGTCGGCAGCAGGTCGATCGCGCCGGCGATTTGGGAAACGCGCACGCCCGGGCGGATGCGTCCGGGCCAGCGGATCAGGAACGGCACGCGCAAACCGCCCTCGTCGACCGATCCCTTGCGGCCCTTCATGCCGCCGTTCCAGCGCCAACTGTTGGGACCGTTGTCGCTGAAGTAGAGGACGATGGTGTCGTTGGCGAGTTTCAGTTCACCAAGCTTGGCCAGCACCCGGCCCACGTTCCAGTCGATGTTCTCGCTCATCGCCAGCGCGGCCCGCGTCATGGGGATCTCCTCCTGCCGGGGATCGCGGGCGCGCATCTTCGGATCGAGTTTCGCAAACCTCTCGAAGAATCGATCAGGAACCTGCATCGGCGAGTGAGGCGTGTTGAACGGCAGGTAGCAGAAAAACGGACGGTCTTTGTGCTGGGTGATAAACTCCATCGCGTGGTTGGTCAGGTCGTCGGTGATGTATCCTTTACCCCGCACCAGTTTCCCGTTGTGGTCGAGTTCGGGGTCGAAATACTGCCCCCAATGGCCGGAGGTGAAGCCGTAGTATTCATCGAAGCCGCGCGCGTTCGGATGGTAGGGAAACTGCGAACCGTTGTGCCACTTGCCGAAGGCCCCGGTGGCATAGCCGGCCGGCTTGAAAGTCTGGGCGATGGTCTTTTCGTCGAGGTTCAACCGCTCGGTGCCGGTCGATACCCCGCGTACGCCGCCCCGGGCATGGTATCGCCCAGTGAGGAATTCGGCCCGCGTGGGCGCGCACACCGCGCAGACATAGAAGCGGTCGAACAGCGCGCCGTCTCGCGCCAGCGAGTCGATGTTCGGCGTCGAGAGATTGCTGTTGCCGTGGATGCTGAGGTCGCCCCATCCCTGGTCGTCGGCCAGAATGACGACGATATTCGGCGGTTTCGGTCGGCCGGCGGCGGAGCCCAGCGTGTTCGCGAGCAGCCCCGTAGCCGTCGTCAGGATGTCGCGCCGCGAAAAAGAAAATCTATCCATAACCCCCCAATTCTACCCCCGGAAAAGGGGACAGTAACAAATAACCCCTTTTTCGGGCGGCAGCGCCCCGGCGCCGAGGCTCGAAATTCGCGTTGTTCGCCTTCGGCGACTGATACATTGCCAGCGCCCACTCGAGCGTCGGCACGATAGAGGCAAGCGGGATGAGCGACCCGTGGGACGAAACCACTTCCTGTACATGTCGGCGTGTAGCAGTTTGCCGAAGCGGCCCTCGCCGACGGCTTTTCGCGTGACTTGAATCGACTTGCGCGTGCGGCACTGGAGCACAACGCCGGCCCGTACGCCGGCCTGCCGCGCGAAGGCTCCGCACGCGGTCCCGATCCTTCAAGGCCGTCCCATTTTGCGGAGTGTTCGAAGATCCTCATCGAATTCCTCGACTCCGTAGTGGATGGGAATCTGGCGTTCGGCCAACAGACGCTGAAACGCAAGTTGGCTCATATCCGCCAGCCGGCTCGCCTGTGCCAGAGTCAGCCGTTCCCGCTGGAACAG
>JAUYBU010000615.1 GCA_030693045.1 Bryobacterales bacterium | reverse complement strand
CCGGCGCCGCCGAAATGCACTGGCTGCCCAGCATGACCTACCAGGACCCGCGGCGAATGAGCCTGCCGCGCCCGGTTGGGAGCCGATACCAGGGCATGCTCGTGTACCCCCTCATGCTGCCGGAAGCCTATCTGACCCAATTTGCCTTTCCGCGCAACCGCCCCCAAACAACCAACCTGAAGGTGCAGGGGCGCCGCGAGCTGCCCGACCTGGTGGAGCGCTATCAGCGCGCCGCGCCCTCCATGCCCGGCCTGGGCACGTTCCGTTACGGCGCCGTCGCGCTGACCGTCAGCTATGACCAGAACGGCAGGCCGTACCGGGAAAAACTGGTCACCGTGATCGAAGACACGGGCAGTCTCGGAGTGGGCATGTGGAGTAATAAGGATACCCTGATGGTGCGCGCGCCGGCCGCCGATTTCGACCGCATGGCCCCGCTGTTCGCCATGGTTCAGGCCTCCATCCGCCTGAACCCCGCCTGGCTCGACGGCGAGAGGCGCGGCTCGGCCCAACGCGCCGTCAACGCCCGCGCGACGCAGCAGTATATACAACCACGCTCCAGCGAAATCGTCGAAAACCGCCGCCGGGCGAACGCCGAGATCGCCCACAGCATGTTCAACCCGCACACGGGCGAACCCGAGTATGGCTCCAACCAATATAGGCACCGCTGGCAGAGCGCCAACGGGACGTGATCTACACCGACGATCCGAAATACGACCCCAACTGGGACCCAGGCGTGAAGCGGTCGGACTACAAGCGCAGCCAGCCGCGCCCGCGCTGATAGAGAATCCGGGGACACTCCGGGCTGGCTTCACGCAAAAGACCGTTTGGAGTGCCTCACAGGCGGGTCCCCAGGATTCTCTTACACGTTCTCAGCGCTGTTTGCCCGGGTAGAAGTGGTAGCAGTAAATCCCGCCGATCACAACCAGCAGCCCGCCCCACCAGATGCCCGCGTGTAAGTTGGACAAAACCACCGGCTGCGCCGGCGGGTTGTAGGCGCCATAAACGCCGGCGCCGAGGATCAGCACGCCGTAGAGCAGCAGCAGCCCGCCGATGAAGAACCAGATCGAGATGTAGCGTTTGCCTTCGCTCATTCCTTGTCAGCCTATCAGAAGATGATGTTGGATGCCATCCGGAGCAAGCGGGGCATCCGGAGCATGCATGCTCTGCGCGAATAATTGGGCGTGGTTGGTCTCCCGTCGGGGACGGCGATAGCGATGTGACTCAGCCTGGGATTACCTGAACGATTTCGCCGACCGCGAACGGATGGTCAAGCGGTTGGTGGCGCAGGAACTGATTCTGAGCTTCGTGCCGGATCCGGACCAGCGGCTCTGGCGAACGGTGACGAGGCGCAAGTGCCCGTTGACTCGCGACAAGGCGCGCGTTGCGAATCAAATCGAGAGTCTATCGGAACAGGCGCACATCAAGCTGTCGAGTTTGGCGCCGGCTATCGCGTGGAAGGCGCACCGCTTCCAGCGGCCAATCGGGCCCGAACGCGAGGAGGTCTTTCGACCCCGTCCCCGAATTAGGGGTTTTTCGGTAGACTGATCTCGTGATGAATCCCCGACTGATCGCGATCGCAGGGCTGATGGAGGGCGCCTTCTACATGCTGCCGGAGCAGGAAATCACGGTCGGCGGCGATCCCTCGAACTTGCTGGTGATCGACGACGCGGCGGTCGCGCCGTTCCATTGCGCGATTGACGGGCGCGGCGGCGATTTCCGCCTGCGCAACGCCGGGGCCACCAGCGGACTCACGGTCAACGGGCTGCCGGTGGACCAACGCACCCTGGTGCACGGCGACGAGATCCGCATCGGCGAAACGTTGTTCCTCTACCTGGCCTACGAAGCCGAAACGCCCGCCGACTTCCGCCTGCAGCGCGAAATCGAGCGCCTGGAACTGGAGAACCGCAGGCTCCAGGCGGCTTCCCACGTCGACCACGACATGGTGGGCGACAGCCCGGCCATCCGCGGCGTTTATCAGTTCATTGCGAAAGTGGCCCCCACCGAGTCCACCGTACTGATTGACGGCGAAAGCGGCACGGGCAAGGAACTGGTGGCGCGCGCCGTCCACCGCAATAGCCGCCGCGCCACCAAACCGTTCGTGGCCCTCAACTGCGCCGCCATCGCCGAGACGCTGCTGGAAAGCGAGATGTTCGGCCACGAGAAGGGCTCGTTCACGGGCGCCGTGGCGCAGAAGCGCGGCAAGCTGGAAGCGGCCGATGGCGGCACAATTTTTCTGGACGAAATCGGCGAGATGTCTCCGGGGCTGCAGGCCAAGCTGCTGCGCGTGTTGCAGGAGCACGAATTCGAGCGCGTGGGCGGCACCCGAACGGTGCGCACGGACCTGCGCGTGGTGGCTGCCACCAACCGCGATCTGGCCGAGCAGGCCCGCAAAGGCGCCTTCCGCCAGGACCTCTACTACCGGTTGAACGTGGTCAAGGTCACCATGCCGCCGCTGCGCGACCGCCGGCCCGATATTCCGATGCTGGCGCAGTACTTCATCCAGAAATTCGCGCGCCGCGCCAGCCGCCCGGTGGCGGGCCTGTCGCCGGCGGCTCGCGACCTTCTGCTGCGCTACGACTGGCCCGGCAACGTGCGAGAACTCGAGAACGCCATCGAGCGCGCCATCGTAATGGGCTCGACCGAATTCATCCTGCCCGAAGACCTGCCGGAGACGCTGTTCGAAGAGGCCCCGCCGCAGCCCGGCGCGCCGCTGACCCTGTTCCACGAGACCGTGAACGACGCCAAGAAACAGGTGATTCTGCGCGCCTTCGACCAGGCCGGCGGCAACTACACGGACGCCGCGCGGCTGCTCGGACTGCACCCGAATTACCTGCACCGGCTGATCCGGAACCTGGACCTGAAGAGCGCGCTGAAGAACCGGCTCGGTTGATGGCCGGCCAACCGCGGGTGCACGGTTGTGGAATCCTATTTCGGGGACACTCTCGAAAATCGCAGAGACCTGGGGACACTCCGGGCTAATCTCACGCAACCCATCGCCTGTCCCGCAACACAGGCGTGTCCCCCATTTTCATTGGCTTCGGTGAGCGCGACGCGATCATGACCACAGGCTACGAAATCCCGAAACTCCGGAGTTTCGGGATTTCGTAGCCTGTCCCCGAAATAGGATGCTGGTGAAATCGTCGTTTCGCGGTTCAGGTTCACCCTTGGTTTGCCATGGCTTCCCTCAGCCGGGCAAACTCGCGCTCCAGGTCGTCCAGGCTGGCCGCAACAGGACCCGGATCGCCGGCCTGGCCGGCTTTCTCCATCTGGCGGGCCAGCGCGCCCAGCGCCTCGATCTGCCGCGGGATGTCACCCAGAAAGCCTTCCGTGACTACCTGCGCCAGAGCTTCATCGTGCATGACCGATTCATCGCTCTTCTTCGGCAGCCAGCGCGCCAGGACCTCGGTCAGGGCCTGCCATGACACCGGCTTGGACACATAGTCGTTCATGCCCGCCTCGACGCAGCGCTCCCGGTCGCCCTGCATGGCGTAGGCGGTCATGGCGATGATGGGAATAACGCGATTGCGGACCTTGGACTCCGGATTGCGGATCTCTCTCGCGGCATCCAGTCCGTCCATCACCGGCATCTGCACGTCCATCAGCACCAGGTCGTAGGGGATGGTCTCGAGGGCTTTGACCGCTTCGGCGCCGTTGGCCACCGCGTCGGCGCGCAGGCCGAGTTTCTTGAGAATACCCAGGGCTACATGCTGGTTGACGACGTTGTCCTCGGCCACCAGGATGCGCGCCTTGCGGCCGGCGAACGGGTCCGGCTTCTCGCGGACCGTGTGGCGCGTGGCGATGGGCCGCGGCGTCGGCTGATTCCCGTCCCCCTCGGCCAGCGCCAGCGACAAGATGCCCATGAGTTCCTGACACCGTATCGGCTTGGTGGCATAGGCCGCGAAGCCAATCTCCTGGAAACGCCGGGCGTCGCCTCGCATCCCCAGGGAGGTCAGCAAAACCATCCGGGTGTCCGCCAGGCGGTGGTCGGCCCGGATGGCGCGGCCCAGGGTCTCGCCGTCCATCTCCGGCATCTGCATGTCGATCACCGCGACCCGGAAGGGTTCGTTCTCCTCCGCCGCCCGGCTCAGGGCCTCGAGCGCCGCGGGGCCGTCCCCGGTCTCCGACGGGTGCATGCCCCAGGCGGTCATGCGGGTGCTCAGGATCTCGCGGCTGGTGGCGTTGTCGTCCACGATCAGCACGCGCACGCCGCACAGGTCGGCGGGCGGGCGGCAACTTTCCGTCCGCGCCCCCTCGGGTTGTTTGCCCAGCCGGACCGTGAACCAAAACCGGGAGCCCTTGCCCCCTTCGCTCTCCACCCCGACCCCACCGCCCATCAGCTCGGCCAGTTGCTTGGAGATAGCCAGGCCCAGCCCGGTGCCCCCGTAGGTCCGGGTGGTCGAGGTGTCCACCTGGCTGAACTTGTCGAAGAGCGTTCCGATCTTGTCTTCCGGGATGCCGATGCCCGTGTCGCGCACCGAAAAGCGCAGCCGGCACTCGGTTTCGGTCTCCTCTTCCAGCGAAACCCGCACGGCCACTTCACCCTTCTTTGTGAACTTCACGGCGTTGCCCGCCAGGTTGGTGAGAATCTGGCGCAGACGGCCCGGGTCGCCGCGGAGCAGCGTGGGGGCCCCGGGATCGGCGGCGCAGATCAGTTCCAAACCCTTCTCGTGCGCCCGCGCGGCCAGCGTGGCGGCGAAGTCCTCCAGCAGGCTCGACAGATCGAAGTTCAGCGTCTCCAGGTCGAGTTTCTTCGCCTCGATCTTCGAGAAATCGAGGATGTCGTTTATGACCCCCAGGAGCGCTTCGCCGCTGGCGCGCACGGTCCCGGCATAGCGGCGCTGCTCGTCGTTCAGCTCGGTGTTCAGCAGCAGCCCGGTCATGCCGATCACGCCGTTCATGGGCGTGCGGATTTCGTGGCTCATGTTGGCCAGAAACTCGCTTTTGGCCTGCGTGGCGGCCTCGGCGCGCGCCTTCTCCAGTCCCAGCGCTTCGACCATGCGCGCCAGCTCGGCGGCGTTTTTCTCCTGAGCGTCGCGAGCCGACTCCAAGTCGCCCATGTGGCGTTGGACTTGTTCCTCCGCCCGGGCCGCCTCGGTGACGTCGAGAAAAGCGCTACGGAGGCCCTGGATCTCCCCCGTTTCGCTTCGAACCAGGCGGTCGTGGATCTCCAGCAGCAACTCGACGCCGTCGCGCCGAAGGTAGCGGCGCCGGACCGGCGCCAGGGGTTGCGCGCCGGACAGCTTCCCGAGAACGGCTTTGCGGCTGGCCGCCCGGTCCGCCTCGACGACCAGCTCCCACGCCGGCCGGCCCAGGATCTCATCGGCCTGGTATCCCAGCAAAGCGCATTCGGCGGCGTTCACCCGGCGCACCGCGCCCTCCCGGTCGAGTTCGTGATAGGCTACCGGCGCCTGCTCGAACAGATCGGCCAGCACCGCTTCCTTCTTCCGGCGCTCTTGCCGCAGCGCCTCCTCCGCCCGCTTGCGCTCGCCGATGTCGGCATGCGTGCCGGACATCATCAGCGGCTTGCCGTCACCGGTGCGGCTGATGAGCCGGCCGCGGGAGTACACCCAGACCCAGTGGCCGTCCTTGTGCTTCATCCGGAATTCGCAGTCGTAGTAGGGCAGCTCGCCCGCGAAGTGCCGCTCCAGCAGTTCTCCGCTTCGCTTCAGGTCGTCGGGCTGGGTCAGCGCTTCCCAGGTCTTGACGCTGACGGGGGCCAGCTCCGCCAGCGTATAGCCGACAATCTGCGCCCAGTTCTCATTGAAAACCGTTTCCCCCGTTGGGACGTTCCATTCCCAGGTGCCGGCCTGGGTGCCTTCGATGATGTGCGACAGCCGCTGGCGCTCGTCCTCCAGCTTCCGTTCGGCGGCCTTGCGTCCGGTGATGTCGATCATCACGGTCAGGAAGTACTGCTTCCCCTGGCCGCCGAACATCTCGCTCGATAACAGGCCGTCGAGGATGGTCCCGTCCTTGCGCCGGAGCTGCACCTCGAAGTCGGCGATGCGCCCACCCGCCCGCACCCAGTCCGTCACCGCCTGTTGCTGCTCCGGGTGCGGGAACATGCCCAGCTCGGCGGCGGTCTTGCCGATCACCTCGCCGCGGGAATAGCCAAACGCTACGGCGTCAAAAGTCGGTTGCCGAGGC
>JAUYBU010000595.1 GCA_030693045.1 Bryobacterales bacterium | reverse complement strand
CGCTCGAGAAGGCGCAACTGGATCTGGAAGAGACCGCCATCCGCGCCCCGATCGCGGGCCTGATCGGCCGGCTGGAGGTCTCGGTGGGCAACTACGTGGGGCGCGGAGAGTCGAATCTGCTGACCGTCATTTCCCAGTTGGACCCGATGAAGGTGGTCTTCAACATTCCCGAGACGATGTACTTGAGCACGACGAACAAGAGCACCGACCGCAAGGCGCTGGACCGGATCGAATTAATCCTCTCCGACAACAGCAAATATCCTTTCCCGGGCCGGTTTGCGTCCGTCGGCCGCGCCGTGGACGCGAAAACCGGGACGCTTGCGGTGGAGGCGCGATTCCCGAACCCCCGGGGCGTTCTGCTGCCGGGCATGTTCGGGCGGGTGCGGGTGGTGGCCGAAACCCGGCCCAACGCCGTGCTGGTTTCCGAACGCGCCGTGTTCGACGTGCAGGGCTCGAAAGCCGTCTACATCGTCACGCCCGACAACAAAGTGGCCCTGCGCAGCGTGGTGGCCGAGGGCAGCTACCAGGGCAAGAGCATTCTCACCCGGGGGCTCGAAGGCCGCGAAACCGTGATCGTCGAAGGCATCACGAAAGTGCGCCCCGGCCAGATGGTGGCCGCCACCACGGCCCCGCTCAGCCCGGCCAGGTGATTCGATAATGGCGCGCTTCTTCATTCACCGCCCGGTTCTGGCGATCGTGCTCTCGCTGGTCATTCTGATCGCGGGAACGCTGGCGATGGTCAGGCTGCCGATCGCGCAGTACCCGCAGATTTCTCCTCCCACGGTGACCGTGGGAGCCGCCTATGCCGGCGCCAATGCGGCGGTGGTGGAGCAGGCCATCGCCATTCCGCTGGAACAGCAGGTGAACGGCGCCGAAGGCATGCTCTACATGTCGTCGACCAGCACCAACGACGGCCGTTACAACCTCACCTGCACCTTTGAGGTCGGGACCAGCCTGAACCTGGCCGCGGTGGAGGTGCAGAACCGGGTCAAGGCCGCCGAAGGCAACCTGCCGGCGGAAGTGATCGCCTCCGGGGTCGAGGTCACCAAGCAGTCGTCCGGCATGCTGGGGGTGGTGAGCATCTACTCGCCCGACAACAGTTACGACGAGGTGTACCTGAGTAATTTACACCACCATCAATGTCGTGGACCAACTGAGCCGGGTGGCGGGCGTGGGAGGCACGAACATCGTGGGCCGGCGCGACTACGCGATGCGCGTCTGGGTCCGCCCTGACAAACTCGCCAAGCTGGGACTGACGGCGGCCGATCTGGGAGCGGCGATTCGGGATCAGAACGTGCAGGCGCCGGCTGGATCTCTGGGCCAGCCGCCGGCGCCGGCGGGGTCGAACTTCGAATACCCGGTGGACATCAAGGGCCGGTTGAATTCGAAACCGGAGTACGACAACGTCGTGGTCCGGGCCTTGCCGGACGGATCGCTGCTGCGGCTACGGGACGTCGCCCGCACGGAACTGGCGGCCGGCGACTATTCATCCTATGGCCGGCTGAACGGATCGCCGTCCACGCTGGTGATCATAAACCAGGCGCCGGGATCCAATGCGCTGGATGTCATGCAGGGCGTGCGGGCGGCGCTGGAGCGGGCCAAGGCCAGCTTTCCGCCGGGACTGAACTACAGCATCGCCTACGACAGCACGATGTTCATCAGCGGATCCATCCGAGAGGTGGTCGAGACGCTCCTGGAGGCGCTGGTTCTGGTGATCCTGGTTGTGTTCCTATTCCTCGGCAGTGTCCGCGCCACGCTGATTCCCATGCTGGCGGTGCCGGTGTCGCTGATCGGAAGCTTCGCGGCCTTCATCCCGCTGGGGTTCACCATCAACACGCTGACGCTGTTCGGCCTGGTACTGGCGATCGGCATCGTGGTGGACGACGCGATTGTGGTGGTGGAGGCGGTGGAGCATCACATGCAGCGGGGGTTGAGCCCGCTGGCGGCCACCGAGAAGGCGATGGAAGAGGTCTCGGGTCCGGTGGTGGGCATCGCCCTGGTGCTGGTCGCGGTGTTCGTCCCGGTGGCGTTTCTGGGCGGAATCACGGGCGAGTTATACCGCCAGTTCGCGCTGACGCTTTCGATTTCGGTGTTGCTGTCGGCGCTGGTGGCGCTGACCCTGACCCCGGCGCTGTGCCAGCTTATTCTCAAGCCGCGGCAAGCCTCCGGCGGCCCGTTGCGGCGGGCCCTGGACGCTTTCAACCGGGGCTTCGATCGAACCACGGGGGTTTACGCCCGCTGGGTCGGGGTCCTGATCCGGCATTCGGCCCTCACGGTTGTGCTCCTCGGACTGGTGACCCTGAGCGCATTCGGTCTGCTGCGCGTGCTGCCCTCCGGTTTCGTGCCGGCCGAAGACCAGGGCATGGTGCTGGCGAACTTCATCCTGCCCGAGGGCGCCTCGGTCGAGCGCACCGACGCCGTGTTGCGCCGCGCCGAGCGGTTTCTGGCCAGCGTGCCGGCGGTGCGCAATGTCCTCACCCTGGGAAGCATGAACATGCTCACGGGCGGGGCCAGCTCGAACGCCGGCGCCCTGGTCGTCACGCTCAAGCCGTGGGATGAGCGCAAGAGCCGCCGGGACAGCTCGGACGGCGTTTTGGCGGCCCTTCAAAAGGAGTTTGCCAGCTATCCGGAAGGTATTGGAATCGCGTTTGTCATGCCGGCGATTCCGGGATTGGGCTCGGTGGGCGGTTTCCAGTTCGAACTGCAGGACCGCAAGGGCTCGACGCCGGAGGAGTTGGCGCGCGTGACCGGCGAGTTCCTGTCGGCCGCCGCCGCGCGGCCCGAACTCACTTCGCTGTACAGCGGTTTCGGAACCGGGGTTCCGATGATCGACCTGGATCTGGACCGCGACAAGGTGAAGTCGCTGGGCGTTCCGATGAAAAGCGTTTTCGACAACCTGCAGATGCTGCTGGGCGGCTGGCAGTTGGGCGACTTCAATCTTTACGGCCGGACCTACAAGGTAGTCCTGCAGGCCGAGCCGGAATTCCGCCTCACGCCGGCCAACATCGGCGCGATCTACGTCCGCGGCGCGGGCGAGGATATGATCCCGCTATCGACGGTGCTGCGCACGGGGCGCAAAACCGGCGCCGGCCTGCTCCAGCGCCACAATCTGTACCGCACGGCGGAGGTTTCCGGAGGCCCCGCGCCCGCGTTCAGTTCCGGGCAGGCGCTGGACGCGATGGAGAAACTGGCCCGCGAAAAGTTGCCCCAAGGCTTCGGATTCGAGTGGACCGGCCTGTCGTTCCAGGAGCGGGCGGCGGGCGGCGCGCAAACGCTGGTGTTCTGCCTGGCGCTTGTGTTCGTGTTCCTGGTGCTGGCGGCGCTGTGCGAGAGCTGGGCCATTCCTTTCGGCGTGATTCTGGGGCTGCCGGTGGGAATCTTCGGCGCATTCCTGGGCACGCTGCTGCGTGGGCTGGTGAACGACGTGTACGTTCAGATCGGCCTGATCATGCTGTTGGGGCTGGCGGCGAAGAACGCCATTCTCATCGTGGAATTCGCCCGCATGAAGCGCGAGAAAGAAAACCTGCCGATCGCCGACGCCGCGCTGGCCGCCGCGCGCCTGCGCTTCCGGCCCATTCTGATGACCTCGTTTGCGTTCATCCTGGGAGTGGTTCCGTTGCTGATCGCCAGCGGCGCCGGCTCGGCGGCGCGCCACTCGTTGGGGACGGCGGTGTTCAGCGGCATGCTGGCGGCGACGGTGCTGAGCGTGCAACTGGTCCCGGTCCTGTACGTGGTGGTGGAGCGTATGGTGGAGCGTATGCGGGGAGTGGCGCGATGAACCGGGCGGCTGCCAGCGTAGTTTGCGCGGCGCTGCTTTTGGGCGGCTGCGCCGGCCCCCGCTACCGGCGGCCGGACCTTCCGGTTCCGCCCAGTTACCGCGGAGAGGCCCCGGCGTCCGGCGTTCCCGGCGCGGCCGCTACCGGCGGTTTCGGGGAACTCCGGTGGCAGGACCTGGTCCGCGACGAGGAACTGTCGAAGCTGATCCGGGAAGCGTTGTCCAATAACTTCGACGCGCAAATCGCGGCCGCGCGCGTGCTCGAAGCGCGCGCGCAACTCACCGTCTCGCGATCCGCCCGTCTCCCGTCGGTCGAGGCTCAGGGCGGCTATAACAATTTCCGGACCGCCGAAAACGGCAGCTCCCATCTGCCGCCGGGCGCTCGGGCCGACAGCGACTACAGCAGCCTTTCGGTCAGCCTGGGCTGGGAGATCGACCTGTGGGGACGGATCCGGAATACCAGCGCGGCCGCGCGGGCGGCCCTGCTGGCCACGGACGAAGCGCGCCGGGCGGTGCTGCAAACGCTGGTCGGCGACGTGGCCGGCGCCTACTTCCTGCTGCTCGACCTGGAACTGGAACTGGAGATCACGCGGCGCGCTCTGAAGCTGCGCGAGGATTCCCTGGAGCTGGTTCGGCTTCGCGTGGATAACAGCTATTCCTCCGAGATCGATCTGCGCCAGGCCGAAGTGCTGGTGAAAAGCGCGCGCGCCTCGCTCACCGGCCTGGAGCGGCAGAACCAGCAAACCGAAAACCAGCTCGGCATCCTGCTGGGCCGGAATCCCGGGCCGGTGGTCCGCGGCCGTTCGCTGCTCGAACAGGAACTGGCCCCCCGGCTGCCTTCCGGCTTGCCATCGGCGCTGCTCGACCGCCGGCCCGACATCCGCCAGGCGGAGCAGCAACTGATCGCCAATCACGCCCTGGTGGCGGTGGCCAAAGCCGCGTACTTCCCCCGGCTTTCGCTGACCGCCTCGGCCGGGTTCGAGAGCTCGGCTCTGCTCAACCTTCTAAAGGCCTCCAACGGCACCTGGTTTTTCGGTCCCGCGGGCAGTCTGCCGATTTTCAACGCCGGTCGGATCCGGGCCGGCGTGCGCGGCGCCGAGGCGCGCCGCCTGCAGGCCCTGCTACTGTACCAGCAGACCGTGCAGCAGGCCTTCCGCGAAGTGGCGGACGCGCTGGCCGGCTCTCGAAAGCTGGCCGAGCAGCGGACTCAGCAGGAGGAGTTGGTCGAGAGCCTCCGGCTGGCGGTGGAGCTGGCCGACCTGCGCTACCGGGGCGGCGTCGCCAGCTTCCTCGAATACCTGGATTCGGAACGCCAATGGCTGGACGAGCAACTCCGCCTGGTCCAGATCCGCCGCGAGGAATTGATCAATGTCGTCACCCTGTATCGCGCCCTCGGCGGCGGGTGGCGGTAAGGGCACCCGGCCGCGGCTCGGACTACGATTCCGAGCCGCGCGCGTCAGCAAGCGGTACTTGCCAAACCGGCATCGTTATCTCGTCACTGCTTCTTGCGCCGCGGGCGGTTGGCCTTGGCGTCCTGTTGTTTGAGGCCGAGGGCCTCGGCGCGCTCGCGCACCCAGGCGCCGTGCCTGGCGTTTTCTTCCTCGCCGTAGACCGCGGGCGGGAAGTTTGGAATGCGCTCCGGCGGCTCCTCCTGGCGCGCGAATTTGCGGTGCGCGGCCAGCCGCTCTCTGAGCTTTGCCACGATCTCGGGACGCTCCCTGGCCCGGTTGTTCTTCTCCCCCGGGTCTTCGCGGATGTTATAGAGTTGCAGCGGCTGCGCTTCCCAGGTGTAGTAAGTCGCGCCCTCCTCGATCAGCTTCCAGTCGCCCTGCCGAAGCACCTGGAGTGAGTGCACAATTTCGTCCCTCGGCGAACGAGCGCCGGACGCAATCGCCGCCCACGCATCGCGGCCATCCAGCGGCAGACCCTTGTTCGCGGCGGCGCCCGCCAGGCCGCAGAGGGTCGGCAGCAGATCCACTGCGTGTAGCATCCCGTCGTTGGCGGCGCCGGGGGGAATCACTCCCGGCCAGCGCAGTGCGGCCGGAACGCGGATTCCCCCTTCGTGATAATGCGACTTGAAGCCGCGATAGGGGCCGTTGGTGGTCATGCGCTGCGGGCCGCCGTTGTCATTGGTGAACATCGCCAGCGTCTGGCGATCGAGACCGCGATCGGCGATCGCCTTCAATACCCGGCCGATCGCGACGTCCATGCACTCCAGTTGCGCGCGCTGCGGCCCCACCCGCGGCATGTGCGCGTACTTTTTGAGATACTCTTCCGGCGCCTGGTTCGGGCCGTGCACGGCGTTGAACGGCAGATACAGAAAGAAGGGCCGGCGGAGGTCGTGTTGCGCGATCAGCCGCCGGGCTTCCTCGGCCAGCAGGAAGGTCGAGTAGCCCTCCTCGATGACCGGCGCGCCGTTGCGGTGCCAGTCGAGGATGCCTTCGCGGGTGTGAGTGAAGGAATCGATGAGCGCGCCGTAAAAGCCGTAGTGGTGTTCGAAGCCCCGCGCGCGCGGAAGGTGGTGCGATTGCCACTCGCCCAGGTGCCACTTACCTGCCATCCAGGTGGCGTAGCCGGCATCGCGCAGCGCCTCGGCGACAGTGCGCTCGTCGCGCAGCATGCCCTGCCGGGATGCGGTGGACGGACGCCGCTCGGTCCCCGTCTTCCAGGCGTAGCGGCCGGTCATCAGGCAGCTTCGGGAGGGCGTGCAAACCGGCTGCACGTAGAACTGAGTCAGTCTGACGCCTTCGCGCGCGATCCGGTCGATGTTGGGCGTCGGCACTTCCTTGCCGCCGTTGTAGCCCACCTGGTCCCAGCCCATGTCGTCGGAAAGGAAGACCACGATATTGGGTCGCGGAGCCTTGGCCGCGGCGCGGGAAATCAGTGAGCCGCCGGCCAGGCCCGCGAGCGTTCTCAGAAGATCGCGCCGGGTGGGGCTTGTGTCAGTCATGTCTGTCTCCTGGCCATTATAATGGAGTGCTATGTCAGCTTCTCTTTCCCGCCGCGAGTTTGCCGCAGCGGCCGCCGGAGTGGCATTCGGCGCGCCCGTCCAGCGGCCCAACATCCTTTTCATCATGGTCGACGAGATGCGCTGGGACGCCATGGGCTGCGAAAAGCACCCCGTGGTGCGAACCCCCAATCTGGACAGGCTGGCCGCGGAAGGAGTGCGCTTCAACCGCTGCTATACGGCTTCTCCGGTGTGCTCGCCGGCGCGCGCTTCGGCCTTCACCGGGCGGTACGCGCACGTTCACGGAGTGATCTCCAACGGCGTTCCGGCCAACCCGGGCGAGATCTTCCTGCCGTCGCTGCTGAAGCACTACGGCTATCACACCGCCATCGCCGGGAAACTGCACTACACGCCGGCGCGCTTCAGCTACGGCTTCGACCAATTCTGGAGTTTCAGCGCCGAAGGCCCGACGCCGGAGATCGGCTACAGCGCGTTCCTGCGGAAAAAGCACGGCTCGCCGGCCAAGTGGCCGGCCAAGCCGGGAAGTTGTCCCTGGCCGGACGACCCGCTGGGGCGCGACGTGGGAGAGTTCCTTTACCCCGAGGAGGATTTCGAGACCAACTGGCTGACCCAGCGGTCGGTGGAATACCTGCGCAGCCGCAAGGGGCAGGCGCAGCCCTGGTTTCTGTTCACCAGTTACTTGAAGCCGCACTCGCCGTCGGTGGAACCGCAGCCCTACTTCAGCATGTACGACCAGGCCAAGTTCAGCATCCCGAAGCTGCCGGCCAACGCTAAAGAGGCGCGCGCGGCGCAGCGCGGCCAGTCGCTACGTCACTGGGTGGACAACGAGGAGATGATGCGCGTGATGACCGCCAAGTACTTCGGCGCCATCACCCACGTCGACGACCAGGTGGGCCGGCTGCTGGGAGAACTGCGGAGCCTCGGAATGGCCGACAACACGCTGGTGCTGTTCACCGCGGACCACGGCAACATGCTGGGAGAGAAAGGGCGCTGGTTCAAAGGGATCCAATATGAAGGCTCGGCCCATGTCCCGCTGCTGTGGCGCGGCCCCCAAGGCGCGCGCGGCGGCGGCGGGCGGGCCGTGAGCCAGGTGGTGGAGAATACGGATCTGCTGCCGTCGATTTTGGAGACCGCGGGCCTGCCGGCGCCGGAGGGCGTGCAGGGCAAGAGCTTTGTGGGTCTGACGCGGGGCCAGGATCCGAAGTGGAAGAATCGGGCCTATTCGCAGTTGCGCGCCGGCATGCTGGTGGACGGCGACTGGAAGCTGATCGATAACAGCCTGGACGGGACCGGCGACAAGGAGTTGTACAACCTGGCGGATGACCCCAAGGAGGACCGCAACCTGGCCGGAGATCCGAAGCAGCGGGAGCGGGGTGCCGAATACTCGCGGCTGCTGGGCCGATGGCGGGCGGAGCGTCCCGCCCCCATTCGGGTGGCGGGGCTGGCAACGCCGGATTACGCGCAGATTCCGGCCGCCGAACGGCAGCAAGAGCGAAGAAGGAAGAAAGACTGACGTTCATTCTCCGCACCTAATCTCGGGGACAGGCTTTTCACACCTTGGCCTTGCGCATGACAGCCAGCGTGGTGCTGAGCCCCAGTTTGGCGCCCTCCTCGGCCGGCATGTCCTTGGGGATGCGGCCCAGGACCTCCGGGCTCACGCCGTCCTGGTAGCCCGTTTTCTTGAGGGCCTTGAAGAACGCCACCAAGTCGATGACTCCCTCGCCGGGCATCACGCGCTGGTTGTCGCGCACCTGTTCCGGGGTCTGTTTCACGCAGTCGGAGACGTGCACGTGGACGATGCGCGACTTGCCCGCGGCCAGGATGTCGGCCACCGTGGCGCCGGCGTGGTACCAGTGCCAGGAATCCAGCAGCAGCCCGATGTTGGGCCCGCATTCCTTGCCGAACTCCAGCATGTCGCTCATGCGCCAGATGAACTCGTGCGGCTGGCTGGTCCGGATGTGCAGCGGCCCCAGAAACTCGAGTCCCAAGCGGACCTTGGAACGCTGGAGAACTTCGCCGACCGCCGTCAGGCGGTCCTTGAATAGCTTTCGCAACTCTGCCTTGGGCGTGCCGGAGGCCGCCGGGACAACCGTGGTCATCCGCGGGCAGCCGATGGCGGCCGCAAACTTCGCGCTCTCCTCCAGGCGCTGCATTGCGGTCTTGAAGGCCCCTTCCTCTCCCCGCACCGGGACCGGAAGCGAAACCATCGACGGCTTGATCTTCAGTTCGGCCAGCAGCGCGCGGGTGGCGTCGACGCCCTCCTTCATTGCCGCGCCCAGGTTCACGTCCACTCCGCCGTAGCCCTGGCTGGCCGCCAGGCGCGCAAACTCGGGCCACCCTCGTCTGCCGCCCGTGAGCGTGCCGTTCAACGACACGTACATCCCGGCCTTGGCGCCGAACAATGCGGGCGCCGCGCCCAGCGCCGCGACTTTCATGAAATGTCTGCGATTGAGGGATTCTTTCAGGAATGACATTTTGCGCCTCCCCGGCGTCCCTGTCATTGTATCCGAACGCCGGCAATTGGCGGCCACAGCCCGCCCGGTGAGGAGTTCTTCGACAATTGCGGCTGCGGATTGCGCGGCTTTGCGGCACTGCCGTATAATCCCCACCATGGCCATCGGCATCAGTCTCAACATGGAATTCATCCGCTGCGAGGACCGCTCGTTCCGCCAGGGCGTCGAGCGCGCCGCCGGGATCGGATACAAGATGGTCGAGCCGCTGGTCCACGACGGCCGCGAACTGCTGAGCGAAGCGGGTTACTTCCATTCCTTCTCGATGGACGACGACCCGCTCGAAATGAAGGACCTGCTCGCCGGGCACGGGCTCACGGCGTCCAGCCTCAGCGCGCATTGCCCGCTGATGCGGCCCGAAATCTCGGTTCCCTACCTGACCAAGGCGATCCGTTTCGCCTCCGACCTCGGCGTCACGGTGCTCAACACCGACGAGGGCGTGCGGCCCGAGTGGGTGGCCCTGGACGACGCCTTCCAGGTCATGCGGTACACGCTCACCACCGTGCTGCGATGGGCCGAACGCTACGGTGTCCGGATCGCCATCGAACCGCACCAGAGCATCACCAAGACCACGGAGGGGTTGCTGCGCGTGGCCACGCTGGTCTCATCGCCGATGCTCAAAATCAACTACGACACGGGCAACGCCTGGCTGGGCGGCGAAGATCCGTACGAGGGACTGAAGGCCTGCCTGCCGCTGGTGGTGCACGTTCACGCCAAGGACATCTCCATCCAGCAGTCGGACGCCGAACGCGGCCAGGTGACCGGAACCCCGGTGGGCTGCGCCTGCGGTGACGGCGTCATCGACTGGACTAGGGTGGTGGAGATCCTCAAGGGCGGCGGCTACGACGGCGTGCTCTCGGTGGAATGCGGCACTCCGGCGCAGGCCCGGCGGAGTCTGGAACATTTGACCGGGGTTATCGGTGCTCAACATGTCTAAGATGATTGCCGTGGCTGCCTTGCTGGCGTCGTGCGCGCTGGCGCAGAAGCCCGTTCGCGTCCTGATCGTCAGCGGCGAGAACGATCACGAGTGGCGTTTGACGACTCCGCTGCTCGAACGCGCGCTGGAAAACGCCGGGCGCTTCGACGTCAGGACCACCGAGTCCTTCGCGGGCGCGACTGAGAAGACATTGGCGAGTTACGACGCGCTGCTGGTCCACTATCACGGCCCGCGCTGGGGCGCCGAAACGGAAGCCGCCGTCGAGAAGTTCGTGCGCTCGGGCAAAGGACTGGTGGCCTTGCACGGCGCCAGTTACGCCTTCGGCGGTTTCGAAGTGAAGACGCCCGGCTTCCAGCCCACCGGAATCGTCGAGCCAATCTGGCCGGAATGGCGCAAGATGATCGGCGCCTGGTGGACCGAACTCAAGAACGGCCACGGCCAGCGCCACACCTTCCAGGTCCGGTTCACCGACCGCGAGCATCCCCTGGCGCGCGGCATGAGCGAGTCCTTCCAGCCCACCGACGAGCTGTATCACAACTTCACGGTGGCGCCCGAATCCAAGGTGATCGGCGTCGCTTTCGACGACCCCAAGATCGGCGGCACCGGCAAGGATCAGCCCATCATCTGGACCGTGGCCTACGGCAAGGGCCGCACGCTGCACATCACGCTGGGGCACGACGCGGCGGCGATGTACGAGCCGGGCTTCCGCGCGGTTGTGGCGCGCGCCACTGAGTGGGCGGCGACCGGAAACGTGACCGTCGCGCCCGAGGTTCCGTATCAGCGGCGCGAGCCCAACGCCTTGCGCGTGCTGGTGGTGACCGGCGGGCACGCCTACGATTCCACGTTCGCGTCGATGTTTGAAGACCAGCCCGACATTGGCGCCTTTATCGCGCCGCGTAACGTCGCCTTCAACGGCGACATCCGCAAGCGTTGGGACGTGCTCGTATTCTATGACCTCACCGAGCAAGCCGGCGACAAGGAGAAGGAAGTCCTGCGCGCGTTTGTCGAAAGCGGCAAGGGCGTCGTGGTGCTGCACCACGCCATCGCCGATCACGCCAACTGGCCCTGGTGGGTGGAGGAAGTATCGGGCGGCCGCTACTTCGTCAAGGCCGACGGCGCCAGCCCAATGTCCGAGTACAAGCAGAACCAGGACATCATCGTGCGCCCGGTTGGCAAGCACCCCATCACGGCCGGCATGTTTCCGCTGCACCTGTGGGAAGAGACCTACAAGAAGATGTGGATCTCGCCCAAGGCCAGGCCGCTGCTCGAGACCGACGCCGCGGCCAGCGACCGGGTGGTCGGCTGGATCAGCCCGTACGAGAAATCGCGCGTGGTTTACATTCAGCCGGGCCACGACCGCAAGTCGCACCTGCACCCGGCCTACCGGTTGCTGGTGCGCCGCGCCATCTTGTGGAGCGGCGGCCGTCTCAACTGATTGACGTCGCCGCGACCGCTCCCCGACGGTCGCGGCTCGGAAACGCGCGCCTTGGTTCCGAGCCGCGACCGTCAGGGAGCGGGGTGTCAGCGCAGGCGAGCGGGCTTGAGGGTCCATCCCTGCAGGCGGCCCAGTTCCATCAGTTCCACCGGGTTGAACCCTTCCGGATGGATCGCCCAACTGAAGGCGCGCCGCGCGTCGGTGGCGAAGTGCTTCTCGAACAGCAGCGCGCCCTTTCGCACTTCGACCTCGGGCGAGCGTCCATCGTCGCCCGCCAGCGTGGCCGTGAAATCGGCCAGCGACAGGTACTGTGACCCGATCCAGACCCGCGAAGGCAACGCGCGGCGCTTGCGGATGAAGTCGGCGGCGTCCTTCGCGGCGCGGTCGAAGGCAACTCGCGGGACGCGCGCGGATTCGACGGTCGATGAGAGGCGCGCTTCCGGCCCTTCGACGAATCGCGGCTCGATGCCGAGCAGGAACTGCACCATCTCGGCCGGCGACAGCGCGCCGGCGGGAGTGTCAAGAAACGTGATTCCGCCGCGCAGGTGTTCGCGGATTCGGGCGGCTTCCACGGACGGCGGCTCGGAACTGGCGTAGATCTGGGCCAACTCGCGCGCGGTTACGAACCGCACGCCGGGCCGCTCCTTGGCGTGTGCGACCCAGGCGCGCAGCGCCTGGTAGCAACGCTCGGACTCCTCCGGAGTGCGGCGCTGGGGCATTCGCCATTGCGAAGGCTCGCGGCCGGCGCCGCGCGAAAAGTTCACCGCGTCCCAGAACTGCGTGGTAACGAATTCCGTCGGGTGATAGTAAGTGCTGATCAGCCCTCCGCCCCGGCGCTCAAGTTCGGAAGCGGCCCGGTCGAACTCCTTGAGCGCATTGGACACGGACGCATTGGAATCCAGCGAAGCCCGCAGCGTGTAGGGACCCATGTGGAAGGCATACAGCAAACCTCCGTACCAGAAGGGCTGATCGTTCAGACTGACTTGCGAGCCTTCGTCCAGGTACACGGTAATGCCCATGCGGCGTAGCGCCAGGTTGCTTTGCGGCCCCCAGGAACTGCCCGGCTGCCCGTAACAACTCGGAACCACGCCGAAGATGCGGCGCACGTCGATGGCGCCGGGCCCTTCGCGCCGCTCGAACTCGGCGGCGCCCTGATAGTAGTCCAGACCGTTCAGATAGACGGCGGGCGTGGGCGGCATGCTGTGGTTCTCCGAGTGGTAGCCGATGTCGTGCAGGGCCAGCGCGCGGAGGACGTCGGCGCGCTTGCGCCGCTCGAGCGCGCGGGCTTTCTCTGCCACCATCTTGAACGTTCCGCGAACGCCCAGCGCCGTAAGGTCGTTCGCAATGCGAAGGGCGGCGTCATCGGCGGCGGGCTCGACGTAGTCTTCGGTGTCGAACCAAAGGGCGACATAAACCGGCGGCGCAGCCCCAGCCCAGCAGGCCGCCGCAAGCAACACAGCGAGTAGTCTAACCATCGGAGCGATTGTACCGCCCCTCCAGACCGCAACGGAGATATACTACTAGCTATGGTAAGAAACATTTGCTTTAGTGCGGCGGCAGGACTGTTGATTCTGTTGCTCGCTTTCCCAGCTTTTCCCCAGAGTATCACCGGCGCGCTGACCGGCACTGTTAAAGATCCCGCCGGCAGCGTCATTCCGAACGCCAAAATCACGCTGACCAATGAAGCCACTCGCGGTGCGCGGACGATCTCGACCAATGAAGCGGGCGTCTTCGTGTTTCCGAGCGTGCTGCCCGGCGCCTACACCGTGGAGATCTCGGTGGCCGGCTTCCGGTCGCACCAGGTGAGGGACGTCGGCGTAACCATGAACGAGCGCCGCACACTGGGCGAGATCGTCATGCAGGTCGGCCAGTTGTCGGAGAGAGTGGAGGTGACCGCCGAGGTGACTCCGGTGCAAACCGCGTCGAGCGAGCGCGCCGGGCTGGTGACCGGCACGCAGTTGCTCAACACCGCCATCCGCGGGCGCGACTTCGTGGCGCTGATTGCCACGCTGCCCGGCATCTACGACGAGAATATGCAGTCGCGCGACGTCTCCAAGGGGCCCGGCGCCGGCGGCGTGCACATCAACGGCGGCCGCTCGACTTCCATTAACTTCTCGCTGGACGGCGTGCAGAACACCGACACCGGATCCAACAGCGGCTCGCACGTCCAGCCCAACATGGACGCGGTGGCCGAGGTGAAGGTGCTGACCAGCAACTACCAGGCCGAATACGGCCGCAGCAGCGCCGGCACCATCAACGTCACCATCAAGAGCGGCACGCAGGACTTTCACGGCAGCAGCTACTGGTACTACCGCCATGAAAGCCTATACGCCAACAGCTTCTTCCGCAACCGGACCGGCACGGTGCGGCCCGTCGAGCGCATCCAGAACTTCGGCTACACCTTTGGCGGCCCGGTCTACGGCGGAGGCTTCAACAAGAACAAGGACAAGCTGTTCTTCTTCTGGTCCCAGGAATTCGTGCGGCGGCGCAACTTTCCCGGCACGCAGTTCGTCACCACGCCGACGGCCATCGAGCGCACCGGGGATTACTCGCAGACCCGCGACGTGAACGGCGCGGTGATACTTATCAAGGACCCGACGACGGGGCAGAACTTCGCCGGCAACGTGATTCCGCAATCGCGAATCAACAAGCTGGGGCAGACGGTTCTCAACTTCTTCCCGCTCCCGAACTACACGGAGACCGATCCGGCGCTGTTGTACCGCCGCAACTACCGCGCCAACGTCAGCGGATCCTTCCCGCGGCGGGAAGACCTGTTCCGCATCGACTACAACATCAGTCAGACGATGAACGCCTATTTCCGCGGTACCCGCGACAATGACGACGAGAACCACCCCTACGGCAATTGGACCGCCGGCAGCCATAACTTCGATATGTACAACACGCTCCGTCCACAACGCGGGCGCAGCGCCGTGTTGCACATCGCCAAGACCTTCAGTCCGACGCTGGTGAACGAGTTCACCATGGGCTGGAGCACGCGCGCCCAGACCTTCAATCCCACCGATCCCGACCGGATCGCGCGCGGCAAGATGGGCAACATCGGCCAGTGGTATCCGGGGGGCAACGAATCCGGCGCCATTCCGGACGTCAGCTTCGGCGGTGTGCAGAGCGGCATCAACGGCGGCATCGGCAACATTCCCTACACCAACGCGAACCCCGTGTTCTCCTTTATCGACAACTTCACCAAAGTCCTGGGCACCCACACGCTGAAGGCCGGAATCTACATCGAGCGCATGCGCAAGGACGAAGTGGGCGGCGGCAACACCCGAGGCTCGTTCGACTTCGGCCGCAACACCAACAACCCGTTCGATTCCAACTACGCCTTCTCGAACGCCCTGCTGGGTAACTTCAACAGCTACTCGGAAGCCAGCATGCGGACCTATTCGCATTACCGCTACACGCAGACCGAGTTCTACGCCCAGGACTCCTGGAAGGCCTCCAAGAAACTGAATCTGGAACTCGGCATCCGCTTCTATTCTTCGCCCGCGACGCACGACGACCGGCAGTTCCTGACTACCTTCATCCCCTCGACTTACGATCTCAGTAAAGCCGCCGTGATGTACCGGCCGGCCATCGATCCGGCCACCAACAGGCGCGGAGCCGTCGATCCCCGCACCGGCCGTTTTGCCCCGGTGACTTACATCGGGCTGTTCGTGCCGGGTTCCGGCAACTACGCGCCGGGCATGGCCATCGGCGGCAAGGGCGCCCCCGACGGCCTCTACACCACGCCCTTTTCGACTGCGCCCCGCATTGGCTTTGCCTATGACCCGCGGGGCAACGGAAAGACCGCCATCCGCGGCGGCTTCGGCATGTTCTACGACCGCCCGCAGGGCAACGTCTACTCGGGCACCGTGGGCCAGCCGCCCGTCTCCTACAACCCCACGGTCTCCTTCGGAAACCTGGATACCTTCCTCCAGGCCAGCGGCGTGGTGGGACCTCCCGGTGTGACCGTCGTCGAGAGCGCCAAACAGCCCCTGCCCATGACCATGAACTTCAGCCTGGGCGTGCAGCGCGAACTCGGCTTCCGCTCGGTGATCGATGTCGCTTACGTCGGCAGCCTGGCGCGGCATATGATCATCCAGCGCAACATCAACTCGATCCCCATGTACGCCCAGTTCGACCCGAAGAACGTGGATTCCACCACCGGAAGCCCTCTGCCGGATAACTACCTTCGGCCCTATCTCGGCATGGGCAACATCAACATGCGCACCTTCGACGGGACTTCGAACTACCACGGCTTGCAGGTCTCCGCCAACCGGCGCATGACCAACGGTCTTCAGTTCGGCGCCTCCTACACCTGGGCCAAGACGCTGGGCGTCTCCGACGGCGATTTCGGCGGCGTCAGCGTTTACTTCCCCGTACGCAGCCGCAACTATGGCCCCCTGACCTACGACCTCCGCCACATGCTGGTGATGAACTACTCCTGGGAGGTTCCGGGACTGGGTAAGAGACTCAACAACAAGCCTCTGGGCATGGTGACGGATAGCTGGCAGATCTCCGGCACCACCGTGTTCATGACCGGCAGCCCGTTCCGGCCGGGCTTCAGCACCTCCGACGGCCAGAACATCACCGGCTCCCAGGAAGGCGCCGTCATAAACGTCGTCGGCGACCCCAACCTGCCGAAGAGCCAGCGGACGTTCTTCAAGAACTTCAACACCGATGCGTTCGCCCGCACGCCGCAACGCTCCTTTGGCAACGCCGGCATCGGAATCCTGCGCAACCCAGCCTGGAACAACTGGGACTTCAGTGTTTCCAAGCGCATCCCGTGGAAGGGTGAGGAGCGCTACTTCCAGCTCCGCGGTGAATTCTACAACCTCTGGAACCACACCGAGTTCTCGGGCTACGACACCGGCGCCCGGTTCGATCCCGCGGGCAAGCAGATCAACGCGAATTTCGGAGCCTTCACCGGCACCCGCGATCAGCGCAAAATCCAGCTCTCGCTCCGCTTAATGTTCTAATCGGTAGCACAGCCTTCAGGCTGTGTCACTTTACACACCCTGAAGGCTGTGCTACTCCGACGAGTCGGGCGCTTTTTTGCGGCGTAGGGCGGCAGCGAAGGCGCCGGCGCTGACGAACCGATCTTTGAGGTCGCTCCGCAAAGTCTCCAGCGCCTCGATGTAAGCCTCCAGCGCTTCGCCCACCGGACCGCTGTTGGTCTCGAGGATGTCGCGCCACACATCGTAGGGGCTCATCGCCAGGCGCGTCATATCGACCAGGCCGGGCCCCGCCGCGCGCCGGAGGTTCTCTTCCAGCCGCGACGCCAGCATCGCGGCCAGGGCCGTGGAAGCCAGTTGCGGCAAATGAGAAGTGAGCGCGACCGTGCGGTCGTGCACACTCGCGTCCATGACCAGCGTCACCGCGCCGATGCGATCCAGCCACGAACGCAATTCGCGCGCGGCCGGCGTCTCAAGCTGCGCCTCATCCACCGGCGTCAACACGTACGTGCGGCCCTCGAACAGCGCCGCCTCCGCCGCCGCCACGCCGCGCGTCTCCTTGCCCGCCATTGGATGGCCGCCCAAAAATTGCCCCTGCGGCAGGCTGCGCGAAAACTCCTCGACGATCCGCCGCTTGGTGCTGCCCGCGTCGGTCACCAGGCACCCGGGCCGCAACAGCGGACCCAGCGCGGGGATGGTTTCCAGAATCCGCGCGATCGGCTGCGAGAGATAGATCAGGTCGGCGCGCTCGGCGGCTTCCGCCAGCGGGACGCCCTCGTCGATCACGCCCAGCGAAAGCGCTTCGCGGATGGTGCGTTCGGAACTGACGCCCAAGATCCGCCCGTCGAACCCGGCGCGGCGCAGCGCCAGCGCGAACGATCCGCCGATTAGCCCAACGCCGGCAATGGCAACCGTCCGCATGGCGTTACAGAGTCCGGCCCACCGCCTGCGCGATGATGCGCAACTGCTGGACCAGCTCGGCGAACTGCTCCGGCTTCAGCGATTGCGCGCCGTCGCTGAGTGCGTGATCGGGGTCCGGGTGAACCTCGATCAGCAGCCCGTCGGCGCCCGCCGCGACGGCTGCGCGCGCCATCGGCAGCACCTTGTCGCGGCGGCCGGTGCCGTGCGACGGATCCGCGATCATCGGCAGGTGCGACAGTTTCTTGATGATCGGGATGGCCGAGATGTCCATGGTGTTGCGCGTGTAGGTCTCGAAGGTTCGGATGCCACGCTCGCACAGGATCACGTCGTAGTTTCCGCCGGCCAGGATGTATTCGGCCGACAGCAGCAGTTCCTCGAGCGTCGCCGAGATGCCGCGCTTAAGCAGCACCGGCTTCTGGATCTTGCCCAGTTCCTTGAGCAAATTGTAGTTCTGCATGTTGCGCGCGCCCACCTGCAAAATATCGGCGTAGGCGGCGACCAGCGGAATCTGGGTCTGATCCATCACTTCGCTGACCGTCAGCAGGCCGTGCTCGTCGGCGGCCTCGCGCAGCAGCTTCAGACCTTCTTCGCCCATACCCTGAAAGCTGTAGGGCGAGCTCCGCGGCTTAAACGCTCCGCCGCGGACCACCTTGGCGCCCGCCTCGGCCACCTGTCCGGCGGCGCGAAAGATCTGATCGCGGCTCTCGACGCTGCAAGGCCCGGCCATCAGCACCACGGCCGGGCCGCCTAACTCGACGCCGCCCATATAGATTAACGTCCCCCCGGGCCGGAAGTTGCGGCTGGCGAGCTTGTAGCTCGACATGATGCGGTGGCATTCCTTGACCCCGTCCATCACCTCGAAATCGGCCGTGTCGAAATCGTCCTTCGGCCCCACGCCGCCGAGCACCGTGTGCCGGACGCCGGTGGAGCGGTGCACGGTGAACCCCATCTCCACCAGCCGGTCGATGACCGTCTCGATCTGCCGCTCGGTGGCGCCTTCCTGCATGACGACCAGCATGATGTTACTCCTCCGGACGGGCCGCCTCGGCCGCCGCCCGCTGCTCCATTCGGATCTTCTGGACCGTCCGCATCTCGTCGATGATGCGCTCGAAGACGCGGCGCACGGCCTCCGTCGGCAAAGGTCCCCGGTTGTTCTCGGTCACGTTCTGAAACACCTCGTCCTCGCGCCTGGGCTCGTAGATCGGCATTCTCAACTCCTGCTTGATCTGGCCGATTTGTTCCACCACGCGCGTGCGCTGGTTGATCAGCTCCAGGATGCGCCGGTCCAGTTCGTCGATCCGGTCCCGGCAGTCCCCCAGAATCCGAAGTCCCTCTTCGTGAGTCATCGTTGCGCCTCCCCCAGCGGCGCCGTCAGCTCGCGCGTGAACGCCTCCAGCCGCGCCTCGAGCGAGGCGTCTTCCAGGTTCCGCTCGATCAGGTGCACGAAGGCGCTGCCCACGACGGCGGCGTCGGCCACGCGGCACACCTGGGCTACGTGCTCGGGCCGCGAGATCCCGAAGCCGACCGCCAGCGGAAGGCCGGAAATCTCCCGCACCGAGGCCACCAGCGGCGCGACCGCGTCGCCCAGCGTCGCGCTCTCGCCGGTCACGCCGGTTCGCGAAACCAGGTAGATGAAACCGCTCGAGTACTTCGCCACCAGCTTCAGCCGTTCGGGCGTCGAGGTCGGCGCGGCCAGGAACACGGTGTCGAGGCCGGCGCGGCGCATCGCCTCTACGTGCGGCGCGGCCTCCTCGACGCTCAGATCGGTCAGCAGGCAGCCGTCGATCCCGGCCGCGGCGGCGTCGCGCGCCAGCGCCTCGAAACCGTATCGCAGCACCGGATTCAGATAGGTGAACAGCAACAGCGGGATTTCCGACTGCCGCCGGATCCGGCGCGCGATCTCGATCACGTCGCGGAGCCTGGTTCCGGCTTTGAGCGCCCGCGCCGCGCCGCGCTGGATCACCGGTCCGTCGGCGACGGGATCGGAAAACGGAACGCCCAATTCGATCAGGGCGGCGCCGCCGCGCTCGAGCGCCGCGGCCAGCGCCGGGGTGCGCTCCGGCGCCGGGTCGCCGGCCGTCAGATAGGCGATCAGTCCTTTGCGGCCCTCCCCGCGGAGGCGTTCGAACAGCCGGCCGATGCGTGTCTCAGGCATCCAGGTCCTTCAGATTCTCGCGGTAGATGTCGATGTCCTTGTCGCCGCGCCCGGAAATGTTCACGACGAAAATTTGCCCCTTTGCCTCGGGCGCGCGACGGATGGCTTCGGCCACCGCGTGCGCGGACTCGAGCGCCGGCAGGATGCCCTCGGTGGTCGCCAGCGTGCGCGCCGCGGCGATGGCCTCCCCGTCGCCGGCCGAGACGTACTCGGCCCGGCCCCGATCGTGCAGCCACGCATGTTCCGGCCCGACCAGCGCATAATCCAGCCCCGCCGAAACAGAGTGCGTGAGCGCGATCTGCCCGTCGTCGTCTTGCAACAGATAGCTGTAAGCCCCTTGCAGCACACCCGGCGCGCCGCCCGAAAACCGCGCGGCGTGTTCGCCCAGCGCCGGCCCCCGGCCTCCGGCTTCGACGCCGATCAGCTTCACCTGTTCATCGGGGATGAAGGTATGGAAAATGCCGATGGCGTTCGAGCCTCCGCCAACGCAGGCGACGACGGCGTCCGGCAGGCGTCCTTCGCGCTCGAAAATCTGCCGGCGCGTCTCGACGCCGATCACCGAGTGGAAGTCGCGCACCATCACCGGATAAGGATGCGCGCCCAAGGCCGAGCCGAGCAGGTAGTGCGTGGTGAGGACGTTGGTCACCCAGTCGCGCATGGCCTCGCTGATGGCGTCCTTGAGCGTGCGGCTGCCGCTCGAGACGGCCACCACCTTGGCGCCCAGCAGGCGCATGCGGAAGACGTTGAGCCGCTGCCGGCGCATATCCTCCTCGCCCATGTAGACCACGCACTCCAGACCGAAGAGCGCGCAAACGGTGGCCGTGGCGACGCCGTGCTGCCCCGCCCCGGTCTCGGCGATCACGCGCCGCTTGCCCATGCGGCGCGCCAGCAGCACTTGCCCCAGGCAGTTGTTGATTTTGTGCGCGCCGGTGTGCAGAAGGTCTTCGCGCTTCAGATATAGGCGCGCGCCCCCGAGCGTCTCGCTCAATCGCCGCGCCAGGTAAAGCGGCGTGGGCCGGCCGGCGTAGTTGGCGAGCAGGTCGTCGAGTTCCCGCTGAAACGCGGGATCGCGGCGAGCCTCCTGGTAGGCCCGCTCCAGTTCTTCCAGCGGCGCCATCAGGACTTCGGGCACGTATCGTCCGCCGTAAGGTCCGAAATGTCCACCCGCATCGGGTTGCGAAATCATTCGAGCGCCGCCTTCAGGAACTCTCTCATCTTCACATGGTCCTTGCGTCCGGGGGCGGATTCGATCCTGGAACAGGCGTCCACGCCCCATGGCCGCGCTATCTCGACGGCCGCGCGCACATTGGCCGCGTCCAGCCCGCCGGCCAGAACGATCTTGCGCCCCAGTCCGCGCGCCTGGGCCCAGTCGAACGTCTTGCCGGTTCCACCGTACAGGGCCTCCGACGGCGCGTCGAGCAGAAACGCCTCGGCGTCGTAGGCTTCCATGAACTCGGGACGGAACTTGCCGTCAACGCAAAACGCCTTCCAGACGCGCACGCCGCGCGGCACGGCCGCGGGCGGCTCGTTGCCATGCAATTGCGCCACATCCAGGCCCGCCATGCGCATCATCTCCAACACCGCCTCCGGCGCATGGTTGACGAAGACCCCGACGTTGACGATTCCCGCCGGCAGACGCTCGACGATGCGCGCGGCGGCCTGGGGAGCGATGTGGCGCGGGCTGTTCTCAAAGAAGTTGAACCCGAGCGCCGATGCGCCCGCGTCCACCGCGGCCAGCGCGTCTTCCAGGTTGGTGATGCCGCAGATTTTCACAATCATTGGACCAGCGCCCGCAACGCTTCGGCCGGGTCGGCCGCCTTCATGAGGTGCTCACCGACCAGAAACGCGCGATAGCCGGCGTCCATGAGCGTCCGAATGTCCGCGCGCGAATGAATGCCGCTTTCGCTCACCGCGAGCGCGCCCGCCGGCATCCTCTCAGCCAATCGCAGCGACGTGTCGAGCGTCACTTCGAACGTGCGCAGATTGCGGTTGTTGACGCCGATCAGATCCGCGCCCGCGTCAACGGCCCTTTCTAATTCTTCCGCGTCGTGTACTTCCACCAGCGCCGCCATGCCGTAGCGGGCGGCCAGTTCGCGCAGGTCGCGCATCTGCCCAACGGTGAGAATCGCGGCGATTAGCAGGATCGCGTCGGCGTCGTGCGCGGCGGCTTCGACAACCTGAAACTCGTCGATGGTGAAGTCTTTTCGCAGAACCGGAAGCGAGACCGCCGCGCGCGCCGCCTCCAGATGCTCCAGACGCCCCTGGAAAAACCTCTCGTCGGTCAGAACCGACAACGCCGCCGCACCGCCGCGTTCGTAAGCCCGCGCAATCGCCGCCGGATCGAACGACTCGGCCAGAATGCCCTTGCTCGGCGAGGCCTTCTTGGCCTCGGCGATGACCGCCGGAGCGGCCCGCTCGAGCGCGGCGCGGAAACCGCGACGGCCGGCGCGCGCGGCCTCGGCCCGAGCTTCCAACTCCGGACGGCAGGGTCCCAGCGCGGCGAGTTCCACTCGCTTTTGCTCGACAATTCGAGCCAACACGTCTGGCGGCGCCTGAAGCATCCGGGGAACTTCCATGCTAGCATGGCCAGTGTCAAAGGATGCTTCGGATGACGTTTCCGACCCCGCCGGTCGCGGGCGCGCTGGTGATCGCCTTCTTCCTGCTGAGCGCCGCGGTTGTCCCGCTGGCGCTGCGCAGGTCCGCGCTGACGGCGAGGCGGAAGAAGTCGCTGATCGCCGCGATCGTCGTGTCGGTGGCGGTCAAATTGGCGCTGGCCACGCTAGGGCATAACCTCGACCTCGAATCGTACCAGATCGTTTCCGGTTTGATGGAGCAGGGCAAGAGCGTGTACGCAAACACGCAACGCTACAACTATGGCCCGATCTGGGCATTCGTGGTCTCGGGACTGGCGTGGCTCTCGAATCTGATAGGCTGGGACGCCGGCGAAGGATTCCATGTGCTGGTGGCTGCATTTCTGGCCGCCACCGACGTGCTGATCGGGCTTGCGCTGGCCATGGCATACTCGCACGCCGCCGCGCTTGTGTTCCTGCTGGCGCCCGTCGGTCTGCTCATCTCGGGCTTTCACGCTCAGTTCGATAATGTGGCGGTGCTGTGTGCGTTGCTGGCGTGGCTGATGATTCGCGGGGGGAGGCCCAGGCCCGCCGCGTTGGCCGTCTCGGCGGGATTGACGGGTTTGTCGCTGATCGTCAAACACATCCTGTTCCTGTTCCCCGTGTGGCTGCTTTTCTGGAGACCGTTGGGAAAGCTGCGCTACCGGGTGCTCTATGCCGGGGTGGCATACGCGGTGTTTTTCTGCGCTTTCATCCCCTGGTTGGGAGACCCGGCTTCGCGGACCGGCATCGCGAAAAACGTTCTCGGCTACAGCAGCGAGTTCGGAAACTCTCTGACGCCGATAACGGCTGGTTTGTTTGTGCCCATCCGCTCGATCGACTCATCCTTCCAGTTGTCCCTGCCCATCCGCATGAGCGGCGCATCCTTCCAGTGGATTCCGATAATGAGCGGATTCAAGGCGCTGTGGCTGGGGCTGATGCTGGCGGCCGGCGTTGCGCTGGCGCGGCGGGGCGCCGACGAACTGTTCCTGCTTTACCTCATGGCGTTGTACGCATTCACCCCGGCCTTTGCCGACCAGTACACGGCCATCCCCCTGGTTGCCTGCGCCGTCTTCCATGAGTCGTGGGCAAGTTGGGCGTTCCTGGCGTCCGGAACGAGTCTCCTGCTGGTGTCGGAGGTCAATGTTCTTGGACCTCTCAACTCGACGGTTGCCCCTTTGGTTATCGCGGGGCGCCCTTACCTGGTGCTGAAGAATTTGCGCAGCGCGATGATCATGGTGAGCCAGATCTGCCTGGCCGCGCTTCTGGCGATCCGCTGGCGCGCCCGAACCGGATCCGGGGAAGCGCTGCCAATTCGGGCCAAACTGGTGCGCGCCGCCGCGCTGATCGCTTCCAGCAGCCTGTATTCGTTTCTGG
>JAUYBU010000576.1 GCA_030693045.1 Bryobacterales bacterium | reverse complement strand
GCGCCTCCGACAAAGGTGTTGCGGATCAATAACGGCCCGTTGAAGCTGTAACCGAGGATTCCATGAGACTCCCCATCGTCCCGTTTGATTTCGCTGATATAGGAGTTGAGAATCCGGATGTTGTCCCCGTTGGGCCGGATTGCATCCTTCGGCCCGTTGTCGAAGGCGATTCCGTGAATGTAGCAGCGGTCAATGACGAAGTGATGCGAGACCTTGGACGGCTCGGTTTCCGCTTCGTCGGTGCCGTAACCGATTCCGATGAGCCAGCCAAGATGGTTCAGGCTGGTGGTGGAGACCGTGAACTCAAGCCCCTCCAACCGCCAGTAGGAGGACGGGTGGCCGTTTGTGTATAGGACGGGAGTGTACCCGCCCGACGTGACTCTCAACGTCGCCATCTTGGCGGTGTCGGAAGGCCCCACGCGAGTCTTACCCGGCAACTCCGAGACCCGGCTCGATCTCAACGTGATCCACCCGGTATAACTTCCCGAGCGCGCCGGGAGCGTAAAGCCGTACTGCGTATCGAAGTTCTCGCCCGCTTTGAGTTCGACGATCTGCGGCCCGCTGTTGGCGGCGGCGGCGGCGTTGATGGCGGTCTGAAGATTGCTCTGATCGCAACCGGAAGCGCAAACGGTGGTGACGGTCGGAGCGGCCCAGAGAGCCGGAATCGAGATCAGTCCAATGATGAAGGTTCGCATGTGTCCTCGCCTAAAGAAGCGTCAACCAACCATAGGCGTCCGCCGCGTCCTTGCCGCAAATTCGAATGCTGTCGGCCGTCCCGGCGCCCCCGAATACTACCACGATGCGCCCGCGAGTTGAGGACGAGCAGGTCCCCTCCGACCCGCTCAGGAGGCGCAACTCGAGGGCCGAGATCGCGCCGGTGAAGTCGTTGGACCCGGCTCCCAGTTGCGGCACCGTGGCCGTGTCGATGCCGATCGACGCCACGCCGCCCGAGTCGCTTATGCTGATGCCGGTTGCGGCGCTGAGGCCCCTGTTGGTGAGGAAGGCCCGGTCGTCGCCGGTCAGCGCCGGCACGGCGCCGGTCACTGTAACATTGGCAATCGGAATGGAGTTGGCCGGATAAGTCGGCGTTGAAACATTGGAACAAGCCAGCGCCCCGGATGCGCTTGCCACGATGCCCGTCTGCATGTGGCAGACCAGGTTATTGCTGGCGTCGATGAACACCTTCACGTTGCCGCTGCCGGAGGCGAAGGTGACCGACCCGGCGGCAATTAGCACGGGGGCGTAGTTTCCAATGCGCGCCCGGCCTTCCGCTACAGCGAGCATCTGGCCGTTCACCGTGGGCTGGAAATCGTTGATCGGCAACGCGGACCCTCCGCCGGAACTCTGAACCGCCCAGGTGTTGGCGGCCACACAGCCGTAGAGGTTCTGACCGACGGCAACGTCGGTCTTGAAGAATGCCTCTCCAGTCTGACAGGTAGACGGCAGAATCGTGCCGGTTTTGAAGGGGGCCGTTGCAGTTGCGGCCCTGAAGTCCACATCTTTGCTTTGCGTGCGCAGGCCCACCAGGGTCTGTCCCTGGAGAGTATTTAGCGCCAGCGCCAGTAATGCACCGTGAGTCAGGCGAAGCCGTGTCGTCATCCTTGTCACCCCTATTTTAGTATTAACATACGGTCAACCACCCGCCCCCTGGGTCAATCCCCTAACACATTGCAGCCAGATCAGTTATATTTGGTGCACGGATGTGACTGAGTTCCGAACGCCCTCCAGAATCGAGCCCGTTCCCCGGTTGCCGGCCCGGCAACGCATCTCCGCGCTGGCGCTTCGGGGGTTGGCCGCCCTGGGCCTTCTGGTTCTGGCGGTCACCTTCTCTCCGCTGACGTATTGGTGGGCTTCCTGGCTGGCCGGCCCGTGGAACGATCCCTCCGGGGAGGTCCTGATTGTCCTTGCCGGCGATTCCATCGAGGGCGACTTTCTCGGGCGCTCTTCCTACTGGAGGGCGGTGTACGCGGTTCTGGCCTGGCGGCAAGGCGTCGCCGGGCGAGTCCTGATCAGCGGCGGCACCCCGGGCGCTCCCCTGGCCGGGCAGATGCGAAACTTCCTGGTCCATTCCGGCGTACCCGCCGAGCGCATCGAAATGGATCCGAACTCACAAAGCACTCGGGAAAGCGCCCTGCAATGCGCCGCCCGCCTGCGCGGCATCGCCGGAACCAAGGTTCTTCTCACCAGCGACTACCACATGCACCGCGCCGTGCGCTGCTTCCGCGCCGCCGGACTGGACGTCGCGCCGCGCCCGATTCCAGACGCCCGCAAGCAGTACATGCGGATCGAAGAACGCTGGTCGGTGTTTCTCTCCCTGGTGAAAGAGACCGCCAAAATCGTGTACTACAGGTTGCGCGGGTGGATGTAGCCTCGCACCTTAGCCGCGCCGGCCATCGGCGGTAGAATTGACCCATGAACCCGGTTAGCGCTGGCAATCGCGGCGGCCGCCGCTTTGGCGCAGCCCAATCGATCCTGCTGAGTATGGCCGCGCTGGGTTTGCTGGCGGCGCTGGCGTGGATCCTCACCAGCCCGACCCGTATCCGCGCGCAGAATTCCGGCGCCCCGGCCACCCGCTACGTTCCCGGGGGCGGCAACCTGCAACAGGCCCTGGATGCCGCCAACCCCGGAGATACGATTCTGCTGGAAGCGGGCGCGACCTACACTGGAAACTTCCTCCTGCGCGCCAAGCAAGGCGACGCCCCAATCACGATCGCCAGCCGGGCTTTGGATGCGCTGCCGGAGGGAGTTCGCGTCACCGCCGCCGAGTCCAAGTTCATGCCCAAGCTCGTGACTCCCAACGCCGAATCGGTCCTGCAAACCGAAGCCCGGGCGCACGACTACCGTGTCGCCGGCGTGGAATTCACTGTCGGCGCGGGCGTGTATATCTACGACCTCATTTCGCTAGGCTCCCCCACCACCAAGGACCCGGACTCCCTGGCCTACAACCTGGATTTCGACCGGGTCTTGGTCCACGGCGATCCCAACCGCGGCGGCAAGCGCGGCATCGCGCTGAACTCGCGTTCCACCATCATCCGCAATTCCTACTTCACCGACTTTGCCAGCGATTTTCAGGACTCGCAGGATATTGCCGGCTGGAACGGTCCCGGCCCGTACGTGATCCTGAACAACCGTTTGGAAGCCAGTGGCATGAGTGTGATGTTCGGCGGCGCCGCCCCGGCCATTGAACACATGGTCCCCGCCGACATAGTGTTCTATAACAACTACGTCACGCGGCCCATGAGCTGGCACGGCAAGTGGCGCGTCAAAAACTTATTCGAACTGAAGAGCGCGCGCAATGTGGACGTGCAATACAACGTTTTTGAGAACAACTGGATCGGCGGGCAGAGCGGTTTCGCCATCTTGTTCACGGTGCGTACCTGCGAAGCGGGCGACTACCCCTGGGCGGTCATTCAGGACGTTACCTTCAGTCACAACATCGTCCGCAGGTCCGAAGGCGGCGGAGTGAATATCCTGGGCAGGGATAGCGAGCGGTCTGCGTGTCGAACGCCGGCAACGGGCAAAGTAACCATCGGCGGGACCCAGGTCAAAGGGCAAGACACCCGCTTCACGGCTGAATTGAAGCCCGGTTATCATCTGGTGGCCGGCAATGTTTCCCGGGCCATCAAGCAGATCGCCGACGATCGGACGCTGGTCCTGGAATCCGCCTGGCCGGACGGCGCCCCGGCGCCCACTAACTTCGCTTACTTCGTCCCCGTGGCCGGCCAAACCTCGAACATCACCATCAGCGACAACTTGTTTGACGCCATCCGGCCTTTCGACGGATCCGCCGACGGCACATTCGTGATGATCTTGTCCGGCGCGCGAAACATTCGGATCGAGCACAATACCGCTTTCCCGGGGAAATGTATTCTGGTGGCCAGTGGGGCGCCCAGCCAGGGAGTCGTCTACCGCAACAACATCTCGCCGCACAACACCTACGGAATCTTCGGCGATAGCAAGGGTTCCGGAGTGCTGGCGATCGACACCTACTTCCCAGGCGGCACGATCACCCGGAATGTCATGTACGGGCAGGACATCGAGCCGATTTACCCCCGCGGAAACTTCTTCCCCGCCAAGATCGAAGCCGTCGGCTTCACGGATCCGGCGAAGAAGAAGTACGCTTTGACCGCCAAGAGCAAATTCAAGAACGCGGGGACGGATCGGCGCGACCTGGGCGCCGACATGGGATTGCTCGATCTGGTCGAAGCGGATGTCGTCTCGGGCCGGTTGCCGCAGGCCAGTGTGCTGCAATCGGCCGTCAAACGGGCCCTCCAGGCCGTCCGCGCCGCCCGTTAACCGCGCCGCAGCAGTTCTTCGTACACCTCGAGAACCCGGGCCAGGTTCTCGTCACCGCCCGCGGGGGCGCCCTCTGGGCCGGGGCCGGGGTTCGCCTGCAGGCATTCTTCCAGCGCCGCGTCCAACGCCGTTTCGTCCCCCATCGGAACCAGGCGCACTCCGGCCGGGCGCATCCCGTTATCCGTCGCCACTACCGGAGTGCCCAGGTGCAGCGCTTCCCGCACCGAAATTGCGTCTCCGTCGTAAAGCGTCGTTCGCAGCAGGACATCGGCCTCCGCAATGGCGCGCAAGGTTACCGGGTGCGGTACGTCGCCGCACAACAGAATGTGATCCCGCCAGGGGACGGATTCGATTTGACGCTGCAACTCGCCTTCCAGGCTGCCGGATCCGACGATCGCCAGCCCCGCCTCCGGATGGCGCCGGCGCCAGCGCTCCAGTGAACGGATCTGCAGGGCCAGATCGTATTCCGGTTCCAGCAGGCCGACCGTCATCAGCACCGGATCGTGAGAGCCGTAGAACCGCTCCAACTCGGGCGAGAGAGGATCCCGGGGCGGCTCCGGCGGGAGCCCTTGAGGAGAGATGCAACGCACCCGCGACGCCTCCACCCCGAAACGCCCGAACATCTACACGATTTCCGGGTTCACCCCAATGATGCAGTCGAACCGGCGGAACACAAATCCCCGCAAGGTCCCAGGCCGGGCGGAGCGCCCCTCCGGCGAATCCGGATACCCGCCCGAATGGAACGTCAAGACCGACCGTTTTCCGGGCGTCCAGGCGCAAGCCAGAGCCAGGCCCAACAA
>JAUYBU010000525.1 GCA_030693045.1 Bryobacterales bacterium | reverse complement strand
ATTCCGGGGACAGGCTACGTAACCTCGGATCTCCGCCCGCAGCCGGGCGGAGATCCGAGGTTACGTAGCCTGTCCCCGGAATTGGGAGCTGAAGGCGTAGCGGAAGCCGTTGGCGGCGACGAGGCGCAATTCGTCCTCGCTGAATCCGAAGACATCGCGCGCGATCTCGAACTCGCGCGTGAGCGTGGTCCGGAACATGCCGGGGTCGTCGGTGTTGAGGGTGATGGGCACGCCGGCGTCGAAGATACGGCGCACCGGATGATCTTCCAGGCGCTCGACCGCGCCCAGAACCACGTTCGAGGTGATGCAAATCTCGATCGGGATATCGCGCTCGCGCAGCGTTTCGAGCAAGCGCGGATCGCGCGCCGCCCCGATGCCGTGGCCAATCCGCTCGGCGCCCAACTCGACGGCCGCCCATACGGACTCGGGCCCGGTGATTTCGCCGCCGTGCGGCGCCAGGTGCAGCCCGCTGCGCCGCGCGAAGGCGAAGACGCCGGCGAACTTCTCGGCCGGGCCGCGCGTTTCATCGCCCCCCAGCCCCAAGCCAGCGACGCCGCAACCGATGCGCTCGGCGGCCATTTCGGCCACCCGCATGGCCTCCCCGGCGGACCATTGCCGCACTGCGTCCCAAATCCAGCGCACCTGGACCGCGGAGCCTTCGGCCGCCTTCCGCACCGCCTCGTCGATTGCGGCAAGCTCCTGCTTCTTCCACAAAATCACGCCGGCCGAAAGGTTGATCTCGGCGTAGCGCACGTTGTCGCGCTCCATGCGGCCCAGCAGCCGCCGCGTGATCAGGGCGTAATCGTCCGGCGTGCGAAGAAAACGATTGACCCATTTGTAGGCCCGCATGAAGGCCGGGAAGTCGCCGCAGGCGTAATTGTCGTCGATGATCTCGCGCGTGAGCGACGGCTCCAGCTCCTGGAGCGTTTCCGGTTCGATCGAGCCTTCCAGGTGGACGTGCAGCTCGGCCTTAGGCAGCCGCTGTAGAAATTCGTCCATTCTTGCCATAATAGCGGGTACGTGATCACACACGAGGAAATCGAAGCGATCGTGGGCGGCTACCATGGCGATGCGTTCCGCATTCTGGGTCCGCACTCCACCTCCGCCGGCCGCTCGAAAGCCTGGGAGGTGCGCGCCTTTTTGCCGCAGGCCGAGGCGGCCGAGATGGTCACCGGCGGCGGCGTCACGCCGATGACCAAACAGCATTGGCAGGGCTTCTTCACTGCCGCTCTCAAGGGCGCGCCGAAACCCTACCGCCTGCGCCTGAAACTGTGGAACGGCGACACGATCGAGGTCGACGATCCTTATCGCTTCGCTCCCCTGGTGACGGATTTCGATCTGCACCTGCACGCCGAGGGCACCAACTACGAAAGCTACCGCTCGCTGGGATCCCACCTGGCTGAGTTCGAGGGCGCGGCGGGCGTGCGTTTCGCCGTCTGGGCGCCCAACGCCGTAGTGGTTTCGCTGGTCGGCGAGTTCAACGATTGGGACACTCGCCGCCATCCAATGCGTATGCGCAGTTCCGGAGTCTGGGAAATCTTCATCCCCGGCATCGGGGCGGGCGCCACTTACAAGTACTTCGTGCGGTCCCGCTTCCGCGGCTATCAACAGCTCAAGGCCGACCCATACGCGTTCGCCTGCGAGGTGCCGCCCAAGACCGCCTCCGTGGTCGCGGACCTCGACACCTACCAGTGGAGCGATTTCGAATGGATGGAGCAGCGCTCCCGGCGCGAGTGGCTGAAGGAGCCGGTTTCCATCTACGAGGTGCACCTGGAGTCCTGGATGCGCGACCCGAACGGGCATTCGCTGAGCTACCGCGAACTGGCCGACACGCTGGTCGAGTATGTGAAGCGGATGGGATACACGCACATCGAGCTGCTGCCCATCATGGAGTACCCGTTCTCCGGTTCCTGGGGCTACCAGGTCATCGGCCATTTCGCGCCGACTTCCCGTTTCGGTGCGCCCCACGATTTCATGCATTTCGTCGACCGCTGTCACCAGGCGGGCATCGGCGTCATCGTGGACTGGGTTCCCGCGCACTTTCCCAAGGACGCGCACGGCCTGGCTTACTTCGACGGCACGGCGTTGTACGAACACGAAGACCCGCGCAAGGGCGAGCAGCGCGACTGGGGCACGCTGATCTTCAACTACGGCCGCAACGAGGTCCGCGAGTTCCTGATCTCAAACGGCCTGTTCTGGTTGAAGAAGTATCACATCGACGGGCTGCGCGTGGACGCCGTGGCGTCGATGCTGTACCTGGACTATTCGCGCAAGCCCGGCGAGTGGACGCCCAACGAATTCGGCGGCAACGAGAACCTGGAGGCGATCGAGTTTCTGAAAAGGTTCAACGAACTGGCCCACCAGGTTCCCGGCGCGGTGACCATTGCCGAGGAATCCACCGCGTTTGCCGGCGTGTCGCGCCCGGTGTACCTGAACGGCCTGGGCTTCACCATGAAGTGGAACATGGGCTGGATGCACGACATGCTGGACTACTTCGCGCTGGAGCCGATCTTCCGCAAGTTCCACCACCAGAACATCACCTTCAGCCTGCTCTACGCCTTCACGGAAAATTTCGTGCTGCCGATCTCGCACGACGAAGTGGTGCATGGCAAGGGGTCGTTGCTCGCCAAGATGCCCGGCGACGAGTGGCAGCGCTTCGCCAGCGCCCGCGCCTTCCTGGCTTACATGTACGGGCACCCGGGCAAGAAGCTTCTGTTCATGGGCCAGGAACTCGGCCAATACGAGGAGTGGAATCCGGCGGCGCAGGTTCGCTGGGAGCTGGTTGAGTTCGCCTGCCATCGCGGGTTGCAGACGCTGGTGCGCGAGTTGAACCGACTGTATCGCGAAAACCGCGCGCTGCACCAGGTGGACTTCCACCACGCGGGCTTCGAGTGGATCGACTTCCGCGACGTCGAGCACTCGATCGTGTCCTTCATCCGCCGCGCCGAGGACCCGTCGGATTTTCTGGTCTTCGCCTGCAACTTCACGCCCGTGCCGCGGCATCGGTACCGCATCGGCGTGCCCGAAGCCGGCTTCTACGAAGAGGTTCTGAACACCGACGCGGAGATATTCGGCGGCGGCAATGTCGGCAACGGCGGCATGGTCTCCACCGACAGCGTGGTTAAGCACGGCCGGCCGCAGTCGATCTCGATCACGCTGCCGCCAATGGCGGTGGTGGCGTTCCGCGTGCGCCAGTAGCACGGCCTTCAGGCTGTGACTAATCCAAACCTTCGAACGCGTCGCTGGCGGGCAAGTGCCGGCTGATGGATTGGCCAGCATACTCTAAAGTAAATATGGCCAGGGGTCGATGGAAGAGTGAGATTAGAATCGTGCGCGTGGCCGCCCCGGTCCGCAGCGCTCGGGGCCGCCGATGCCCCGAACCAGATAGGCAAATCACAACCGCACGGTGCAAATCCTCCCATGGACGTCCGAAAGATCATAGATGAGCTGAAAGTTTCGGTTGAACACAACACTGAAGAAGAAGAGTTGCTTCACGTCATCACCGCACGGCTGACGGCGCTGAGGCAATCGTTCCTGTCCCACAGATCCCTTTTCACTCCAAGCGACATCGAGTTTTTGAAGAGCCTGCCTGCGATCTCAGATCCGCTACGGCTGTTTATTGAGCTCAAAGAGGAATTGATCGATGTGGACACGCTCGAAGATTATACGGCGATGATGGGCCGGCTTGTTGAGATCAAAGGCAGGCTCCCCTCCTGCGCAGTCCGCAAGAGAGTGATGAAGGAAATCAGGGAACTAAACGAAAGACTGCCAACCATTCGGGCACAAGACGATGCCATGCGGCAAGTGCGGGTCAACGCACGGATTGTCGATTTGGAGCAAAACCCTCCTCATTGTCGACGCAATCACGCGATGGTGATTAGAGAAGGGCAGCACGGCTATTTTTGGGGATGTAGCCGATATCCATTCTGTGGGGAAGTGGCTCAACTTACGGCCGAAAAGATAGGCCGCCTCCTCTCTTAACGAGGCGGCGGTCTCTACCAAATCCCGCCGCTCCAGTGGGCTCTTGGCCATGTGCGCACCCACCCCGGAAGGTGGCCCCGTGCCGGGGAAGGAGGCCAAAACTGTAAAATTTTACCCCAGGCGTTCCAAAACCCGAGCAGTAGCACGGCCTTCAGGCTGTGCCTAATCCAAACCTTCGAACACGTCGCCGGCGGGTCGCCTTTCCGCCGCCTGCCCCCAGGCCAGCCGCAACGCTTCGACGCCTAACCTGCGGTCGCAATCGGGGTTGTCGAAAAAGTGCCGATTGACGCTCTTGCGCTGCGTCGCGTGCGCTAGCAGCGCGGCGGCTTTGGGTTTGGACCAGGGCCGGACGTCGAACAGGTAATCGATGCCGGGGTGCGAGGCAAGATCGTCCATAAGCCCCATCGAGTACGGCCGCACCGGCGCGGTCCACAACACGCGCGCCACCTGGTGCGGGGCGCCGTGCTCGGGGTGCCAGCGCGCGTCGGCGGCCGCGTTCACGGCGTCCATGGTGAACCGGCCGCAGGCCACGTGGTCCGGATGGTTGTTGACGCCGTTGGGGTCGAAGGTGATGACCACCAGCGGGCGCAGGCGGCGGATGGCGGCCACCAGTTTGCCGCGGATCTCGTCCGGAGGCGCCGACGCCAGCCCGCGGTCGGCATAGCGCAGCAGTTCGAGTTCATCGATGCCCAGGATCTCCACCGCCGCCCGCAGCTCCGCTTCGCGGACGCGCCCCAAATCTTCCCGCGCGCACAGCGGCGGATCGCCCGGGCTTCCCGCCTCGCCCGAGGTCGCCGACACCAGCGCCATGCGCACGCCCGCATCCGCGTACTTGCGAATCGTGCCGGCGATGAAGAAGCTCTCGTCGTCGGGATGAGCGAAGCTGAGCAGGATGGTGCGGTTGACTTGGGACACGCGAGAACCTTAACTTAGATCATCGACTAGGAGCCGCCATGAAATCAAAAGCCCTTCCGCGCCGGGAATTCCTCGGGACGCTCGCCGCCGCGCCGCTGGCTGGCGCCGGGCCGCGTTATCAACCCCAGCTTGCCGCTCAGGTGTACGTTTGGACCCAAGTGTTCAACCAGCAAAAGAAACCGCTGCTGGAGGGTCTGCCGGAAGTCTTCGAGTCCACGCGAAAGGCCGGCTACAGGCGGATGGAGTTGGTCTCCAGCTTCGTGACCGGCGACGCGTTGTCGCGCACCAGGGAACTCATCAAAAAGCACGGCATGCGGATCCCGATCGTGTATCACGGCGGGCCGCTGCATGAGGCCGCGGCCGCCGAGAAGACCATCGCGGAGATCCTGAGCGTGGCCGAAGCGGCGAAGTCCGTCGGCGCGTCCATCATCGAGGCCAACCCGAATCCGAAGCCGAAGCGCGAGCCCAAGTCCGGCGGGGAACTCGAGGTGCAGGCGCGATCTATCAACCAGCTCGCCGCGGCGCTCGCCAGGCGCGGCCA
>JAUYBU010000445.1 GCA_030693045.1 Bryobacterales bacterium | reverse complement strand
ATGTAGGCCCGGAGTATGCCGCGCCGTTTCTTGCCTTGCTGGGCATACTCCTGGGCCACCAACGTCCGCTGCACCCAGGCGTACACCTCGGCCCGGTTTTGAGCGGTGAACTCGATCTCTCGGCTGAGGTTCAGGAACTCCCGGATACCATCCGGACTCAGCGTCTCGGCATTCTGCATTTGCATGTGCACCCGGCTGCAGCACGCCTACCCCGCCACCTCCATTTTCAGGATCATCTTGTATTGGAATCAAGTCGCGTTTCAGGATCATCTTGTATTGGACAATTCTGCTGGTAACGCTTGTCCCGCAGATCCACCTTCTTGGGATCGACCGGATGATTGTGCTCGTCGAACCACAGCAGGTCCGAGTCCTGGTAGTGTTCATTGTCGGGGACGAACAGGTAGGAGCCGTCGCCGATGAATAGGCCTTCCTCGTCGAACAGCCGCAGCGAACGCAAGCAGCGCGGCAGTTCCCGGTTGAACCAGGCGTGCAGTCGGTCGGTCTGGGTGTCGCGGGCGAACTTGCGCAGGAAGTCCTGGTCGCAGGGAGTCTGACGGTCGTAGTCGTTCTTGTGGTTGAAGCCGGGACAGGAAAGGGTGACATCGTGGGTTTCCGGGTGGGTGGTTTTGCGGCCGCCCAGTTCCGGCCCCAGGGCGTCGATGAGGCCGCCCGAGCGCAGCAGGCGCGGGAAGGCGTGATAGCTCTGGGAGCCGTGCAGCTTGAGGGTGAGTTCGCTGGCCAGGTAGAGCCAGACGGGGACTTCCTGCTTTTTCCGCGGGGTGGGGTAGTGTTCGGCCAGACGGTTCAATACATCGCGGCGCATGAGGTGGCGGAAGAAGTCGGCTTCCGCGGCCTCGGAGACGTTTTCCAAGTAATCGATCTCGCCGCGCGATAAAGCGTCCAGCACGAAGGGGCGGTCGAACTGGAGGCCGATCAAGTCCATTACGATTTGCGCCTGCGCGCAGCCGGCTTGGGAGGTGGCAGCCGCAGTGTCTTTTCCAACTGGTCGATGGTGGCCAGCATGCGCCGATGGAGCTTGACCAGCGCGGCGCGGGCCTGGCGGAAGCGGCGGTAGTTTTCCGTCAACTGCCGGAAGCGGGCGCGCTCGCCGGGCGGGAGG
>JAUYBU010000510.1 GCA_030693045.1 Bryobacterales bacterium | reverse complement strand
CGGCCCGAGTGCGCCACAGCGCCGTGCGACCGAGACCCAACACCCGGCAAATCATCACTTCGGGAACGCCCTCATCCAACGCCCTCAACACATGCGCGCGGTTGACTTCTCGCGCCAGATGCACACCCTTGCTGCGAAAGGCGTTCAAGGTAAACCGATCGGCTTCCTTCAAGTGCAAGTCAGTCTGCCTCATGCAGCCATTCTACATGCTTCGATATTATCTTGTCAATGTACTAGTGGCCATGACGCTGCCCAGAACCAGCGGAGCGACATAAGCCACCTTGGCGCCTCTTTGCAGCAACGTTCGGCGCGATTCGACCTCCTGCTCCTCCGTTTCGTTTGCCGGTCTCGTCTCATCATTCATGTTCCGATTCCTCCTATCTGCCTGAACCTGTGTAGCCAGGGATTTCCGTCTCCGCCAGAATTCCCGCTTCGGGCCCCTGGACATAAGATATTCTATACCAGAAGATCGTCCCCTGGGGCGGGCAAGATCCGGGGACGGGGATCAATTCCGCGGGGACCAGCCAGGCCCGGCCCCGGGTGATCCGAGATGACATCCGGCGGGCAAAGTCCCTATAATGAAAGAACTGCCCTCGGAAAGCGGTAGTGTGTCCGATGCTTCGCTCAGCGCGAGGATCCACCCGGACTTAAAGCATGTTTGAGAATCTTTCGGAAAAGCTCCAGCGCGTCTTCAAGAACCTGCGCGGCGAAGGGAAACTGACGGCCGAGAACATGGAAGTGGCGTTGCGCGAGATCCGCGTGGCGCTGCTGGAGGCCGACGTCCATTTCCGCGTGGTGAAGCAACTGATTGAAAGCGTGAAGCAGAAGGCGATGGGCGTCGAGGTGCTCACCGCGCTGTCGCCCTCGCAACAGGTCATCAAAATCGTTCGCGAGGAGATGGTCAAGATTCTCGGCACGCACCAGTCCAAGCTGCGGATGGCCAACGAGCCGCCCACCATCGTGCTGGTGGTGGGCCTGCAAGGCTCGGGCAAGACCACCTCGACCGGCAAACTGGCGCGCTGGCTTTCCAAGAACGACCACAGTCCGCTGATGGTCTCGGTGGACATCTACCGTCCGGCGGCGCGCCAGCAGTTGAGCGTGATCGGGCGCGACATTCGTCTGCCGGTTTACGAGGGCGCGGCGGAAGAGACGACTCCCGTCGAGCTGGCCCGCGCGGCGCGGCGCGAAGCGATGCAGACGGGCCGCGACGTGGTGCTGGTGGACACGGCGGGCCGGCTGCACATCGACGACCAGTTGATGGAAGAGCTGCGGCTGTTGAAAGAGGCGCTCGGGCCGACCGAAATCCTGTTTGTCGCCGACGCGATGACCGGTCAGGACGCGGTCAAGAGCGCCGACGAATTTCACAAGCAACTGGGTATCACCGGAGTGATCCTGACCAAGATGGACGGCGACGCGCGCGGCGGCGGAGCGCTGTCGATCCGCTTCGTGACCGGCCAGCCGCTCAAGTTCGTCGGCATCGGCGAGAAGTTCGACGCGCTGGAGCCGTTCCACCCGGACCGGGTGGTTTCGCGCATTCTCGGCATGGGCGATGTGCTCTCCTTCATCGAGAAGGTGGAGGGAAACATCGATCAGAAGAAGGCCGAGGAGATGCAGCGGAAGCTGATCGATAACGAGTTCACGCTGGAGGATTTTCGCGATCAGTTGAAGTCGCTCCGCAAGCTGGGGTCGCTGGAATCGATCCTCGGCATGATGCCGCAGATCGGGCCGTTGAAGGATCTCAAGAACGCCAAGGTGGACGAGAAGGAGATCACGCGGGTGGTGGCGATCGTCGATTCGATGACCCACAAAGAGCGCGACAATCACATGATAATCAACGGTTCCCGACGCCGCCGGATCGCCCGCGGCAGCGGCACCTCGGTGCAGGAAGTGAACCAGTTGCTCAAGCAGTACTCGCAGGCGCGCAAGATGATGAAGACTTTTTCCGGCGGGTTCATGGGCAAGCGTTTGGGGAAACTCAAGCTGCCCTTTTTTGGCGACCAGCCGTAACGGAAGTGTAGTGCGTCGCAATAGATGACCGCTCCCTGACGGTCGCGGCTCAGTCACGGATCTCGTTTCCGAGCCGCGACCGGGTACCCTCTGGGCGGGGGAGCGGACGCACGACGGTAGATTGCATAGATTCAGGAGATGTGGTTTCCATGTTGATGATCCGTTTGGCGCGGTTTGGCGCCAAGAAGAAACCCACCTATCGGGTGGTAGTAATTGAGAAAGACCGCGCCCGGGACAGCCGGGCCATCGAGGTTGTCGGTTTCTACAACCCGGTGAGCAAGCCGGCTCAGGTTCAACTGAACCATGAGCGGGTTGCCCACTGGGTAGGAGCGGGGGCCACGCCTTCCAAGACCGTGGAGCGGTTGCTGAAGGCCCACCCGGCCCCGGCGGCCGAGCCCGTGGCGTAAAAGGCGGCGACGACCTCTGCCGGCGCGTCAACCTCGAATGGGTGCTATGATGGCGGCAGCAGGAGGCTTGGGATGTCAGAAATCAGGCAACTCGTGGAGGATATCGCGAAGGCTCTTGTGGATATTCCCGAGCAGGTCAGCGTTCGCGAAGTAGAGGGCGAACAGGTGACGGTGTTGGAGTTGCGCGTGGCTCCAACCGACCTGGGGAAAGTGATCGGCAAGCAGGGCCGGACCGCCCGGTCCGTTCGAACCCTGCTGGGCGCCGCCGGTATGAAGCTGCACCGGCGCTTCACGCTGGAAATCCTCGAATAGCGGGCGGCGCGTGTGCGGGCGGCAAGCCGCCTGGGCGTCCGTGTATAGTAAGAAATGGAAGACTGGATCACTCTCGCCCGATTGGTCCGCCCGCGCGGCATACGGGGCGAGTTGCTGGCGGAGTCGCTGAGCGGCCGGCGGGACCGGTTTTCCGGGTTGCGCGAGGTCCGTTTGTTTGCCGGCGGCCGTATCGAAGGTGAGGGCCGCCCGGCGCTGGTTGAGGCGGCCTGGTGGCACCAGGACCGTCTGGTTCTTAAGTTTACCGGGATCGATTCGATTTCCGACGCCGAGGCAGTGCGCGGGGCGGCAGTGTGTATCCCGGCGTCGGCGCGGGCCGAGCTTCCCCCGGGAGAGTATTACCAGGACGACCTGGTCGGCTGCGAGGTAGTGGAAGGAGCGACCGGTCAGAGCCTGGGCCGGGTGGTCGAGTGGCGGGAGTTCGGGGGGCCGCCCCTTTTGGTGGTGGGCGGATCCGAGGGTGAGCTGCTAGTTCCCTTCGCGGCGTCGATTTGCGTGGCCATCGAGCCGGATCGCCGACGGATCGTCGTGGATCTGCCGGAAGGGCTGAAGGACGTGAACCGGGCATGATATTTCACGTGCTCACGATCTTCCCGGACTTCTTTCGGGGGCCGTTTGAGCACGGAGTGGTAGCGCGAGCCAGGCAGGCGGGGCCGGTGGAGATCCGCATCCACGACCTGCGCAACTGGACGTACGACCGGCACCGCAGTGTGGATGACCGCCCTTTCGGGGGTGGCGAAGGCATGCTGCTGAAGCCGGGACCGATCTTTGAAGCGGTGGAAACCATCTGGCCCGAGCGGGATTCCGGCCGGCGGAAGGTGATTCTGTTGTCGGCCCAGGGCGAGTTGTTCGACCAGAGTGTGGCGCGCCGGCTGAGCCAGGCCCGGGAGTTGCTTCTGGTGTGTGGGCGCTACGAAGGCGTCGACGAGCGAGTGAGCGAGCAGCTTGCCGATGAGGAGTTGTCGATCGGCGACTACGTGCTGAGCGGCGGGGAACTGGCGGCGGCGGTGGTCATCGATGCGGTGGCTCGCTTGCTGCCGGGCGTGCTGGGAAACCAGGCGTCGAGCGTCTTCGAGTCGTTCGGAGACGGGGGCGAGGAGCGCGGAATTTTGGACTCGCCGCATTACACGCGGCCCGCGGATTTCCGGGGCTGGCAAGTGCCGGGAGTTCTGCTGGGTGGAGATCATGCCGCGGTCCGGGAATGGCGGCGTCGCGCGGCGCTGGAAAAGACCCGCCGCCGGCGGCCGGAACTATTAGAGAGAAAGAGGCAGAGCGGCTGTGTTCGCACTGTCGAGGGATTGAAATGAGCATCAACGCGTTGTTGACGAAAGTAGTAAACAAGGGCAAGCGGACCGACGTTCCGGAATTCCGTCCCGGCGACACCATCCGCGTGCACGTGAAGATCAAGGAAGGCGACAAAGAGCGCCTGCAAGCCTTCGAGGGCACGGTGATCGCCCGGAAGAACACCGGCATGGGCGAGACGGTGACCGTCCGCAAGGTCAGCTTCGGCCACGGAGTCGAGAGGATCTTCCCGATCCACGCCCCGGTCATCGATCACGTCGATGTCATCCGCACCGGCCGGGTTCGCCGCGCCAAGCTTTATTATCTGCGCGGCTTGAAGGGCAAGGCCGCCCGCCTGCGTGAACGCGAGTAAGGCGGAGAGGACATCCGATCCGGTGCGCGGCGGTAAGGCGGCGCGGTTCCAGTGCACGATGGCCTTCGAGCGGCAGGCCCGCTCGAAGGGTTTCCAGCGCATCGCCGGCGCCGACGAGGCCGGCCGGGGCGCGCTGTTTGGTCCGGTTTTCGCCGCCGCCGTGGTGCTCGCGCCGGAGAGGCCCATTCGCGGACTGGACGACAGCAAGCTTCTGGAACCCTCCCGGCGCCAGGCGCTGTCGCTCGAAATCCGCGAGCGCGCCGCGGCCTGGGCGGTGGCCGCGGCCGACGCGTTCGAGATCGATCGCTGGAATATTCTCGAAGCTTCCCGCCTGGCGTTGCTGCGGGCGGTGGCCGCGTTGAATCCACCCTGCGATTATCTCCTGGTGGACGCCGTGCGGCTGGCCTGGCCGGGTCCCCAGCAGGCGATCGTCCACGGCGACGCGCGCTCGCGCAGCATTGCGGCCGCGTCGATTCTGGCCAAGGTCGCCCGCGACCAGTGCATGGCGCAGTGGGACGCCGTCTTTCCCGAGTACGGCCTTTCCAGAAATAAGGGCTACCCGACGGCCGACCATTCGGCCGCGCTGGCCCGCATCGGCCCAACCTTCCTTCACCGTTTCAGCTACGCCCCGGTCCGCTTCGCCAGCCAGGTGGTCTTCTGGACGAAGCAGCCAAGTCTGTTCGCCTCGCCGGGAGGCGCCCACTGATGCCCGAGCGGGTCTACCACTGGTACCACAAATTGGGCGGGTTGCTGTTTGTGCACTTCTGCTTTGTCATCGGCGTCGCGCTGGCCGTTTTTCCGTGGCTGGACTGGTGGGACGGGAACTACTTCTCCTATTTCAGCCCCGCCTGGCGCCGGATCTGGCTGAACCCGTACTTTCGCGGAGCGGTGAGCGGGGTCGGGCTGCTGAACGTGTGCATTTCCTTTATCGAGATCTTCCGCCTGAAGCGCTTCTCCGACTAATAAATGCGTCAGCCTGGTATGGCCCCTTTAATTCGGGACAGACCAGTGTGTCCCTGGGGACTGGCTAGTGTGTCCCTTGTGGACACACCGGCCTGTCCACGCACACACTGGTCTGTCCCAATAAAGGGGCCATACCAGGCTGACGCATTTATTGGGGTTTCCGGTAGAATGAAGAGAGCCCCTTTTTCGAGGTACCGTGAGCGAGACAAAACCGACTACCCCGGACGCCAGCCAGGCGCCGGAACCCAAACGCAAGGCCGAGCCGCCTCGGGGAACCATCGCCGAATGGACCGTCACGATTCTGCTGCTTCTGTTCGGCACCACGACCCTGGTCCAGGCGTTCGTGATCCCCACCGGTTCGATGGAAGAGACGCTGTTGATCGGCGACCATCTGCTGGTGGACAAGTTGGCCTATGCGCCGCCCGGACCCATTACCAGGTACGTCCTGCCCTACAGCCCGCTCCAGCAGGGCGACATCATCGTGTTCCGCTATCCGATCGATATCCGGCAGACGTTCGTCAAGCGCGTGATCGGAGTGCCGGGAGACCGCATCCGGATCGAGAACAAACAGGTCTTCCGCAACGGCCAGAAGCTCAACGAGCCCTACAAGTACCACAAGACCGAGTACTTCGATTCCTACCGCGACAACTTCCCGGGCGTCCCCAACGTCCGGCTCTACGAACCGGCGCAGGCGATGCTGGACAAGGACGTGGTCAAAGGCGAAGTGGTGGTCCCGGCCAACCGCTACTTTGCCATGGGCGACAATCGCGACTCCTCGCTCGACAGCCGCTACTGGGGCTTCGTGCCGCGCGATAACATCATCGGCAAGCCGCTGATCATCTACTGGTCCTACGACGCGCCCACCGAGCGTCTGGCCGACCCCACCATCGGCATCGATCACGCGCTGGACCTGCTCCAGAACTTCTTCGTCAAAACGCGCTGGCGCCGCACCTTCAACCTGATCCACGGCTACCGGCAGAAGGGGGTCTCTGACCTTCCGCTTGCTGAGAAGCAAGAGAATCCTGGGGGACACGCCTGTGGGCGCTCCAACGTGTTGTTTCCGTGAAGCCAGCCCGGAGTGTCCCCGGATTCTTTTACAGCTTCTGACGCGCGCGGCTCGGAATCGTTTCTGAACCGCGACCGGGGCGCCCTCCGGGCCGGGAGCGGTCCACCCTCCATGGCTCGACGAACCTTGGATATGATTACAGGTTGAGGCCTGAATCCAGCCGACCG
>JAUYBU010000426.1 GCA_030693045.1 Bryobacterales bacterium | reverse complement strand
GCCGCGCCGCCGGCGGCCGCGGGCCGGGCGGGGGAGGGGCGGCGGGCATTGGTTCAAGCTTCCCGGCCAGGGCGGTTTCGATCTCCTGAGCCACCAACTGGAAGCCCTGGATGCGCTGTGCCGGATCCTTGACCGTGCAGTGGGCCACCAGGTCGTAGATGCGGCGCGGCGCGCCGGCGCGGCGCAACGGCTCCAGATCCAGGGCTTCGTAAAGGATCTGGTTGAAGATGCGCTCGACCGTATCGCCGGTAATCGGCTTGACGCCCGACAAGAGCTCGAACAGCAGCACGCCGAAGGCGTAGACGTCCACCAGGTTGGTCACCTGCTGGCCGAGCACCTGCTCGGGCGCCATATAGTAAGGCGTGCCGAGGGTGAAGCCGGCGCGGGTCAATTGCAGGCCCTCGCTCTTGGCAATGCCGAAATCCATCAGCTTCACCTTGCCCGAATCGTCGACCTGCACGTTTTCGGGCTTGATGTCGCGGTGAATGATCTTCTTCGAATGGATATAGTCCAGCGCGCGGGCGATTTGCAGCGCGATGCCCAGCTTGCCGCGCAGGTCCGGCGGGCGGTTGTTCTTGATGGCTTCCTTGAGGCTTTCGCCGCGCAGAAACTCCATCACGATGAACGGGCGGCCCTGCTCGTCGCCGAAATCGTAGACGCTGATGATGTTGTCGTGAACGATGTTGCCGGCCATGCGCGCCTCGGCCAGGAAGCGCGCCTTGGCCTCGCCGTCGGCGCAGCCGCTCTCGGTCAGGATCTTCAAGGCGACGGTGCGGCCCAGAACGGTGTCGATGGCGCGGTAGACATGCGACATACCGCCGCCCACGAATTCTTCAAGCTGGTACTTGCCAATCCGCGCCGGAAGCTGCAACGCCATTCGAACCTCTTTCCGCGCCGCTCAACGCGCCGCTTGTGAAATGCATTTCAACGATGCCAGGAAGTTCTTGTCGAACACCGCCGGCGCGCCGCCCATGTCCAGGAAGAAGCGATAGGTCAGCTCGCGCCCTCCCACGCGCACGGCCTGGGCCTCGCGGCCCTGCCGCACCACCCAGGTGAGGTTGTAGCCGCCGGCCGCGGCTTCGAACCGGTCGGCGTCGGCGAAGAACCGGAACGCCGACCACAGACCCTGGCGGTCTTGCAGGCCCATCTCGGAACCTCCCGCCAGCTTGCCGTTCAAACGCAGCTCGCGCGAGGGCCAAACGTATTGCTTGGGCCCGGCCTGCCCGGTGAAAGTTGCCGACTGGCCGTCGATCACCAGGATCATGCTGGTGAACTGATCCGACGGCATCGGCCGCAGCGAGTAGGTCAGCCGCGGCTCGGCGGCGTTGGCCGGATACAGGGCCTCGGAGAATTTCGCCGCCTGGTTGAAGAAGTGGACGAACTGCGGGTTCAGCGAGAGGCCGCCGGCGGCCGCCACGTACTCGGTGCCCTGCTTGGGCAGCGCGGTGCGGAGCGAGCTGTCGTAGAACACCCACAGCGCGCCCTCCTTGGGCTTGAAGATCGCGGCCACTTCCTGGAGCGTGGCTTCGGCCTGCGCCACCGGGTTGAAGGGGAACTTATTGATGAAGGTGAAGCCGGCGCAGAGGGCCTTGGCCTTGCCGTTGAGTTCCGCCGGCCCGACGCCGCGCAACAGGGCTTCGGCCCAGGTGATGGGATCCTCCATCAGCTTCTGAGTGGTTTGGTGCAGGTTGGCCTCGGGATCGACGCGGAAGGTATTGGCCACCTGCCGGGTGGAGATTTTGGCGGCCACGGCCTGCTGCAAGGTCTGGTTGGCGAGGTTGGGATCGGGGCCGGTGGGCACGTTGGCCGCCTGCTCGATGCCGGATTGCAGGGTCATCAGCGAGTTCATGTAGCCCTGGTTGGTGGAGCCGATGAACTGCATGATGTCGCTGGGGGGGACGATCTTGTAAGTTGCGTCGAAGGACTCTTTGATTTTGGGCGAATCGACGTTGGTGTTCTTGGAAGCCAGCCAGAACAGCGCCAGCAAGGGCGACTGGTTGCCGGAGGTCTTCATGAGCTTGGTGGCGGCGTCGCGCAGGTTGGCGTAACGAACCACGACGCTGTTCTTAAAGTAGCCGCGCCACTGGGCGATGAAGTCGGCGGTGTAGCGGTCCGAGAGGTCCTTCTCGACCTTGATCCGGTCGACGATGGGCGGCGCGTAGTCGCCCAGCACCCAGCGCTCGCCGCCGAAGTACTGGTCGGCTTTCTTGATGGCGTTCTGCATCCAGGCGAAGCCCTGTTTAGTGAAAGAGCCGGGCACGTCGCGGTTATTGACGACCACCTCGGCCGAACCGGGGAACTCCTTGTTGAAGTTGACCGGCGGGTTCGCGCGGTTCCCCTCGGCCAGCATGAACTGGTAGACCCGCTCGATGCCGGAGAACTGGGCCAGGTAGCGCCGCGCGCGGTCCACCGCCGCGGCGTCGTTTTCCGACGAGAACGGGTTGGCGAGCTTGAGGTCTTCGGAGTAGAAATCCCACTGCTTCTGGGCCAGGGCGCGGCGCTCGGGATCGAGTTCGCGGCTGGCCAGCCACCGGCCCATCAGGAAAGGCGAAAGGAAGAGCCGGGTGCTCTTGTCGTGATGGGAAGTGGTGATCAGGTAAGCCTTCAGGGTGTCGTAGGAGGGGCCGTACTCGTCGGTGGGTCCGGGCGTCGCGGGCAGCCTTTGCAGCGTGGCCAGCAGGCCGGCCTGGGTCTGGCCGAACATCAACTGGTGGAACTTATTGTAGTAGATGCGCCGGACGTGCGGGTACATGTCGCTGCCGGCGTAGAGGAACCAGCGGTAGCCGAGCGGCGCGCCCTCGCGCTCGTATTCGGTCAACTGCTCGAGGGTGGCGCGCAAGGTCTCCAGCCGTTTCAGCGCATCGACGGAGGGAAACTGTCCGCCGACGCCTTCGGCCGATTGCACGCCGCGCGCGGCTCCGAGCGCGCGCGATTCCAGCGCCCGGTTCCTGAAGAACGACCAGGTGAAGCCGAAGGCCAGCAGCAGACACAGCGCCGCGGCCGCGGCCAGCAGCGCCCGCCGCGCCCCGCTGGCCTTGGTGCTGGCGCCGCTGGCGCCCATCGCGGCGTGGTCCTGGAGCACCACGCTGTTGAAGAAGTGGGTGAGAAAAACCCACTGCGGCACTTTCTTGGTGACGCTGGCGGTGGGCTGCGCCATCGACTGCGGGGTGGGCTGCTGCTGCTGCCCGGCGCCCACCTGGAACATGCTGGTGGCTCCGCCGCCGCCCAGGTTCTGAAACGAGGAACTGCCGGGCATGCGCGGCGTCGAGGGCAGGGAAGCCTGCTCGGTGACGAAGATCGCGCGCACGCCGGAGAAGTAGAAGCCGCGCAGAAACGGATTGGCGCGCAATTGGCTGGGCCGGCACAGATCGACCAGAAACTGAACCACCAAGTCGCGCACCTTGCGAAACTCGCGCGCGAACTCGTAGGCGAAGGGCAGTTTTTCGGGATCGTGCTCGCGCCCCAGGAACTCGATGCGCTTGTCGCAGACGGAATGGAACAGCTCGTTGAAAACCCACGCGAGGCGTTTGGTTTCTTCCTCGGCATAGACGCCCTGCCCCAGCGCCGGGCGCACCGGGAGGGTGGCGCCGAACACCTGGGCGGCCTCTTCGTTGTTCAGCGTGCGGGCCCATTCGGCGAAGAACTGCAGCCGATCCACCTTGGAGAACACCACATAGACGGGGAAGTTGACGCCCAGGGTCTGGGAGATTTCTCCCAGCCGCGCTTGCAGGTTGCGCGCCATCGCCGCCGCCTGGTCCCCGGCCTGCATGAGCCGCTCGAGGTCGACGCAGACGATGGCCGCGCGCGGCGCCTGGCCGCCTTTTCCAACCACCGAGCGCAGCTTGCCGGGCTGAAGTTTCTTGATCAGCTTCACCCAGCGGGCGGGATCGGCGATCAGCCGGCCGGAGGTGTCGAAGAAAATCGCCCCGCGCGCAAACCAGATGTTGGCCGCGCGCGTCGGCAAGACATTGTTGTCCTGGTAGACCTGGCCGGCCAGCAGTTCCGGCTCCGTGCCGGAGCGCACGACGCTGGTGGTCTTGGTGGTCGCGGGATCGCCCATCAAGAGGATGACCGGCAGGTTGGCGAGCTTCGATTCGGTCGCCAGCTTGGAGGCGGCGAGCTTGGCTTCGGCGTCCTTCACCAGCATGTCGACCTCTTCGACGCCTCCGGCGCCGGCGGCCGGAGCCTGCCCGCCGGCGGCGGCGGTGCTGGCCGCCGCTTGCTTCTTCGCTTCGCGCTTCTGGATGAAGTAGTAGAAGAGCGCGTAGGAGGTGACGCCCATCGTAGCCAGGCCGCTGCGCAGTAACCAGAGGTCGGAACCGGTCAGCTTGGTCATCCCGGTAATCGCAAAGGCGGAAACTAGGTAGATGACGAATATGCCGCCACTCGCCCAATAGACGTTCATCGCCGTCCCTCCACTGCCACGGTTTGAAGTGTCGAGATACCGGATCTGAGAACGATTTTATAGATGGTGAACAGGACCAACGTCAGCACCAGGCACGCCACCGCGCCGATCAGGAAGCGTCTGAGCATGGGGTCCTTGCCCGAGACCTGCACGGCCTCGGGCGGAATGCGCCAGCGCGGCGACAGATCGGGGGAGGTCTTGCGGATGCGCCGGATCTTTTCGGCGGTCTGCTCCATGAGCGACCGGAGCTCGGCGCGGCCGCCGATGGAATAGCGGCCGGCGAAACCGAGCAACATGCAGAGGTGGTAGATCTCGAGCACGTCGGCGGTGGTGTGGTTCTCGTTGGCGCCGAGCAGTTTCTGGAGGTGCTGGAAGAAGACTTCGCCGGCGATGTGGTGTCCGAAGAATTCCTCTTGCAGCGGCTGCCGCGGCCAGTCGGCGAAGACCGGGCTGCGCAGGTTGAAAATGGACTCGTCCAAGAACGCCACCACGGCGAAGATCGCCAGTTGAATATCCTCGGCGGTGTAGCCGCGATTTCGGGCCTCCGCGTCGGCCTGTTTGAGGGCCTCGCGGAACTGATAGCGGAAGGTGGCCGCGTCGGGGATCGGCTGGCGGTTCGAGCGCAGCCGCTCGACCACCGTCAAGATCTCCTGAAACGCCAGTGCAAGGTTGTCGGGACGGCGTGTCTGCCCCGGCAATGAGGCGGCTGAATTTTCGGACATATGTCGTCTCTCAGGATTCCACAACAGCGAGCAATTCGGGTTTCGGATTGGGCAGATCGCCCGGAATATAAATGCCGGCGTGCTTGGTCTTGACCAGGTGATCCCAACAGGGTCCGGCCTTGCTGATGCCGAAATACTGCGTGTCGGCGCGCGTGGAGATGGCCGCCGGAGGCACGGGCATGTGCGTCAGCGTCATCCCGGGCAGCGCGCGCTTGACCAGTTCCGGGGTGAACAACTTCGAGCAGACCTTCACCAGCGCCGGGGTCCTGGAAATCAGCTCGGCCTCGCCGATGGGAGACTGAATCGCGAAAACCCATCGGGAAGGGCCGAAGCAGCGCTGGTCGGCGACCACGCCTTCGTAAAAATACTCACCGGTCTTGGTCAGCGGGATGGAGATGCAGTTGGTGGGAACGATGGTCTCCAGGTGCGTGCGAATCATTTGGTCGAGCGCTTCAAAACACTCGTCCAGTTGCTGGTGTTTGTACAGCGGCACGCTGCGCGGGTGCGATTCCAGCGCGAACGTACACAGGCCGCCGGCCAGTCGCGACAGTTCAAAGTAGAGTTCTTCCGGGTGTCCGCGGCGGGCGTAGAACATGTGCCGGAGCGGCCCCAGCGCGGCGTTCACGGTGTGCAGCATCCAGAAGCTGGCGATGTCGCGGGTGGAGTACTCGGCCCAGGAGCGGCCGCCCGAGCGCTTGGCCGCGCCGAGGGTGGCGCTTTTCTCCTCCAGGATGTCGATGAGACGGCGGAGGATCATCATCAGCCGGTCGCTGGCGCGAATGGTCACGCAGGGGGGAATGAAGGCTTCCTCGAAGACGAACCTTCCGGCGCCGTCCCGGCGCACGCGCGCCAGCGGAAGGGTCACCAGGCCCTCCCCCGGTTCGACGTCGAGCAGGAAGCGGATGTTCTTGCGGCCCAGAAAGACGGGCTTCTCGTCGCGCCCGGTGGTTTCATCGTGCAGAACGTGTTTCTCGGCAACGTAGCGGGCGGTCTCGGCCAGCACCGGGTCCATGGCGCAGTTGAGGCCGTCGGGTTTCCGCGCGGGAACCGCCAGCGCCACGTTCATGAAGTCGCGCACGGGAGGGAAGATGTCGGCGACCGGCCGGGGCTGGGGCGGATCGTCGCACTCCGGCATGTTAAATGAAAGGCCGTCCGGGAAGATGCCCCGGGCGTGCACCAGCGAAAGCGTTCCGTTGCGCAGCGCCTCGGCGTCGAGTTCGCAACCGGCCAGGCCCCACGGCTCAAACCAGAGGTTGGAGACCGCGAAGCTCAGCGAGTCCTCGAAATAGCGGCTCTGCGCTTGGAACTGGTGGGGGCCCAGATACATCCCCTCGGACCAGACGACTCTGGATAGATGTTTCATAACGTCAATCCGTCCGGTGCTTGGGCGTTGTGCGAACTTCGGTCGAGCGGCGGCGCTCAACCCACCGAAGCGTTTCGTGCAAGAATATACTCTACCATAGGAAGTGAGCGGTGCAGCCGATATTTCCGTCCGCCTTGGACCAGGCGGGCGGCGAGAGACTGTCATGGACTTCTACAAGAAGTACGAACTACTGGAACTGCTCCGCGGAGACCGCGTCCGGGTTTTCAGCGGCCGGGAAATTGCCACCGGGCGGGCGGTTCAGGTGCATTTGTTCACCTCCGGAAAGACGCCGGAGACCACCGCGCTGCTGGAACGTGCGCTCCAGACGCCTCCGGGATACCGTGGGGTGCTGTTGGATATTGGGGAACACGAAGGTACGCCCTACGTCGTCACCGTGCTGCCGGCGGGTTTTGAGACGCTGGAAGGCTGGCTTGACCGGGTGGTTCCGGCGGTTCGAAGGGAAGGGCTGGGACAGTCCAAGATCTGGAAAATCCCCGTCGGCGTAATGCAGCAGCAGCCGGCCCCGCCAGCGCCCCCGGCCCCCCCGGCCCGGCCACCAGTCGCGGCGCGCCCCTTGGCGCCGAGCGACGACGCGTTCGCGCAACTGTTCGGGACCCTGGAACCGCCCCGGGCGGCGGCGCAGCCGGCTGAGGGTCCGACTCGCACGTTCCAGGCGCCACCGCCACCGCCGCCACCTCCGCCCCGGGCCGCCGCCCCCCCGCCGGACCCGTTCGCGGCGCTGTTCGACTCCGCCCCGGCGGCGCCGGCTCCGCCCGCTCCCGCGGCAGGCGGTGACTTCCGGAACCTGATCATTACTCCGGACCGGCCTACTCCGGGGGCGCCGCCTCCACGACCCGCCCCGGTAGCCCCGCCGCCGCCCGGGGCCGGGGCTGGCGAGTTCACGCGGATGTTCCAGGCGCCCGGCGCGGCGCAACCCGGCGCAACGCAGCCCGGCGCGGCGGTTCCGCCGGCCCCTCCACGGCCGCCGCAGGCCGGTGAATTTACACGAATGTTCCAGGCGCCCTCGACCGGGGCGCCGGCCCCGGCGCCGGCTCCCGCGCCACCCCCGCCCGCCGATTCGGGCGAGTTCACGCGTTTCTTCAAGTCGCCGATGGAGCCGAAACCGCTCCGAGAGACCGGGTCCGGCATGGGCTCGGCCGCGGACCCGTTCGGGGGCCGGCCGATGCCGCCGCCTTCGGCCAAGCCGCTGGATGCGCCGGGTGAATTCACGCGGATGTTCGGAAAGGATGACATCCCGGGACGGA